>NZ_JBFBKR010000001.1:278158-470003 GCF_040686575.1 Arthrobacter sp. NPDC080073
TGCTGCGCCCCATTTCCGTGCTGCGGTGGGCTCGGTTCTGGGCCCAGAACCGACGCCCGCTCACCTATAGCGCCCTTTCCCCCGACGCCCGCTCACCTATAGCGCCCTTTCCCCAAACGCCCGCTCACCTATAGCGCCCTTTCCCCAAACGCCCGCTCACCTATAGCGCCCTTTCCCCAAACGCCCGCTCACCTATGTTCAAGGAGCATGTCCACCTGGGCGGCATACGTGAGCGAGCGTCCGGCCAAACACCCACATACGTGAGCGAGCGTCGGGGGGAAGTCGGGCGTACTACGCTTGAGCCGTGACCCGATTGATCCTGGCTTCCCAGTCCCCCGCCCGCACCAAGCTCCTCACGGAGGCCGGCATCCACCACGAGGTGCTCGTCTCGGACGTGGACGAGGACGCCGTGCAAGCCAGGTACGGGGTGACCGACGCGCATGACACCGCGCTCCTCCTGGCCCGTGCCAAGGCCGAGGCCGTCGCGTCCCTTCCTGAGGCCGAGGGGGCCTTGGTGATCGGCTGCGATTCCGTGTTCGAGTTCGACGGCGAATCGCACGGGAAGCCATACACGGTGGACGTGGCCAAGGAACGGATGCTTCGCATGAGCGGCTCCAAAGGCGTACTTCACACCGGGCACTGGCTCGTGGACTGCCGCGAAACCGCAGCGGACGTTAACGACGGCGAGACGGCCGTCGGCACCGGAGCAACAGTCGGCGCCGTGTCCAGCGCAGAAGTCCACTTTGCCGAGATGAGCGAGAAAGACATCGACGCCTATATTGCAACCGGCGAGCCCCTGCACTGCGCCGGTTCGTTTACGATCGACGGCTTGGGCGGGGCCTTCATCCGCAAGGTCGACGGCGACCCGCACGCCGTCGTCGGACTCTCCATCTCCACCCTCCGCGATCTGCTCGGGCAAGCGAACGTGGGAATCACCGAACTCTGGACCCAAAACGGCTCCGAAGCGAGCATCGAATAAGGACCGTCCGGGGCGCCGGCCCACCTGCCGGTTTCCCGCCTTTGTAGCAACCCTACAAATACAGGCCGTCTCACACACGGATTCCCCCATCAATATGGGCGGAACCCTCAAAATCACGCTAGGCTCCCTGAAGGACAGAAGGAGTCAACTTGTCAGCTAATCCGGCGCAGCCCATTTCCAGCCCTCTCACCAAGGTCTTGATCGCCAACCGAGGCGAAATCGCGGTCCGCATTATCCGCGCAGCCCGGGACGAAGGCATCGCTTCCGTGGCCGTCTATGCAGACCCCGATCGCGACGCCCTGCACGTCCGGCTGGCAGATGAGGC
The DNA here is from genome assembly GCF_040686575.1 of Arthrobacter sp. NPDC080073. Lineage (NCBI taxonomy): Bacteria > Bacillati > Actinomycetota > Actinomycetes > Micrococcales > Micrococcaceae > Arthrobacter > Arthrobacter sp. NPDC080073. The sequence continues at coordinate 279,463 of NZ_JBFBKR010000001.1, forward strand.
ATACGCGCTGGGCGGCAACACTGCTGCTGAGTCGTACCTCCTGATGGACAAGTTGATCGAGGTGGCCAAGCAGTCCGGTGCGGACGCCATCCACCCCGGTTATGGCTTCCTCGCCGAGAACGCCGAGTTTGCCGCCAAGGTCATCGACGCCGGCATCACCTGGATCGGCCCGTCCCCGGAGGCCATCTCCGCGCTGGGCGACAAGGTGCAGGCCCGCCACATCGCCGAAAAGGTCGGCGCTCCCCTGGTTCCCGGCACGGCCGATCCCGTGGAATCCGCTGACGAGATCCTGGCCTTCGCGCAGGAGTTCGGGCTCCCGGTCGCCATCAAGGCTGCCTACGGTGGCGGCGGCCGCGGTATCAAGGTGGCCCGCACCATCGAGGAAATCCCGGAGCTTTTCGAGTCCGCAGTGCGCGAAGCCATTGCCGCCTTCGGCCGCGGCGAGTGCTTCATCGAGCGCTTCCTTGATTCCCCGCGCCACGTCGAGACCCAGTGCCTCGCCGACGCCTATGGAAACGTCGTTGTTGTCTCCACCCGCGACTGCTCCCTCCAGCGCCGCAACCAGAAACTCGTTGAAGAAGCCCCGGCGCCGTTCCTGAGCTCCGAGCAGAACGAGCGGCTGTACGAGTCTTCCAAGGCCATCCTGAAAGAAGCCGGCTACCTGGGCGCAGGAACGTGCGAATTCCTCGTGGGCCAGGACGGCATCATCTCCTTCCTTGAGGTCAATACACGACTTCAAGTGGAGCACTGTGTATCAGAGGAAGTCACGGGCCTGGACCTGGTCCGCGAGCAGTTCCGCATCGCCCGCGGCGAAAAGCTCGGCTATGGCGATCCTGAGGTCCGCGGCCACTCCTTTGAATTCCGCATCACCGGCGAAGACCCGGGCCGCAACTTCATGCCTGCACCGGGGACCGTCAGCACCCTGAAGAACCCGACGGGCCCGGGCGTCCGCATCGATTCCGGCATCGAGCAGGGCGACGTCATCAGCGGGAACTTCGATTCCATGCTGTCCAAGCTGATCGTCACCGGCGCCAGCCGCGAACAGGCCCTCCAGCGTTCCCGCCGCGCCCTTGAGGAAATGGTGGTTGAAGGCATCCCCACCGTCATTCCCTTCGACCTCGCAGTGGTGACCGATCCCGCATTCGCTCCGGCCGAAGGCCCGTTCAAGGTGCACACGCGCTGGATCGAGACCGAGTTCGTCAACAACATCCCCGCGTGGACGCCTACCGGAACCGGAACAGAAGCCGCCGACGCCGGTGAGCGCCAGCGCGTCGTCGTCGAGGTTGGCGGCAAGCGGCTGGAAGTCGTCCTTCCCGCGACTCTCGGCTCGGTTTCCTCGGTTGCCAGCACGGGCACCAAGGGCGCGAAGGTCAAGAAGCGTTCCCGCTCGGCGGGCGCCACAGCTGCTGTAGCGGGCGGCAACGCCCTCACTTCGCCGATGCAGGGCACCATCGTCAAAGTGGCAGTAGCCGCCGGCGATCTGGTTGCCGAAGGCGATCTGATCGTGGTCCTCGAAGCCATGAAGATGGAACAGCCCCTTACCGCCCACAAGGCCGGCACCATCCACGGCCTGGTGGCCAAGGCAGGCGAAACCGTCTCCGCAGGTGCGGTCATCGCGACGATCGAAGACTGAGACGATCGAAGACCAAGCAGCGCAAATGGCTCCGGCCCCGCACCATTGGTGCGGGGCCGGAGCCATTTGCGCGAGTCTGTAAATACAGGATCAAGCGACGTTGTTCTCGTAGTCCGTGTCCTTGGTTTCCTTGGACAGGAACAGGGCCACGAGCGTCAGGACCGCCATGGCGCTCAGGTAGATACCCACCAGGACCGTGCTTCCCTTGGCCGATTCCCAGAGCCAGACCGCGATGAACGGAGCCACGGCCGCGCCGAGGATGCTGGACATGTTGTAGCTGACGGCGGATCCCGTGTAGCGGACGTTGGTGGGGAACAGTTCCGGAAGCAGTGCACCCATGGGGCCGAAGGTGAGGCCCATCAGCGAGAATCCGAGGATCAGCAACGCCATGGTGCCTACGAAGCCGCCGCTGAACAGCGGCACGAACAGCAAGCCGAACACCAGGATTCCCGCGGTGACCGCCAGAAGCATCTTGCGGCGACCATACTTTTCGGCCAGCGGACCGGCCACCAGCGTGAAAATGCCGAAGAAGACGACGCCGGCAATCAGCATCCAGAGGAAGTCGTTCCGGCTGAAGCCCAGGCCAGGGACGAACGCAGCTGCGGCCGCGTCGGTCATGGGCTTTCCGGCCTTCACCGCTGCAGCTTGAGCGCCTGCCAGGGTGGGCTTGGTGCCGTAGGTCAGCGTGAACGTGGTCATCAGGTAGAACAGCACATACGTAGCAAGCATGATGAAGGTGCCGAGGATCAGCGGGCGCCAGCTTGTCTTGAACACGCGGCCGATGGGCAGCTTGGCTACTTCGTTCGACTCCAGCACCTTGGTGAAGGCGGGAGTTTCAATGAGCTTGAGGCGCACATAGAGGCCAAGGATCACCATGACGGCGCTGAGCAGGAACGGCACGCGCCAGCCCCAGGCGGTGAAGGCCTCGGGCGTCAAGGTGTAGCTGAAGACCAGGAAGATGATGTTGGCCAGGATGAAGCCGATCGGTGCACCCATCTGCGGAAATGTTCCATAGATGGCGCGCTTGTTGGCCGGCGCGTTTTCCGTTGCGAGCAGCGCGGCACCGCTCCACTCGCCACCAAGGGCCAGGCCTTGGGCGAAACGGAGGACGACCAGCAACGTGGGGGCCAGGAAGGTCCAGCCGGGGACCTGCGCCGTGGGCAGGCAACCGATCAGGAACGTAGCGATACCCATGGTCAGGAGGGACGCAACCAGGGTTCCCTTGCGACCGAACTTGTCACCGAAGTGGCCGAAAATGATGGAGCCGAGCGGACGGGCGACGAAGGCGACACCGAACACCGCAAAGGAGCTCAGCAGCTGGGTGGTCTCGTCCGCCGTGGGGAAGAACAGCTTGGGAAAGACGAGCACTGCTGCGGTGGCATAGACGTAGAAATCGTAGAACTCGATGGACGTGCCGATGAGGCTGGCGAAGATCACGCGTCCCCGCGGGTTGACCGGCTTGACTGACTCGCTTTCCTTGGATTCAGCGATGGAAGACATGTAATGGTTGCTTTCGTTCACGCCGGCCCGGCGTTCCTGGCCTGCCGGCAAAGATTATTGAGAGTTCAATAATAGTTCCCGCTATCCAACAAATGGACAATCAAGTCCAATATGCGGACGCTCCGGAAAGTCTCACTCTGTGGTCTGCGCCACACAACCTCACCGTCGCCTCACGCACCGGTGACCCCCTCCGATAGGTGAATGTCACAGCACGTTTACAAACCGCGACGGTCCGCGAAACGCGCCGTCCCTAACGTGAAAGGACAACGTCCCCACAAAGGAGGCACTCCGTGACAGTTGACCGAAGCACCGAAATCCTCACCAACGAACAGGCGCCCACCGCCCTCGTCCCCGAGCTTGAACACCGCCCTGGCCGCTGGATAGCCAACTGGGATGCAGAGAACAAGGAACAATGGGAAGCTGCCGGCCGTTCCATCGCCAAGCGCAACCTGTACTGGTCCATCTTCGCCGAGTTCCTCGGCTTCGTCGTCTGGCAGCTCTGGTCGATCGTCGTCGTCCAGCTCCCGGCCGCAGGCTTCAAGTTCGACACCAACCAAATCTTCTGGCTCATCTCGATCCCCAGCCTGGTCGGTGCCACACTGCGCATCCCCTATACGTTCATGGTCCCGAAGTTCGGCGGCCGCAACTGGACCATCGTCTCGGCCCTCCTGCTGCTGATCCCGACGGCGGGCCTCGCCCTCTGTGTCTCAACCCCCGGCACGCCGTTCGGCGTCATGTTGCTGGTAGCAGGCCTTGCAGGCTTCGGTGGAGGCAACTTCGCCAGCTCGATGGCAAACATCACCTTCTTCTACCCTGCCCGTGAAAAGGGCTGGGCGCTGGGCCTGAACGCCGCGGGCGGCAACCTCGGTGCCGCCGTCGCTCAGCTCGTCGTCCCGATCGCCGTTACCCTGCTGGCCGCCGGCACCGTCAACCTGCCCATGGCCGGCCTCATCTGGATTCCCCTCATCCTTGTCGCCGCGTTCGGCGCATGGAAGTACATGAACAACCTCACGAGCGCCAAGGGTGACGTTGCAGGCTCGATCGCCGCGCTGAAGGAACCGCATCTGTGGATCATGGCTTTCCTGTACATCGGCACCTTCGGCTCGTTCATCGGCTTCTCCGGAGTCTTCCCCAAGCTCATCAAGGACTACTTCCCGGCCTTCTCCTCCATGCACCTCGGCGCAGTTGCCCTCTCGCTCGCCTTCCTCGGCCCGCTGGTCGGATCCCTTGCCCGGCCTTACGGTGGACGCATGGCCGACCGCATGGGCGGAGCCCGGATGACCGTCACGGCGTTCGCGGCGATGGCCATCATCACCTTGACCATGATCTGGACTCTTCCGCTCAAGAACTTCTGGCTCTTCCTGGTCCTGTTCCTCTTCCTGTTCACGGCAAGCGGCTTTGGAAACGGCGCCACCTACCGCATGATTCCGGTCATCTTCGCCACGTCCAGCCGGGCCGCACGCTCCGGGGCCAGCGCCGCCAGCACGGCACGCCTCGCGTCTTCCTCCCTCGGCCTGATCTCGGCGATCGGAGCCTACGGCGGATTCGTCATCCCCCAGGTGCTCAACGCATCCAGCGCTTCGGGCTCCTACACCCCCGCGTTCTATGGCTTCGTCGGCGCGTACGTGCTGATGCTCATCGTCTGCTGGGTCTGCTACCTCCGGAAGGCCAACCGCAACGCGATGGGACACATCTAATATGCCCAATGGCGCCAACACCCACTGCCCGTATTGTGCGCTGCAGTGCGCCATGACCCTGACCCCGGCAGCGCCCACAGCGCAGCCGGGGTTGGGGGTTGCACAGCCGGGGTCAGACCCCGCTCCCGCAGCAAAAGCACTTCCCCCGCTGGAAGTATCCGGCCGCGACTTCCCCACCAACCGGGGCGGGCTGTGCCGCAAGGGCTGGACATCGGCGTCGTTGTTGAACCACACCGGGCGCGTCACCGAACCCATGCTCAAAGGGTCCGACGGCGTCCACCGGCCGGTCACGTGGGACCAGGCACTCATGCTGGTCACCGGAGCCGTCAAGCAGACCCGCGAGCAATACGGCCCCGACGCCGTCGGCGTGTTCGGCGGCGGCGGACTCACCAATGAGAAGGCCTACCAGTTAGGCAAGTTTGCCCGCCTCGCGCTGGGAACCTCGCGCATCGACTACAACGGACGTTTCTGCATGTCCTCCGCCGCGGCAGCCGGAAACCGCGCATTCGGCGTGGACCGCGGCCTCCCGTTCCCCGTAGAGGACCTTGATTCGGCGAGCGTTATTTTCCTTCTCGGCTCCAATGTCGCCGAGACTATGCCCCCGTTCGTCCAGCACCTCCAGGGCGCGCGCGATTCCGGCGGGTTGATCGTGGCCGATCCCCGCCGTTCCGCGACGGCCGCATTCACCCGCGACGGCGGCGGCATCCACTTGCAGCCGACCCCGGGAACCGACCTCGCCCTGCTGTTGGGTATCTCCCACGTAGTGGTCCACGAAGGCCTTGCCGACACCGGATACCTCCAGGACCGCACCACCGGGTACCCGGCGATCGTTCGTAGCCTCGCCGGCTTCTGGCCGGAGCGGGTCCAGTCGATCACCGGCGTGCCCGCGACGCTTATCCGGGACACCGCCCGCCGCCTCGCCGACGGCGCCCGGCGCGGCGGCAGCTACATCCTGACCGGGCGCGGAGTCGAGCAGCACGTCGATGGCACCGACACCGCCACGGCCGCGATCAACCTCAGCCTCCTTCTCGGCCTGCCGGGCTCATCCCACAGCGGCTATGGCACGCTGACAGGCCAAGGCAACGGCCAAGGTGGCCGCGAGCACGGGCAGAAGGCCGACCAGCTTCCCGGTTACCGCAAGATCACCGATCCCGCCGCCCGCGCCCACGTCGCCAAGGTGTGGGGCGTGGACGAAAGCCTCATTCCCGGCCCCGGACTGCCGGCAGTGGAGCTGTTGAAGTCTTTGGGACAGCCCGACGGCGTCCGTTGCCTTTTCGTGCACGGCGCCAACGTGGCGGTGTCAGCCCCCGACGCCGGTGCGGTGATAGAGGGCCTTCGCAGCCTGGATTTCCTGGTTGTCTCCGATTTCTTCATGTCCGAGACCGCACTGGAAGCCGACCTCGTCCTCCCTGTTACCCAATGGGCCGAGGAAGAAGGCACCCTGACCAACCTCGAGGGCCGCGTGCTCCGGCGCCGGAAGGCGCTCACTCCTCCGCCGGGCGTCCGCAGCGAATTGTGGCTCATGGCCCGGCTCGCCGAATCCCTCGACGCACCGTCCACATTCAGCGATGATCCTGAGACCGTCTTCGAGGAGCTCCGGCTCGCCTCGGCGGGCGGCCTGGCCGACTACTCCGGAATCAACTACGCCATGCTTGATAGCGGAGAAGCCGCCTATTGGCCCTATCCCACCGGCAGTTCGGGAACGCCGCGGCTCTTCCTCGATAGCTTCGCTCACGCCGGTGGACGCGCGGTGATGGTCCCGGTGGCACCGCAGAAGCGGTCCCGGCGATCCGCCGTCGTCGGCTCCGATCCGGATCCGCTGACCCTCGTCACCGGACGATTGCTGGAACATTACCAATCGGGCGCCCAGACCCGCCGCGTGGCCGAACTCGCGGCAGCGCAGCCGGAGGCGCTCCTGCAGATCCACCCCGCGACGGCCGCCGTGAGGGACATCTCCAGCGGCGACTTTGTCCGGGTCTCCAACGAACGCGGAGAGGTCCTGTGCAAGGTGGAGCTCAGCAACAGCATCCGGACGGACACGGTCTTCCTGCCTTTCCATTTCCCTGGGCCGGGAAGCGCCAACCGTCTCACTGAGGCGGTCACGGATCCTATTTCCGGAATGCCGGAGTTCAAGACCAGCACGGTCTGGGTCCGGAAGGTCGCATTACCAAATCTCGAATCGGCGTTGGCTGCCCAGACGGCTGTGCTCTCTGCAGCTGTGCCAGCGGCGGCCGGCTTGTCAATGCAGGTCAAGGAGGCATCGTGAGCGAGCGCATTGTGGTGGTCGGATTCGGACCGGTCGCGGCCCGGCTGGTGGAGGAGTTGTTGCCGGTCGTGCGCAGTGGCCTTCTCCAGTTGCTCGTCGTCGGGCAGGAAGCCGACGCCGCTTACAACCGCGTCATGGTGGCGGAACTCGGCGTGGGGCGGACCACCGCGGAAACACTCGCGATGGCGGACGCTGGCGATCTGGCCGCCGCCGGTGTCGAGGTGCGGCTGGGCGTCACCGTCAAACGCATCGACCGCGCGCGCCAGCAGGTGGTCCTTTCGGACGGGACCACGCCCGGCTACGATCGCTTGGTGTTCGCCACCGGTTCGAGGCCCGTTATTCCGAACCTCACTGGCATCAACCCCGATCCTTCACACCCGGTGCTTCCACCGGGGGTGACAGCCCTCCGCGACCTCAGCGATGCCGCGCAATTGCGCGACGCCGTCACTGCCGGCAAGCGCGTGATCGTCCTCGGCGGCGGTGTGCTCGGTCTTGAAACGGCCCTTGCCGCTGCAGAGGAAGGCGCCTTGACCACGGTGGTGCACAACGGTTCCTTCCCCCTGGGCCGCAATATCGACCGCGGAGGTGGGGCCGTCCTCGCGGCGAGCCTGCGAAACAGCGGGATCACCATGGTGGGAAATGCCCGCTCCACGGCGGTTGAGCACAATGGTCCCCACGGCATGTTTTCCGCCCTGGTGCTCAGCGATGGATCAAGGATTGAGGGCGACCTTCTTGTCCTTTCCTGCGGCGTTCGTCCGCGGATCGAGCTGGCCGAAGGCTGTGGGCTCCCCGCGGCAACCGGCATCCTGGTGGATCACCACCTGCGGACCTATCACGAGCCGCACATGTTCGCGATCGGCGACTGCGCCGAAGTCCGCTGCGCCGATGCCGAGTGCGCCGAATGCCGCACCGCGCAGGGTCCTTCCGGCCTGGTGGGTCCGGGCTGGCGCCAGGCGGAGTGGCTTGCTGAATACCTGATCCTCCTGGCCGAGGGCGGCCAGGACGCGGCCGATACCTTGGCCCCGCTGCCGCAGGAGAAGCCCGGCGTCGTAGTCCTGAAGGCACGCGGCATCAACCTCGCGGTCGCCGGCGACAACAGCGCCGAACCCTGGGATGACGAGCTTCTCAGCGTGGGGGTTGCCGATGGCAGGCCGCGGCGGCAGGTTGCCCAATGGGCCGATCCGGAACACGGCCGCTACGTCAAGATGACGACGCGCGGCGGCGCACTCGAGGGACTCGTGGCTGTAGGCATGCCGCGCACGGCCGCGGAACTCGTGATGCTCTTCGAGCGCGGCTCCGAACTTCCGGCAGACCGTTCACTTCTGCTGCGGCTGGACGGTCCGGACCAGCTCGATTCTTCTGCATCGAATGATGATCCGCAGCGCACAGTTTGCCGCTGCGCGGGTGTCAGCGGTGCGAGCATCGAGGAAGCCGTGCTGGATGGCTGCTCCTCCGTGCCGGAGGTTTCCAAAGCGACCCGCGCGGGGACAGGGTGCGGCGGGTGCCACGGGGACATCAAGGGGCTTATTGAAAAGCACTTTCAGGGGGTTGCGGCGTAGGGTGCGTTGAACTCGGGAAGGCCCGAGACTTATTCAGGCGCTATTCAAAATCGTTCTGTCGGACGCCGCCGCTAATGTTGGTCCGTGGAAGTCAACAATCGTGAGTGGGCTATTGTCATTTGGCTGGCGATCTTCGTAGTCGTAGTGCTGCTGATCCCAGCTTCGCGAAGGTCGGTCCCAGGCCTCCTGAAGATCTTCTTCGGGCACCGCATCTTTGTGCCCTTCATGCTAATGGTCGCGTACACCGCTGGTGTGATTACCGTACTTATGCACCTCGGCGTCTGGGACGCAACGCTGGTCACTCCAACCATTGTGTGGTTCTTGACCACAGCAGTTGTTAATTTCCTTCGTGTGCCACGGGCAATGAAGGAGCGGGGTTACTTCCGCAAGCTGGCTGCGGAAGCCGTGGCGGCCCCCGTGGTCGTCCAGTTCCTAGTGGACATGTACCCGTTTTCACTTGTGGAGGAGGTATTCCTTCAAGGCGGCTTCGTGATATTCGGGCTCCCGGCCGCAGTCGCAGCCCTCAAGCCGGAGCACATCCCCTTTCGGCGGGTGCTGAATGTCCTCGTTGGGGTCCTTGTGATCATTGTTGTTGTTCACAGCATTAGCGAGATCAGTAGCCAGTGGTCGAACATCAACTTCGTGGCTGAGGCAAAGAAGTTCCTGCTTCCCATAGGAATGACGGCAGCATTTCTGCCGTTCATGTACGGGCTCACGCTGTACGCCGCATACGATTCAGCGGCGGCGAACATGCGTGCCACCGTTCCCGCGGGAACCTCTGTGGGCAAGGCCTTGCTGGCCCTGGCAATCAGGACAGGGTTTAGCGTCAGGAAGCTAAGTGCGGTTACGCCGCGAACACGGATGAACATGGCAAGGGCAACCACGCTGGCGGAAGGCAAAGCCTTCTTCGACCATGGGCAGGCGGCAGAGGCCGCCCGCCTCCAGGAAGTAATCGATAAAAAGCAGCGGTTACTGGATAACGCCGGATTGCATGGTGTAGACGAATCAGGGCAACAGCTTGACCAACGGGAGTTTGCCGAAATAAGAGACTCGCTCAGCTATCTGCACCTATGCCACGCACGGCACTATCGTCAAACGGGCCGCTACAGGGAGGACCTACTCGACATGCTTGGCCCTGCCACCTTTGCCAAGAAGGGACTGCCCGAGGGGGCAGTCATCACTATGCACGTTGCCGACGACGGGCAACAGTGGTGGGCGTGGCGGAAGACGATCACCGGATGGGTATTCGGCATTGGAGCCAGCGAGGCTCCAAACGATCGCTGGGAGTACGACGGCCCTAAAATACCGTCCGGAGGTCCAGGGACCGATCCCGCGTGGAGGCACTTCATGGTGCCTGCCGAACCTCACCAGCACTGGTAAACCGACTCGGTGTGTGGGCTATGCAAAGCGGCCTTCCCTATGGCAAAGAGACGCCGTTCGGCAGGGATGGGAACCGGGCGCAGCTTGAGGACGTTGGTCACCTGAAACTTCCGCCGGTGGAGCCTCGCCTGCAGCATCGCGCCCGGGTCCAGTCCTAGTTTTCCGCCGCGGAATGTTCCATCCCGTACGCAACGGGAGGCGCTATCACCACCGGGGAAGCGTCGGCGTGAGGCGGGGGTCACCCCCACCCTTCCCGCTTCTGCTTCGTAGGCATTGCGCACACTCTGCGGGAGCAATCCGCTTAGCACAGCGCTACGTCGCGGCTTGGCGCACTTCATGGCGCCTTGGGTGCCACGCTCAGATCGGCACACGGCAAAGGGCCCCAAGGGGAGCCCCTTCCGTCTGGAGCTTTCTAGTTCAGGTTCTGCACAGCGTAGTTGGCTTCCTCCGGCGTGAACTTCTCGCCGTACTGGCTGACCAGCTGGTCGTAGATGGCTGCCGGTGACATCGACATGCTCGACTGGTAGCTCTTGGCCTTCGCCAGGGCGTTGGCGTTGTAGTCTGTCTTGAGGTTATCGACCGCATACTGCGCTGCCTCAGGGGAGAACTTTTCACCGTACTGCGAGGTGAGCTGATCGTAGATGCCAGCCTTGCTCATGTGCATGTTCCTCGAATATGACCCCGCCTTGCTCAGAGCGGAGCTGTATTCGGTCGGGACCTTTGGTGCCGCGGCAGCTTTCGCGGCGGCGTCTGCAGCGGCCTTCTTGGCATCAGCTGCGGCCTTCGCTACTGCGGCGTGCTCAGCCTCGGTGATGCCGACGTGGATCTCGATGTCTTCGGTGGCCGAGACTGTCCCTGCTGCCGGATTGGTTGAGACCACGACGATGGATGCGTCCGGAGTGGTGTGGGTCCACTTCTTTCCATCTTTGCCGTAGGCGCTACCGTAGAAGCCAGCGGCGCTCAGGACTTTGTAGGCCTCCGCGAAGGTCTTGCCTGCAACATCTGGGACCGGACGGGAGGTCTTAGTCGGCGACGCCGACGGGCTGGCCGATCCACTTGAGGATGAGCTGGCTGATCCACTTGAGGATGAGGCTTGCGACACCCCTCCCCCGCAGGCAGTAAGGCCGGCGACGAGTGTGGCTGCCAGGACGGCAGAGAGGTATCGTTTCATGTTCCCCAACTTCATTGTTCTGCAGTGCATTGATGACTCACCGGCGTTTCGACGGGCGCGAGTACCACACTACGTGGCCGGTATATCCTTGGGGAAATGTCGGATCCAGATATGAAAAAGCGACGATCAGCCAGCCCCTGCGCTCTTTTGCTGTCTCGTAACCCAAGAGTTTTAAGACACTTCGGTTAAGGGACATATCCGTCGCGCAAACACGCCTTCAGAGTGTCTCGTTGGCATGTCTCGCAAGCAGATCTTAATAAACACTGTTTCGAGAAACGTTGAGAGCACGTGGGAAAGCTCATTTGATATGCCCGAGTTTCTATCAAGGCACAGAACACCAACAAGCAAGAGACCGTCCTCCTCGCTGCTGGTGCGCGGCGAGATGATCTGTACATGAATCACGGGGTCAGCGTGACCATGGCATCGCAGTTGGAACTAGACAAGGCTTTGGGGCCTCGCACGACGGCGACGCTTTGGTAATCACCACAGTGGACCGTCTGGGAAGGTCCACTGTCAACATATTGGCGCTGGCCGACGAACTCCGCGAGAAGGACGCCTGCTCACGCGCACTGAACTTAGGTGGTGTCGACACGGACACCAGCACGCCTATGGGTGCCATAACAGAGCGACCGGGTGATGGCAGAGTATCCGCGAGCTATTTGCGGTCCCCAAATCCGAATGGCAGCTTGTGGGGCAAGCTGCGGCTGCTGGAACATAAAACCGTACTTTATCCGCTTGACTGGAAGTAACGGTTCTTGCGTGGTTTCTGCCCTGGGTCGATATGGGGCGGCGGGATGAACCAGGGCACGCCTGCCTGGACCTGGATGTGCCACTCTTCCTTGTGGATCAGGTGGTGGTGATGGCTGCAGAGCAGGACACCATTGTCGGCGCTGCTTGGTCCACCCCGGGACCAGTACGTGATGTGGTGGGCTTCGCACCACGGGGCAGGCATCGTGCACGAAGGAAACGCGCAGCCTTTGTCCCGGGCGGTGATGGCTTTACGGATGTGAGCGGGGAATATCCTGGAGGCCCGGCCGATGTCCAGGACCTGGCCTTGCCCGCCCAGGACCACGGGAATGATGTCCGCATCGCAGGCGATCTTCCGCAACGTGGCCGCCGGGACCGGACCAGTGAACGTAAAGCTCCCCGTGCCCTGTTGCGACCCGTCGGCGCCCCCGGCATGTCCGGATTGGCCCAGGAAGGTGAGCTGCCCGGCTTCCTTCACCGAAGCCAGGAGCTCCCGGTGATCGATGGTGGCCATGATCTGGGGACGCTGCCCTCCGGCTGAGGGCAGCGTCCCGGTGGCGAGGGCAATCTTGCAGGCGCCCAGCAACCCGTCCAGAAGTTTCTGCGCCCTCGTGCGGCGGTCCAGGAACGCGGCATCCCCGTGCGAACCGACCGGCATATCCTCCACCGGAGCGTTTGCTGGCCCGCTTCCACCGCCCGCGTCCACCTGGTCGTCCCCGGGACCGGGCACGGGGGACGCGCAGCTCCGGGGATTGGTGGCGGTGTTCATGACCGTGAGCAGGTGCTCGTATTGGTCCTGGGTGGCGAAGATTTCAAGATGCTGCAGCCCGTGTTTGGGTTTCCGGAGGAAAGCGCCCTGGAGGTGGCGTAAGGCTTCCTCGCTGGGCTCGGCACCGTCCTGGTCAACGGCGTCGGTCCAGCGGCGCGCGATCCTGGCGAGGAAATCGGCGTCGTTTTCGGCCGCCGTCATGGTCAACGCGTGTTCCATGTCCGCAGCTGTCTCGGAGCTGCACAGAGGCCGGACACGTTCCAGGGCCATCGTAATCGTGGTGGCAGGCCGGGAAGCGATGCTCCCGCAAGCCAACGCCGCGGCCACCTCCCCGTACCGCGGCTGGATCCTTTGCCCTGTAAGTGAACGGCCGGGCAGCAGATTCTCCGCTAGGGCCAAACGGCGGCGGGCCTCGGCCGCGCTGATCCGCAAAAGAGAGCGCAGGTGCTCGCCCGTGTTCCGGAACTCCCGGAACCCGGCGACGGCCGACGTCGCGGCGAGACTGCCGTTCCCGACGTCGGCACTCGCCTCGGCTGCTCCGCTTTCAATTTCGGGGCTGCCGGGACCATCGCTGGAGCCGTCCGCCCGCGTTTCGGCTCCCCAGCCGGTCGTCCAGCCAATCCCGGCGGCCGGCTCCTGCTGCCGCACCCGGTGCAACTGCCCCGCGGCGACGAGCTGCAAGTAGTCCAGGGTGCGGGAGAGTTCCTCCACGCCGGAGGCAAACGCCGCGGAATCCGGCAACCCCAGCGGCCCGATGTCGTCGACCGCCGTCCGCGCCAGGGAGCGCAATGCCGTAAGAGCACTCTCCAGAATCCGCTGTGGACCAGCGCGATCAACCCCGCGATCCCCGGCGGGATCCTCGGGCGGATTCAACAGAGCGAGCCGTCGCATCCCCGGCATTTGACCCGTCGCCGGACCGGCCGCCGTCACCATCCGCGGCTCGCGCGCCTTATGGAAGACGGCGAACCCGCCGCCGGGCGGGGCGCCCTGGCGGGTAGTGAGGTGTCCGATCGCTTCCATGGCAATACTCTGCCAGGAGGCACTGACAAAATAGCCCGAGCCCGATCGGGAACGCACACCCATTATCGGCAGTCTTGTACGTTCCGTACATTTTGCCGCATTTACCGTAGCATCGAGTGCATGACCGATATAGCTATCACCGAAGCCAGGAATCATCTGGCAACCATTGTGGACACGGCACACCGCGAGCGCGAACCGGTATTCCTCACGCGCCGCGGAATTCGGGTCGCGGCAGTAATCGATTCCGCCGAGCTGGAGCGCCTTCGCGAAGCCGCGGAGGAACTAGAAGACATCCGGGCCGTCGAGCTGGCATGGGAAGAAATGGAACAGACTGGACAGACGCCGATCCCCTGGGAGGACGTCAAGCGCGATCTGGGCCTGACTTGAGCTACAACATCACGGTCCTGCCAGCGGCCCTTCGGCAGCTGCGCAAGCTTCCCCCCGAGGGCCGCCGCCGGGTCCAAGCCGCCATCGAGTTGCTGGCTGAGACACCGCGGCCGCCTCGCGCCAAGAAGCTGGCAGGGCGGGTCGAGTGGCGGGTCCGAACGGGAGATTATCGAGTGCTCTACCGGATCGATGACGGCCGACTCGTGATCGTCGTCGTACAGGCCGGTCACCGCCGGGAAATCTACCGGGAGTAAGTCCAGATACAGATTTCACCGTCGTCAGTGGCGCGTGATCCTCAAAGTGCTTGATTCACCGACCGATATACCTCGGCCTCGCCGCCGATCGGGAAACTGAGCATTGGCGAGGTGTGGCCAAAATCGGCATTGGCGAGAACCGGCAAGCCGCAACCCGGAACCACGCCGGTAGGCGGAGGTTTTCACCTGAGGCAGGGTATCCAGTTCCGCGGACCTCATCGTGGCCCTGTCGCATGGTGGCGCGCTTACCTAGTATTGCCCCATGAAAAAATGGGTCCGGCAGCACCCCCATCTCGCCATGGCCGTCGGCTATATTCTCTTCTTTTTGTTCGCCACAGCTGTCTGGATGGCGGTTGGACGGCGCGGCCTAGCGGACTCGGTTATCACCGCCATTGTGTGGACATTGGGCTACTGGCTTCTTGCAGTGTTCGGAATGCGGCAAAGACGTAAGGCCAGAGCCCGCCTCAAAGAAGACGGCCAAATCATGGCCTACATCCGCTATCCGGACTCCCGGACAGGTTCTCTCAGCAGCCTCTGGAACCAAGGGATCGCGACGCCCAGCGCCGGGTCTATCCATTTCCAGCCCGCGGTGTACGACACCCTGGAGCCGTCCGGACGGGCGACGACGATCAAGGTCCAGGATCTACTACCGGGGCGCCGAAAAGTCAGCCGCAAGGACCGTAAGTACATCCAGGTCTATGGAATCGAGGCAATTACCGTGTTGACGGACGAAGGCGCGGTGGAAATCGCCGCGCATCCGGAATCGCTCGACAGGCTGAGCGAGGTTCTAGGGCGTTAGGCAACCAGAGCCATGCCCTACATATGAACGTGCAAGCGTCGCGCGGCCTCCGAGATGGATCCGGTCAGCGACGGGTACACCGTAAAGGTGCTCGCGAGGTCGTCGACGTGCAGTTTCTGTTTCACGGCAACGGCAATCGGGTAGATGAGTTCAGAGGCATTGGGGCCAATGACGACGCCGCCGATCACCGTGCCTGAACCCTTGCGCGCGATGATCTTGACGAAGCCATCCTTGGTGTTGCGCATCTTGGCGCGGGCGTTGCTCAGCAGGGACAGCATGACCACGTCACCCTGGTATTTGCCCGACTCAAGGTCAGCCTCAGAGACGCCCACGGAGGCGATTTCCGGTGAAGTGAAGATGTTGGAGGCCACTTGGAGGAGCTTGATCGGCATGACGGCATCGCCCAGGAAGTGCGCAACAGCAATGCGGCCCTGCATGGCCGCGACCGAAGCGAGGGCCAGGATCCCGGTGCAGTCGCCAGCGGCGTAGATGTTCGGCGCGGTGGTGCGGGAGACGCCGTCGACCTTGATGTGGCCGGACTCCGTGACAGCGACGCCGGCCTCTTCCAGCCCGATTCCGGCCGTGTTCGGGATGGAGCCAACGCAAACGAGGCAGTGGCTTCCGGTCACCACCGAACCGTCGCCGAGCGTCACCTTCACGCCGGCTTCGGTCCTTTCAACCGCCTCCGCGCGTGAGCGGGACAAAACGCGCACGCCGCGGCGCTTGAAGACACCTTCAAGGACCTGGGCGGCGTCCGTGTCCGAACCGGGCAGCACTTGGTCGCGGCTCGAAATGAGGGTGACGTTTGAGCCAAGGCCGTTGTAGGCCGAAGCGAACTCGGCTCCGGTAACGCCGGAACCGACGACGATCAGGTCTTCCGGAAGTTCCTCGAGGTTGTAGATCTGTGCCCAGTTCAGGATGCGCTCACCGTCGGGCTTTGCCGTGGGCAGTTCGCGGGGGTGGGCACCGACGGCGAGAAGGACGGCGTCAGCCGTGATCGTCTTGATGCCGTCCGAGGTGATGACCTCGATGGTGTGGTTGTCCAGGAGCTTTCCGGAGCCCATGAGGATCTCCACGCCAAGGTGCTCAAGGCCCACCCGGATGTCGTCCGACTGCTCCCGCGCGAGGTGCATGACCCGGTCGTTGATGTGGCCGAGGTCGGCGCGCATGCCCGGCGCGACATCGCTGCCGTCGACGGCGAACTTGACTCCCAGCTCCCCCGCCTCGCCGACGCGGGTCATGAGATCCGCCGTCGCGATCAGGGTTTTGGAAGGTACGACGTCGGTGAGGACGGCTGAGCCGCCGAGGCCGGCGCGCTCGATGAGGGTTACCCGCGCTCCCAGGTGCGCCGCGACCATGGCCGCTTCATATCCGCCTGGACCTCCGCCCAGGATCGCGATTCGTGGTGAGCTGAAGTCAGGATGCATGGTCACAATGTTCCATTCTCACTTAATGCCGACCGACCTGCCACTAAGCCCCACCTGAGCACGCCCGTAGAGGCCCTTGCCGTCCCCGCCAGTGCCCTGTTCAACAGCGCGCGCAGCACTGTAGTTTGTACCAGTGAGTAACACAGAGCTGATGAACACAGACCCATTCGAGGCCGCCAAAGCTGCGGCCGACTACATCGCGGCGGAGACCGGCGTCGAATCCCACGACGTCGCGCTCGTGCTCGGCTCAGGCTGGGGCGCGGCGGCGGATCTCATAGGCGAAACGACGGCGACGCTCACTGCGTCGGAAGTTCCCGGCTTCAACGCTCCCCCAGTTGAAGGGCATGTGGGCACAATCCGCTCGGTCCTGACGAAGGAAGGCAAGCGGGCCCTTGTCCTCGGCGCGCGTACCCACTACTACGAAGGCAAAGGCGTCCGCGCAGTAGTCCACGGAGTGCGCACGGCCGCGGCCGCCGGATGCAAGACTCTGGTGGTGACCAACGGCTGCGGCGGCCTGAACGAAGCCTGGACCCCCGGCACTCCCGTGCTGATCAGTGACCACATCAACCTCACGGCGGCTTCACCCCTGGAAGGCGCCACCTTCGTCGACCTCACGGACCTTTACTCCTCCCGCATCCGCGGCCTGGCCCGCGAAGTGGATCCCACGCTCGACGAAGGCGTCTACGCCCAGTTCACCGGTCCGCACTACGAGACTCCGGCGGAAGTCCAGTACGCCAAGCGAATCGGCGCGGATTTGGTGGGCATGTCCACCGCTTTGGAAGCCATCGCTGGCCGGCACGCCGGGATGGAGGTCTTCGGCATCTCCCTCGTGACCAACCTGGCCGCAGGCATCAGCCCGGTACCGCTGAGCCACCAGGAAGTCATCGAGGCGGGGCAGACGGCGGCCGCACGCATTTCGCGCCTCCTGGCGGACATCATCGCCAAGCTTTGATGTACGAACCGCGGGTAGGGCCAGGACAGCGGGACTAACGCCGAACGCCGTCAGGCAGAAATTCTGCTCGACGGCGTTCGTTCGTTGATTGCCTCATTCGAAGCGCGTTGCGGTTATCGCGGTATGTGCCCGGACGACGCTGAACGTTGCTGTCACTGCGACGAGGGCCAGCAGCAGGCTCAGGCCCAGGGCGGCGAAGTAGTCGGGCGCGGGCCAGGTCACCCTGTACTTATCGTTGATGCCGGTGACCATTAACCAAGCGACGAAAAATCCGAGCCCGATTGAGAGGAACAACACGGTCACGAGCGGCACTGCAGCCTCACGGACGATGATCCGGCGCAGGACTGACACCGGCATCCCCATCAATCGCATGAGGCCGAGGACCCTTTTCCTGTCCAAGACCGCTGATGCGGTGGCGACTGCCAAGGACATCCCGGCAACCGCGATGGCCACAAACATGCCGAGGTAAGCGAGTACCGCGAGGCCCTGGATCAGACGCGTGTGACTCTGCAGTTGGGTGTCCATGACGGAGGAAGCGGGCTGCGCCGTGATGCCCGAACCGTTCAGAAGAGTCCTGGCTCGGTCCATGGCCTCAGGCGTCCCATCGGTCCCTACCACCATCACCGCAGGCACGAGTGCGGAAAGGCGATCGACCGGCGCAGGAGTCAGCGTCAGCGGTTGCGCTGTCCATGGGTAAAGGAATGACAGGTCCAGGGACAGGACGTCGGCCTGAGGAATGTTTTCAAATCCCAGGGCGGGAGCGTCACCAGCTTGAATGTACAGGTCGGGGCCACTTCCCTTGGCGATGGCAGAGTGGGCGTAGGCGATGGTGGCACTGTGGATCCCGGGGAGCGCCTTGGCTCGGTCGGCGACTTGTTCCACCTCGGCACGCGCCTGTCCAGCGCCAATGGTTGCATGAAGGCTTGTGGGCTGAATGAGGCCTGGACGGGTGGCGGGCGCGGCTTCCGTCTGGATGATGCTGGATGCGCCGGCGAAGACTGAGACCACGAATACGGCAACGACCAACCCGGCGACGGACCGGAACGTCGCCACGGGAGTCCCGCGGATCCGGCTGGCGGCAATGACCGCGGACGCGCTGCGCGCGAAGTGCAGTCCTATCCGGCTCGCATGCAGGGTCAGCCATGGTCCGACGATCACAATGCCAATCAGGATGAGCGAGAAGCCTCCTACGAGCAGCGGCATTTCAAGCCATGGAGTGCGAAATTTCACGGTTCGGGTGATGACAACTTCCATGATCATGGCAAGCAGTCCGGCCAACAGTGGCACGAGCCGCCGTTTGCCTGGCGCCTTTTCATGCACCATCCGGGCCGCTCCCAGGGGGCCAATTCCTGCCCGGGCAGTGCTGTATCCCGCCACCAGGGTTGCGGCCACAACCACCAGGATAACGACGACGGTGGCCATGCCACCCTTGGTGGCAAGGTCACCTTCGAACATCCTGGTCCCGTTGACCGAGACCTGGGCCGCGGCCGGCGTCAGGAAGACAGCGAGCACGATGCCTAGCATTGCCCCCGCCAGGCTTGGGATAGCGGTTTCGATGGCGGCGATCCAGGAAACCACCTTAGGGGAAGCTCCGATCAGTCGCAGGGTGGCGAAGCGTTCCCGGCGCTCAGCCGCGCCCAAGGCGGTAGCGATGCGGATCAACAACAGCACGGGAAAGAACACCGCAATTGCCCCGATGAGCAGCACGGTCATGTATGCGCTGGCGTTCTCGCCATACGGGTTGGACGTGAACCCGGATACCAGAGTCGCTGCTCCGCTCTGTCGAAGCTCGGTTTCCGTGGCACCTGTGATGATAATCAGGGAATCCGGCCCCGGTAGCGCAGAATCGTCGATGAAACCGACGAACTGCCCGAACCTGTCCCCCAACTGATTCCTGGGGGTGGCCTCGATCAGGCGCTGTAGTGCAGGCGACGCATAGTACTCACCTGGACCCGGAGCGTGTTCAACGCCGGGAAGCTTCACGGTTGTCGTTGGGGAGACAGCGAAGTCGCGGCGGTTGATCAGTTGGTCTCGGAAAACTTCTACCGGATTTGCCCTCATGAGCGCCGTATTCGACGTCAACGGTGCAGGCGTTACCGGTTCTGTAGCGTCGCCCCCTTCCGCAGCCACGGGGGTAGCCATGGAGGAGCCGCCCGTTTCACGCAGCCAGGCACCACGCTCGTCATGGTGGTTCAGTCCGTTGGCACCACCCCAGAGCAACAGCAGCAGGCACACTCCGACGGCCACCCCACCCATGATTCCCATCAGCCGGCCGTAGGAGGACCTACTGCCAACCACAGCTAGTTTTAGCAAGCCCGGATTCACGAAGCCCCCCGGTACCCTGCGCCGAGCATGCCGTCGCGCACAACGACCTCTCTGTCCGCATATGCGGCCGTGCGCGCATCGTGGGTGATCATGACCACCGTGGTGCCGATCTCCCTGACAAGTTCAAGCATGAGCGTCAGCACGTTCTCGGAGGCCAGCGAGTCGAGAGACCCGGTAGGTTCGTCGGCGAATAACACGGCAGGGGAAGTGACCATGGCACGTGCGACGGCAACCCGTTGGGCTTGGCCTCCTGAGAGTTCACCGGGCAGTTTCTCCCCCATCCCGTCCAGTCCCAAGCGGTCCAGCCATTCTGCCGAACGGCGCATGGCCTCCGGGCGTTTGGTTCCACCGAGAAGCAGCGGAATGCTGACGTTGTCCACCGCTGTGAGCTCCGGAAGCAATTGGCCGAATTGAAAGACGAAGCCGAAGTCTGTCAGCCGCAGTCTCGACCGCATCGGTTCATTCAGGGCACTAATCTCCAGGGGCAATTGCGCACCGGGTGAACTGTAAACCACTGATCCGGAATCCGGGACCATGACCCCCGCGAGGCAATGCAGCAGCGTGGACTTGCCGGAACCGGATGGACCCATGACTGCCAATACCTCACCCGAGCGGACCTCGAGGTCGATTCCGCGAAGGGCTTGGGTCTGGCCGAAGGACTGATGAAGCGAGCGTGCGCTCAGGACCACTGGGTGGCTGGATAAAGCATTCATGCGTTCTGAAGCTCCTTTTTCAGGCGGGCTAGGCGAGCACTGGTGAGCTCGATCCACCGCAAATCGGCTTCAATGTGGAACAGGCCGTGGTCGCACATCAACACTTGGAGCAACTCGGCATCCTGCTTCAGCTTGGTGAGCTCACGCATACGCGCCATGTGCTCGCCGCGCTGGACGTCGAGCAGCCGGTCGGCGTCGTCGTCGATCAGCAAGGCAATCACGGTCTTCGCGAAGAGGTTGCTTTGCAGGGACTCTGATGGCACGTCGGGAGTGAACAGCCACTCGCGCACCTTGTCTTGGCCGGCAACCGTGATCTCGTACTTCTTACGATCCGGACCGCCGCCGGTCTCTTCGCCCAAGGCGCGGATCAGCTCGTCACGGATCATCCGGGCCAAAGTCGAATACACCTGCCCGAAAGCCAAGGGCTTCCCGGCCCCGAAGTAGCGGTCATAGGAATGCTTGAGGTCGTAGCCATAGCTCGGCTGACGGCTGAGCAGACCCAACAGGGTGAGGGAGTTGTTCACCACTCCATCTATACACTGAGTTTATAGTCTGGTCCAGAGCGAGCCCGGCGACTCCCCTTCGAACTCTAGGGATGTGTCTGGCATCGCTACCTGGGCTGCTTGGGAAATCCGGCGTCGCGGGCCAGTAGAATTTGAGTGATTCTCCACCACTGCGCTTCAACCGGAAAGGCCTGCCGATGACGACATCCGCGCCTTTCCGGTTTTTGCGAACTGGCCTGATCGGTTCAATCATTCTGGGTTTCGCCGCGGGTGGGCACTTGGCCGGCGGCGGAAGCCTTCCAGCACCAGCCATTTTGACGGCGCTCTGTGCCCTGACAATCCTTCCGGTCGCCGTACTGACCCGCTCCCGCCTTTCATTGCCGGTCCTCGCGGGCCTACTGGGAACCGGGCAGCTCTGCCTTCACTGGGCGTTCTGCGCGCTGTCCGGGGCTTCCGCTGTGGCGCCGCTGCAGCCCGGGCATGCCGGACATGTTCCCCTGGCGCCAGCCGCGGACACCATAAGCACCGTTGCCTCAACCCACGCCGCAGCAAGCGACTGGCAAATGCTCGCGGCGCACATGGTCGCAACCTTAGGCACGGCATTGGTGCTCGCACGGGGCGAACAAGCACTATGGGCGCTGGCAGCGTGGCTGCGCCCGTTGGTCCAACTGCCCGCTCCAGCTGCGATCCAGCCACTCCGCACGCCCGCCCCCTGCGCGGCCCCGGCCGTGCGTCCCCGCGCCCTTCCCGGCCTTCGGTTTCCCTCCCGGCGCGGTCCGCCGGGACGAGTGTCCGCCGCCTAATACCCGCCCCCTTTCACGTACGGGCAGGGACAGGCGGCAGATCGTTGCCTTCACCGGCCCGGACCTACCTCCGCCCCGGCCCCCAACCGTCCTCCTTTGTGAAAGGGCATCATTGCCATGAAGACCCCCCACCGCCGCACCCTCAAAACCGCCGGCGCCGCCATACTTGCTGCCGGGCTGCTCGCCTTCGGCGCCTCAGCCGCCTCCGCACACGTCAACGTCAATCCCGACGACCCCGCAGCGGGCGGCTACACGCACCTGACATTCAACGTCCCCAACGAGTCACCGACCGCCAAGACCAACAAACTCGAAGTCTCGCTCCCCGCCGACACGCCCTTCAACTCGGTGTCGGTGAAACCGGTCGAGGGCTGGACGGCCGAGCTCGTCACCACCACCCTGCCCAAGCCCGTCACGGTCGCGGGCGCAACGGTGACAAAGGCTGTCACCTCCGTGGTGTGGACGGCCGACGCCGCGCACCAGATCGGACAGAACGAATACCAGGCGTTCTCGATCTCAGTGGGCGTCCTGCCCGACGCCGGCACCACCATCACCCTGCCGGCAACCCAGACCTACACGGACGGCACCGTGGTGAAGTGGGACGAGAAATCCGTTGAGGGACAGCCCGAACCGGAGCACCCGGCTCCCTCGTTCGTGACGACTGCCAGTGACGCCGCCGCATCCGCGGCTCCCACATCCTCCCCGTCCGTGACACCGGCTCCGTCAGCTGCGGCATCGACCACCTCCAGTGACGCCGGATCCACGGCCGGCTGGTTCGGCCTGGCCGCCGGCCTTATCGGCCTCGTCGCGGGCGTCACCGCCCTGGTGCGAACCCGCTCCCCGAAGGCCAAATAGCCGGATCCACGAACACCCGAACTGCCCGCGCCGAGCCCGGCGCGGGCAGTTCGCGCTCCCACTCACCACCAGTTCACTCAGCCCTCATCGAACCGACCCGCAGAACGCGCCGCGCAGCACGCAGTACGCGAGAGGCGTCGTCACGGCAATTTTCCGTCTCCTGTCAAGTCAATTCGCCCCAGTGTTAATGGCTTGTGAACTTTTTGAATAAATCAGATTTATTCAGAAATATTTGACCCCGCCCGCTTTTCATGGCACGCGCGCGGTGTAAAAATGTAAGCGCTTGCGCATATATGTCTGACATGTGGACGATAACCTCCCCGGCCGCTTGAAACACGAGTTGCAGCCGCATTCAGCGCGCGTCAAGCTTTGAACGGTCCCGGCAAGTCGACGTGTCAGGACCGAAGGACGGGGCTTCCCAGGAAACCCCTCCGCCCGAGACGATGGCGTTCCTGGCAACGCCATCGGTGTTACCGGGAACGCCGGAGTTCGGACAAGGGCTTGTGCCCACTCCACGTAGTCCAACCTCCGCGAGAAGAGCAAGCATGAAATCTCACTCAAACCCCGACAGGCCACGCCGCCGTCTGCGGTCGGCAGCCGCTTTCGCGGCCGCTGCCAGTGTGGCCGCCACGGTGCTCATGGCGTCCCCCGCTGCCCAGGCAAACCTGCCTGCCGACAAGCCGGCCACCACGATGCCGGCCCCCACGCCGGGATTCCCGCTGCCCACGGTCCACACGCAGGAAGCCTTTGATCCCGCAGCAAACTTCACGTCCAAATGGACGCGGGCGGATGCCAAGCAGATCATGGCCCAGAGCAACCCGAACGTGGCTCCGGGCGTGAACTCCATGAGCCCCAACGTGACCATGCCGGAGATCCCCAAGGACTTCCCGGCCATGAACGACGACGTCTGGGTCTGGGACACGTGGTCCCTGACCGACCAGAACGCCAACCAAATCAGCTACAAGGGCTGGGACGTCATCTTTTCCCTCGTCGCTGATCGCCACGCGGGCTACGGCTTCGACCAGCGCCACTGGAACGCCCGCATCGGCTACTTTTTCCGCAAGACCAACGCCGACCCCGCCAAGGACAAGTGGAACTACGGCGGACACTTGTTCCTGGACAACACCTCCATCGGCAACACCGAATGGTCCGGCTCAACGCGCCTGATGCAGGGTGACCACGTGAACGTGTTCTACACGGCCACTACGTTCTATGACCGGGCCGAGCGCAACGCGGGCGGCGGCGGGATCGCTCCGGACGCGGTCATCGCCAAGGCCCTCGGAAACATCCACGCCGACAAGAACGGCGTGACCTTCGACGGCTTCCAGCACACCAAGCTGCTCGAACCGGACGGAAAGCTCTACCAGAGCAAGGCCCAGAATGCCGGCTTCGCCTTCCGCGACCCGTACACTTTCGAAGACCCGGCCCACCCGGGCCAGACCTTCATGGTCTTCGAAGGCAACACTGCCGGAAACCGCGGCGCCTACAAGTGCACGGATGCTGACCTCGGTTACCGTCCCGGCGATCCGCACGCCGAAAACACCAATACGGTGAACACCACCACCGGCTCGTGGTTCCAGACCGCGAGCGTCGGCCTGGCTGTGGCAGACAACAAGGACTTGACCCAGTGGCACTTCCTGCCGCCGATCCTGTCCGCCAACTGTGTCAACGACCAGACCGAGCGCCCGCAGATCTTCATCCAGAACGAAAACGGCCAGAACAAGTACTACCTGTTCACCATCAGCCACCAGTTCACCTACGCCGATGGCATGCGCGGTCCCGACGGCGTCTACGGCTTCGTCGGCAACGGTGTCCGTTCCGACTTCCAGCCCGTGAACAACTCGGGCCTCGCACTCGGCTCGCCGACCGACTTGAACCTGCCGGCGAACAACCCTAGCGGCAACCAGTCGGCGCAGCAGAACGGCCGTCAGTTCCAGGCCTACTCGCACTACGTGCAGCCGGGCGGCCTGGTGCAGTCGTTCATCGACAACGTCGACGGAGTCCGAGGAGGGTCCCTCTCCCCCACGGTAAAGATCAACTTCGCCGGAGGCATCACGCAGGTGGACCGCAGCTTCGGCAAGAACGGCCTCGGCCCGTTCGGCTACCTCCCCACCAACGTTCGCGTCGGAGGGGAAGGCCTCTACAAGTAGGCCACCGCCAAAAACCCGCCGGGCAGGCAGGGGATCTGCTGCCTGCCCGGCAACAAGGGGCGTCCGGCTCACCCCGGGCGCCCCGCGCCACAACCCAGGAAGTCCCATGCTCTACTCTCCCCAACACCCGTTCCGGACCACCCGCAAGGCGGTACTCGCCGTCGTCGCCGTCGTCCTGGCAATCTTCGCGAGCTCCTGCACCCCGACGCCGGACTCCTCGCCGTCCGCGGCGAACCCGCCGTCCGAATCGGACCCGTGGCGGCCCGCCGCGCATCTGACGGCATCCCAAAACTGGATGAATGATCCCAACGGGCTTGTCTACGAAAACGGCACGTACCACGCGTTCTACCAACACAATCCGCGCGGCAACTTCTGGGGAGATATGTCGTGGGGCCACTCGACCAGCACCGATCTGGTGCACTGGACCCAACAGCCGGTAGCCATTGAAGGCTCCGCCAGCGAGGAAATCTTTTCCGGCGCCATCGTTCCGGACACCAACAACGCCTCCGGCCTCGGCAGCGCTGAAAACCCACCGCTGGTGGCCCTCTACACGAGCTCATACGGCGACGGCGGGGCCCTGCCCAAGGGCAGCCAGGCCCAGTCCGTGGCCTACAGCCTGGACCACGGGACGTCGTGGACCAAGTACAAAGGCAATCCCGTGCTCAGCCTGCGGCCGGCGTCGAACAACTTCCGGGACCCCAAGATCACCTGGTACGAGCCCGGCAAATACTGGGTCATGACCACCGTGGTAGCTGACGCCCACGTGGTGAAACTCTTCAAATCCACGGACCTGCTGCACTGGAACTTCCTCAGCGATTTCTCCGGAGCGGGCACCCAGGGCGGTCTCTGGGAAGTTCCCGAGCTGCTCCAGATGGACGTCGACGGCGGCAACGGACTGAAGAAGTGGGTCCTTATCCTGAGCATCAACCCCGGCGGCATCGCGGGAGGCTCCGGCATGCAGTATTTCGTGGGCGATTTCGACGGCACCCGGTTCACGGCAGAAAAAGCGGCAAAGCCGGGCGACCCGCTGACGGAATCGCAGTGGCTGGACCATGGAGCGGACTTCTACGCTGCCAACACCATCAGCGCGGCTCCGGGTGGAAAGCCAATACTGCTTGGCTGGATGGGGAATTGGGACTATGCACAGTCCGTACCTAGCACCCCGTGGCGCGGATCCATGGCCATTCCCCGCCAACTCACCCTCGTAGCCACGGGAAGCCGCTTCGAGCTCCATTCGACCATCGCCCAGGCTGCCTCGGATGCGCTCACGGACGCAAAGACCAGTGAAGTACATGGCAAAAACCTCACCGTCACTGACTCCACGAAGTCCCTCGGCAGCGACTTTGGCTCCCGAACCCAGCTGATCGACGCCGAAATGGACGTTGCGGGCTCAGCAGACGCCGGATTGGTGTTACGGGCTTCCCCGGATGGGAAAGCAGGCCTCCGCATCTCGTACAACCGCGCAAGCCAGACTCTCAAAGTGGACCGTTCCGCTGCAGGAACCTCCAACTTTTCGCCGAAATTCAGCCCCTACCACCAGGCTTCCGTGCCCATGAAAGACGGCAAGGTCCGCCTCCGCATCCTTCTGGATTCCTCGTCCGTGGAGGTCTTCACACAGGACGGATCGACGGTCATCTCGGACATCTTCTTCCCGCAATGGGGCAACACGGGTGCCGCCGCCTTCAGCGCGGGAGGCACCGCGAACTTCGTACTCAGCAGCACGCGGTTGCGACCCTGACCCCCTCCAGCCCAACTAGTCCCCACCGCCACCCTCGCCTCGCGAGCTCGGCCAGGGAACCCTGGCGGCGTGGGCCCCCGCATTTGTTGTCGTTAAAACGCCTCATAACGACAACAAATGCGAGTCACTTGGGGTGGGGCGGCCGGACTGTGACGGCTGACATAGCCCTTGACCTCGGCATTCATTCTCTTTGACGATAGCTTTATCCCTATGACATCGAGCGATGCCGAATTTGAAAAGCTGATATCCGACGCCGGCGAGTGGGCTGCCCAGGACCCGGACCCGATCACTGCGGCAGCACTGACCGAACTGATCGGACTCGCCTCCAGCGGCGTCGCTGCAGCCCGTCAACAGCTTGAAGACAGCTTCAGTGGAACACTGCAGTTCGGTACCGCGGGACTCCGGGCAGCCCTCGGCCCGGGTCCCAACAGGATGAACCGCGTGGTGGTGCGGCGGGCAGCGGCAGGTTTGGCGGCCTTCCTCAAGGACGCCGTTGAGTCGGCTTCCCCCGGAACGCGGCCGCGCGCCGTCGTCGGCTATGACGCGAGGCACAACTCGGATGTCTTCGCCCTGGAAACCGCGGCGATCTTCACGGCCGCGGGAATCGACACCTTCCTGATGCCTTCGGCGCTTCCCACCCCGCTGCTGGCTTACGCGGTCCGGTCCCTCGATTGCGACGGCGGCGTCATGGTCACGGCGAGCCACAATCCGCCGCAGGACAACGGATACAAGGTCTACCTCGGCGGCCGGGCCGTGGAGGAAAGCGGTCGGGGATCCCAGATCGTGGCACCCTACGATTCGCAGATCGCCGCAAGCATCGAAGCCGTGGGCCCTTTGGATTCCATTGAACTGGCTGAATCCGGCTGGACTGAGCTGCCAGATTCCATCACCGGCGAGTATGAGGCCGCAATGGCCGGCCTGGCCGACGTCGAAAACTTCCCGGCCCGCGAGCTGAAGATCGTCCTGACCCCCATGCATGGCGTGGGCGGCGAGACTGCGGTATCCGTACTCAGTGCGGCAGGCTTCACGGACGTCTCGCTCGTGGAAGAACAAGCAGCACCGGATCCGGACTTTCCCACGGTCAGTTTTCCCAATCCGGAAGAGCCCGGCGCACTGGATCTGGCCTTGGCGGCAGCGGCGCGCACGGGCGCCGACATCGTGCTGGCCAACGACCCCGACGCCGACCGCGCGGCTGTAGCGGCAAAGGACCCTGATACTGGTGCCTGGCGGATGTTGCGGGGTGACGAAGTAGGCGCCCTCCTCGGGGCACATGTCGTAGCCCGGCACGCCGCGGACGCCCGGCAAGGGGACTCGAGCCGTGGCGTTTTCGCCAATTCAATCGTCTCGTCCCGGCTGCTTTCCCGCATCGCGGCGGCTGCAGGCTTCGCCCACGAGGAAACGTTGACGGGATTCAAGTGGATTTCCCGGGTGCCGGGACTTGTGTACGGCTACGAGGAAGCCTTGGGCTACTGCGTGGCTCCCGAGCTCGTCAGGGACAAGGACGGCATTTCCGCCTCCTTGCTCATCGCCGAACTGGCGGCGGCGGCCAAGGCCGAGGGAAAAACGATCTTCGACACCTTGGACGAGATTTACCTGGTGCACGGCCTGCATGCGAGCGACCAGCTCAGCATCCGGGTGGCTGACCTTGGTTTGCTGGACGCCATGATGAACCGGCTCCGGGCCGATCCACCGGAGTCCTTTGGCGGTTCCGCCATCGAGACCTTTGTGGATCTGGCGGAGGGAAGCGAACAACTGCCGCCAACGGACGGCCTCCTCTACCTGACCAAGGACCTAAGCCGCGTGATCATCCGGCCCAGTGGCACCGAGCCAAAGCTCAAGTGCTACCTGGAGGTCATCAAGTCGGTCGGTTCCGCGGCGGAACTCGCAGAAACCCGGCACGCCGCGCGGACCACTTTGGACCAGATCCTCGCCGACGTCCGTGAAGCGCTGGGACTCTAATCTAGAGTTCGACTTCGATGAAGCCATCAACCATGCGGGTCCTGAATGCCGGAAGCCGGAGCCCGGGGTTGGAATAGCACTCACCGGTCTGCAGGTCGTAGACCTCCTTGTGCAATGGCGAGGCAATGGTGGGGCGTGATCCCCGGGAACCAGTGATGCCGCGGGCCATGACGTTGGCCAAGGTCGCAGGGTCCTGCTGGGCTACTGCATAGACATTTTCGGCGTCGACGCGGAAGAGCGCCACCTGCACGCCGTCTATCAATGCGGCCTCTCCCCAAGCCGGCTCAAGCTCGTCCAACGGGCATACACGGTGCCAGCCGGACGCCGTCGGCGCGCTCGTCAGTTGTTCTTCCCGTTCCAGAATGACGGTCATGTCAACCCCTCTCGCTATGCCTTCGCCCGGACAAATGCTGTCCGTTCCTTTCAGGCGTTGGCCGCCACGCGGCCATACCTTCAAGGTAGGCGGGGCGTGTTTCACCGGAACGCAGTCAATGTGTCCGGCGCGTAAAAGAGACCTCACACGTCCCGACATCCAATCGTGACCCAGAAGTTAAGACCACGAAACAAAAGGGAAACTGCAGAGTAACTGCCCGTCCGTAGTCTGAAGTGACAAGTTGCGGAGCACGTTCTGCGGCGTATGCGAAAGGCCACCAGTGACCGGACACACTTCCACCCCAGAAAACCAGCGCCGTATTGTTGTAGCCGGCGGAGGCCCTGCGGCCCACCGTTTTGCCGATGCCATGCATACCCGCGGCCTTGAGGGCTGGCACGTCACGGTCCTGACCGAGGAAGAGCACGTTCCCTATGACCGGGTCACGCTGAGCAAGGCGCTGACCGATGTGGACTATGACCTCACCTTGGGCGATATGTCCATGTGGGAGCACGAGGCCATCTCCCTGCGCACTGGCGAACGGGTAGTCAAGATCAACCCCGATGCCAAGTCCGTGGAAACCGCGGCCGGTAACACGTACGAATACGACCACCTGGTGGTGGCCACCGGCTCGGACGCGGCAGCGCTCCCCTTCCCCGGCGGCGAGC
Organism: Arthrobacter sp. NPDC080073; assembly: GCF_040686575.1. Classification (NCBI taxonomy): domain Bacteria; kingdom Bacillati; phylum Actinomycetota; class Actinomycetes; order Micrococcales; family Micrococcaceae; genus Arthrobacter; species Arthrobacter sp. NPDC080073. Next base: position 309,105 of record NZ_JBFBKR010000001.1, read on the forward strand.
TCGCCCATGTCTACCGCACGCTCGACGACGTCTGGGCCATCAACAAAGCCATTGCCGAACTCACCAGGAAGCTCGGCCGGACCGTCAAGACGGTGACCATCGGCGGCGGCCTCCTTGGCCTGGAAGCGGCGGCCGGCACCATGGAGTTGGGCGCGCAGGCAACCGTCATCAACGGTTCGCGCTGGCTCATGAACGCCCAGCTGGATGAGGGCGCCGGCCAGGCGCTGGGCCGACTCGTTACGGCCAAGGGGCTGGAGGTCCTTACCGGAACCTACCCCGCCGAAGTATTGTCCGACGACGACGGCCAGGTCACCGGCGTCCTCATGAAGGACGGCCGCATCGTCCCCGCCGACATGGTCATCGCGTCCATCGGCATCCGCCCCCGCGATGAACTGTTCCGCGCCGCCCAGGACCCTTCGGAAGGCAAAGAACAGCTGTTCGAACTGGGAGAGAAGGGTGGCGTGGTCATCAACGACCACTGCGCCACGTCGGTGCCCGGCATCTGGGCCATTGGTGAGGTCGCGAACTTCGAGGGCATGTGCCTGGGGCTCGTGGCGCCGGCGAACACCATGGCCGAGATCGTGGCCGACCGGCTGCACGGCGGGCAGGCGACCTTCCCCGGGTTCGACACCGCCACCAAGCTCAAGCTCTCCGGAGTGGACGTCGCCAGCTTCGGCGACGCCTTCGCCAAGACCGAGCACTCCCTGGAAATCGTCTACGCCGACCCCGCCCGGGGCGTCTACCAGAAGATCGTCACCACCGACGACGCCAAGACCCTGCTCGGCGGCATCTTCGTCGGCGACGCCACCCCGTACATGAGCCTGCGCCCCCTGCTCGGCCGGGAACTGCCCGCCGAGCCCGGCGCCTACCTGACCGCAGCCGGCGGCGGGGACGCTCCCGAGACTGAATTGCCCGACGACGCGATCTTGTGTTCCTGCAACAACGTCCCCGCCGGGAACATCCGCGACGCGATCAACGGCTGCGGCTCCTGCGAAGGCAACGCACCCGTCCGGGAACTGGGCGAACTGAAAACCTGCTCCCGGGCCGGCACCCAATGCGGCTCCTGCGTGCCGATGCTCAAGAAGCTCCTCGAAGGCGAGCTGAAGAAGTCCGGCATCGAGGTCTCCAAGGCGTTGTGCGAGCACTTCAGCCTCTCCCGCCAGGAACTCTTCGACGCCATCCGCGTCCTGGAACTGGACTCCTTCGAAGACATCCTGGCCAAATACGGCACCGGCGCGGGCTGCGACATCTGCAAACCCACCATCGCCTCCATCCTCGCCAGCCAGAACAGCGAATACGTCCTGGGCGCCGGCCGCGGCAGCCTGCAGGACACCAACGACCGCGCCCTGGCCAACATGCAAAAAGACGGCACCTACTCCGTGGTCCCCCGCATTGCCGGCGGCGAAATCACCCCGCAGGGCCTGGGCGTGATCGCCCGCGTCGCGGAGAAGTACGGCCTGTACACGAAGATCACGGGCGGGCAGCGGATCGACATGTTCGGCGCCCGCCTCGAACAGCTCCCCGAGATCTGGAAGGAACTGGTCGAGGCCGGCTTCGAGTCCGGCCAGGCCTACGGCAAGAGCCTGCGCACCGTGAAATCCTGCGTCGGATCCACCTGGTGCCGCTTCGGCGTCCAGGACTCCGTCGCCATGGCCATCAACCTCGAAATGCGCTACCGCGGCCTGCGCAGCCCGCACAAACTCAAAATGGGCGTCTCCGGCTGCGCCCGCGAATGCGCCGAAGCCCGTGGCAAGGACGTCGGCGTCATCGCCACCGATAAAGGCTGGAATCTGTACGTCGGCGGCAACGGCGGTTTCCTGCCCGCCCACGCGCAACTCCTCGCCCAGGACCTGGACGACGACACCCTGATCAAATACATCGACCGCTACCTCATGTACTACATCCGCACCGCGGACCGGCTCCAGCGCACGGCCCGCTGGCAGGAAGAACTCGACGGCGGCCTCAAACACATCGAAGACGTCATCATCCACGACTCCCTCGGCATCGCCGACGAGCTCGAATCCGCCATGGCCCGCCACATCGACACCTACCAGGACGAATGGGCCGAGACCCTCAAAGACCCGGAACGGCTCCGGCGCTTCCGCTCCTTCGTCAACGCCCCCGACCAGAAAGACGAAGCCATCACCTTCGTCCCCGAACGCGGCCAGATCCGCCCCGCCACCAACGAGGAAAAAGGCGGCGTCCTCGTCGCCAGCACGATCCCCGTTCGCGGCCGGGACTAAGGAGCAAGAAGCCATGCAGCTCACCCTCGACCTCACAGGCCGCGACGTTCTGGTCACAGGCTCGGCCCACACCGCACGGCAGGCCGTCCGGCGCTACGAAGCCGCCGGCGCCGTCGTGCATCGGCTCAGCACCCCCGACGGAGCCGACGCTGACGGCCCTCTTCCCGAACGCCCGTTCCTGGTCGCGGCCGTCGACGATGGCCAGCCCGGCTGGGAACCCCTGCTCGAACGCTGCCGGAAAGCAGGTATCCCCGTCGCCAGCGAGCCGCCTCCAGGCGAGCCGGGCCATGTCACCTTGGTCGGCGGCGGCCCCGGCGCACTCGATCTGCTGACCATGGGCGCGGTCAACGCGCTGCGGGACGCCGACGTCGTCTTCTACGACCGGCTCGCCCCCTACGCTGAACTGGCGCAACTGACGACCGCGGACATGGTGGACGTCGGCAAGCGCCCCGGGCACCACAAGGTCGCCCAATGCGACATCGAAAAGCTCATGGTCGACGCCGCCCTGGCCGGCAAGAACGTGGTCCGGCTCAAGGGCGGTGACCCTTATGTGTTCGGCCGCGGCGGCGAAGAAGTCAGCGCGTGCGTGCGGGCAGGCATCCCGGTCCGCGTCATCTCCGGCGTCACGAGCGCCATCTCGGTCCCGGCCGCCGCAGGCATTCCGGTCACGCACCGCGAGGTCAGCCACATGTTCACGGTCGTCTCGGGCCACGCACCGCTGACCGAGAAGGAGCACACCCACTTGGCCGGCCTCGGCGGGACCATCGTGGTCCTCATGGGCATCGGAACCCTCCCCCAACTCGCCGCCGGGCTCCGCCGGGCCGGGATGGACCCCGCAATGCCCATGGCCGTCGTCGAACGCGGCTACCGGCCCGGACAACGCACTACCATCGCCGAACTCGGCACGATCGAAACGGCGGCCGCGGGCTGCACCAACCCGGCCGTCCTGGTCATCGGCGAAGTGGTCCGGGTGGCTGAAGCCAACCGCAATCACACCGAAGCCACCGCAGACCTTAACCTACTCGCAGCTTCCCTCCTTGAAGCCTGAAAGAACACACATGACTATGTTGAATGCCCTAGATTCCATCGATGCAGGCTCGCCGTTGGCCACCCCCGCACCAGACGACGATGCGCCCCTGGACGGTTTCCGCATCGGGGTGACATCCCACAGGCGTTCACGGGACTTGATCGAGGCGCTCGAACGGCGCGGCGCTTCCGTGCTGCACGCCCCGGCTTTGAAGATCGCGCCGGTCCAGGAAGACATCACGCTTATCGGGGACACGAAAACGATCATCGCGGCCAAGCCGGATATCTGCATCGCCACCACCGCCTACGGAATGCGGCGCTGGTGTGAGGCCGCGGACTCTTTCGGCATCGGCGAGCAACTCCTCGACGTCCTGGGCGCCTGCCGCATGTTCGTGCGGGGACCAAAAGCCCGTGGTGCCGTCCGCGCGGCAGGCCTTGCCGACGTCGGGATCAGCAGTGACGAAACCACCGCCACACTGGTGGACATGCTCCTTCAGGAGGGCGTCCGGGGGAAGACTGTCGCCGTGCAGTTGCACGGCTACACCGATGTCCGCCAGCTGGAGCGGCTCCGGATGTCCGGTGCGACCGTCCTCACCGTCACCCCCTACCGCTGGGTTAAGCCCGACGGCGAAGACAAGCTGCCGCGGTTGATCGAAGCCGCCTGCAGTGGAGACTTGGACGTGCTCACCTTTACGAGCGCACCTGCCGTGGACGCCATGTGGAGCACTGCCCACGAAATGGGCCTGTACCGCCAGCTGATCGAGGCCCTCAAGACCCAGGTGACCGTCGCCGCCGTCGGGCCCGTTACCGCACAGCCGCTGATCGACGCCGGACTCGCCCCCCTCATCCCGGACCGCTACCGCATGGGTGCGCTCATCCGGCTCGTCACCGAACACCTGGCCCTGAACCATGTGCGCCGGCTCGACACTCCCGCGGGGAACATCGAGCTGCGCGGCCGCTGCTTGAAGATCGATGGTTCCGTCGTGGAGCTGGCCCCGGCTCCGCTGCTCCTGCTGCGGGCGCTCTTGGGAGCCGGGGGCGCGGTGCTGTCCCGCGAAGCGCTTTCGGATCTTCTGGAACTGCGCGGCTCGGTCCATGCCCTGGACATGACGGTGAGCCGCCTGCGGTCTTCGCTGCCGGACGGAAGACTCGTGGAAACCGTGGTCAAACGGGGTTACCGGCTCCGCGTCTAGGTACCCTCCAGGTGCCAAGCGCGCCCCTGCCGTCGGGCCGCGATGTCGCACCGCGGGCCCGACAGGATGTGGATCAGGCTCGACGGCGCCGGATAGCGATCGCGATCACGGCTCCGGTTAACACGAGCAGCGTGGCGAGCAACCCCAGCCCTGCCATGCTGAATCCTGTCGTGGCGAGCCAGCCGTCCTTGGTCAAAGTCGTCGCGGTCAAAGTCGTCGCGGTCAAAGTCGTCGCGACCACGGGGTCGGTACCGCCGTCTCGGACGGTCACAGTCAGCGATCGCGCCACTTCCACGTTGCCTGCGCGGTCTATCGAGCGGTACGAGACCGAATGGCTTCCGGCCTTGTCGAAGTTCACCCCGTCCGCGGGCGCCGCACTCCACTTCTCCTCGCCGATTCGATACTCGGTGAATGCAACGCCGGAGAGGGCATCCTCCGCATCGAACACAAGCTTGACCGTCGTAACCTTCTCGTCGGCGACGGGCGATTGAACGGTGGTCACGGGAGCGGTCATATCGATTGCCACACGCGCGCGTGCGATCTCTGAGGTGTTGCCGGCCTTGTCGATCGCGCGCGCCTCGAGAATGTGAACGCCATCCGCCGCGATGAGGATCTCCGAGGTGTACGGCTGCCACTCGCCGCCGTCGAGACGAGTCTGGATGCTCGGCGTCCGGGAGTCGTTGTCATCCGCGGTGACGGAAACGGTGACCGCGCCGGTATGCCAGCCGGATCCCGGAGTCACCGGCGCCGTGTTCAACCGCACCGTTGGCGCGACCTCGTCGACGACCGACGAGCACGGAGCCTTCGGGCGGTCGGCGCTAGCCTTTCCCCAGGTTGTGGATGCGTCGGCGGTGAGCGTCACCTCAAGCGTTCCGCCCTTCTTCAACCGATCCCAGTTGATGTAGCTCGCGCTTTGTGGAGTGCCGTTGAACTCCGTCGATGTATTGCAGTTTCGATCCATCGGCGCCGTCTGCCTTGATGGTCAGAGTCGTGTCACCGATGTCGAGGTCCAGCCGCGGAAAGCGTGGAGCGTGCAACAGCAGATCACCCGAACCGGGAACCGAGGGATACATGCCGAGCGCAGAGAATGCGTACCAGGCCGACATGGTGCCGAGATCGTCGTTTCCGGTGACACCGTTCGGCTTGTTGGTGAAGAGTGTTTGGGCCGCCCGGTTCACCGCTGACGCCTTCGCGGGTTCCCCGTAGAAGTTATACATCCACGCAGCGTGCAGGTTCGGTTCGTTGTTCGGGTTGTACTCGATCCGGTTGTAGTCAAGCGCTCCGGTGACCCAGGATCCCCTCGCGGCACCGGCCGGATCGGCGAAGACTCCTCCAATGTCGAAGAATTTGTCGAGGCGGCTGATGGCCTGGGCGACTCCGCCGATGGCCTCCGCGAGTCCGTCCGCGTCCTGCCAGGCAAGCCACTGGTATTGCCACGCGGTTCCTTCCTGGAATCCCCCGGTGGCGCCGCCCCAGCTGCCGTCGGCGTTTCTCTCGCGCGGGAAGCCTGCGTATCCAGTCTCGGTCGCGGCCCGGTTCCACACGTTCTTCCAGTTGCCCGCACGAGAGGCAAGACGCACAGCCGTGGCGTTGTCCCCTAATCCCTTCGCGACGAGCGAAACGGCGCAATCGCCGACCGCGTACTCCATGGTCGCCGAACCCCCGTGGTGTTCGTCGGTGTCCATGCCTTTCTTCGGGGCCCAGCGGTTGGTGGGCACATACCCCTTCGCGATGTAGTCGGCAATGGCGGAACGCCCGGCGAACTGGCTCCCGGCGGGAGGCGCAGTGTCGATGTTCTCCAGCAGCGCCGCGAGCAGGAGCTTCTCATCGAGTTCGACCGCCGTGCCGGACAGGGTGTCCTCAGCGCCCAGCGTCACCCCGCCCTGCACCGCCCCGAACCGCCAGAGGTCGGCGAGGAAAGGGGACGCCGGATCGCCCGTCATGACATTAGCCTCGTAGTTCGCGTACGCCCAGCGCGGCAGCCAGCCACCTTGCTGCTGAATCGTCAGAACGCTTCTGGCCATATCCTGTGCGCGTTCCGGCTGCAGCATGGCGAGCAGTTGGTTCTGTGAGCGGTAGGTGTCCCACAGCGAGAACCACTGGTAGTAGGTCCAGCCGTCCGCCACGTGGTTCTTGTCGTCGAAGCCGCGGTAACGGCCATCCACGTCTGTCGAGGTGATGGGCTGGAGGAAAGCGTGGTAAAGCGCTGTGTAGAAGGTGACATTGTCGTTGGCGGCGCCTCCGTAGGTGGTGGCTTTCCGAAGTTCGGTGTTCCACTCGGCGACCGTCGCATCCTTGACGGCGTCGAAAGGGATGATAGTCCCGTTGTCATCGAGTCCCTCCTCCACGAGGTTGGCGATCGCACCGGCCATGCCCGTGAAGGAGAGTCCGGTCGAGAGCTGGACCGTGCGGTTCTCGCTAGTGTCGAAACTCACCCAGGCGCCCTTCTGCCCGGGGCCCGATGGCTGAGCGGTCGACCCTGGCATGCCGCCGGTCTCATTCCAAGTTCCCGAAGACGCGAAGGGCCGGTCGAACCTCGTAGCGAACCAGGTGGTGTACTCGAAGTCTTTCCCCGAGCAGAATCCCTGCACGCGGATCTCGCTCACGACGGTGCGGTCACCGACGATCGTGATCGAGGAGTTCTTCACCTTGAGAGTTTGATTGGCCTGACCGGTGTTGAGGAACACATTGGCGTTTCCGGTCGCGGGGAAGGTGTATCGCTGCACCCCGACGCGGGTGGATGCGGTGGCTTCGACGTCGATTCCACCCGAGGAGGTGAGCCTGGTCCTGTAGTAGCCGGCGGTACCGATCTCCCCGTCATGGGTGAGGGTCGCGGCATATCGGGTGTGATCGAAGGTGCGCCCGTTGGATGTGTCGAACGACTTGCCGGGGCCGACCTCGCCGGTCGTGGGGAGCACGGAAAGCAGTCCGCCTTGTTCCCAGCATCCGGCGCCCGAGAGGTAGGAATGACCGAAGCCCCGAACCGTCGTGTCATCGTATTGCCAGCCCGCGAAATGTTTGCCGGTCGGACTCACCTGGGCCATGCCGAACGGCGCCGACGCACCGGGGAAGGTGTTTCCCTCGTCCTTGGTGCCGATGAAGGTGTTGACGGATGCCGCTGGGTTCGCAATAGGCCCAGCGGCGGAGGCCGGCTGCGCCACAAGGGCCGGGCCGATCAGTCCCGCGACGAGGGCGATCGCAAGGGATGCAGCGGCGTGCGACTTGATGCGTCTGGCCCGTCTCGCCAGGATACGGATCTTCATTTGCTGTGTCCCCCTCGACATAGCCAGAAAGCGCATGGAAACGTTTCCAAGAGACCCTATCCCAGTATCCAAGCAGCGTCAATCATGTTCCGCGCGCGGGCCGTCTGACGGCCCCCGCCGTCGAATCCGCTCCGCACCGGCACACAGGCGTTGTTGGCGCGATCATTAACGGCTGACGACAGTCCTGGCCTCCGAACAGCTTCTTCGAAGCCTGCTCGGAGGCCGGGGCGTCGCAAGCTGCCGCGCCGGTCCCTCACGGCTGGGCTACGAACCGACCGGTCCGTGGTTCTTGTGGACCAGGTAGATGGCACCGGTGGTGACGTCTTCCTCCAATGCTTCCAGGGTGCGGCCGCGGGTTTCGGGAACCTGCTTGACGACAAAGACCAGGGCCAGCGCCCCGACGACGGCGAAGAGGAAGAAGGTGCCGGTGATCCCGACCCCCGCGACAAGCGACGGGAAGAACAGCGAAAGGAAACCGTTCACGACCCAGAGGAAGAAGATCGAGACCCCGGTACCGAAGCCGCGCATGTGCAGCGGGAAGACTTCCGACAGGTAGACCCAGACCGCCACGTTCAGGAACGTCTGCATGGACCCGACGAAGGCAACCACCAGGAAGAGGATCACGTACGGGCGGATCGGATTGCCCACGGGCAACATCATTGAGGCGAACCCGATGAGCAGGTGGCAGCTGGTGGTCAGCGTGAGACCGAGGATGAAGGTCTTGCGACGGTCGATCCGGTCCATGAGCGACAAGGCGATGACGCCGCCGACCACGGCGATCACGCCGGGCGCGATGTTCGCGATGAGCGCGCCGCTCTCGTTGAAGCCCGACTCGACGAGCACCGTCTGTCCGTAGTACATGATCGAGTTGATGCCGGTCAGCTGCTGGGCAACGCCGAGGCCGATGCCCACGAGCAGGATGCGGAACAGGTACTTGTTGCTGAAGACCGCACGCCAGCCGATCTGTTGGCTTTCCCGCTCCTCTTTGGCGACGTTCTCGACCTCGCCGAGCTCCGCAAGCGCCCGGTCCTCGGAGCGGACGGACCTCAGCACCGCGAGGGCCTCATCGTGCCGGCCCCTCTCCACGAGCCAGCGCGGGGACTCGGGCACTCGGAGCATGCCGAAGAACAGCGCGACCGCCGGCAACGCACATACCGCAAGCATGATGCGCCACACGCCGGGGACGTCGCCCCACACGACGCCGATGATGGCGTTGACGACAAAGGCCGCCAGCTGCCCGACGACGATCATGAGCTCATTGCGGCCCGCCAGGGAGCCGCGGATCTCGTACGGTGCCATCTCCGCCAGGAACACCGGGACCACAGCCGAGGCGCCACCGACGGCGAGACCGAGCAGGATGCGGCCGACGACGAGCACCCCGAAGCTCGGCGTGAACACGCACACCAGGGTTCCGGCGAAGAACAGCACGGCCAGCAGGATAATCGTCTTACGCCGCCCCCACCCGTCAGAGACGCGGCCGCCGGAGAGCGCGCCGATCGCCGCGGCGAAGACGAGTGAACTGGCAACGATGCCCTCGGTGAACGGGGTGAGTCCGAGTTCGGCCGTCATTGGCCTCAGGGCACCATTGATGACACCCGTGTCATAACCGAACAGCAGGCCACCGAACGTCGCGATCAGGGCGACCAGGCCCAGGCGCTTACGATGCGGGCCGGTGGTCAAAGGTGGAAGCGCGACTACGCTGCCGGCTCTGCCGTGACTTTGAGTAGCAGACATCAGGACTCCTTTGTCATGTGGTGCGGGTCATACGCCCGCTCTGAACACAAGACTAACGCGCGAAAGACACAAATGTAAGGTCAATCTAACAAATGACTTAATTGAGGCTTCTTCGCCATGGCAAGACGAGGGCATCCGTGGACCGTCCAATAGCCATTTTCGCCCGCAACGCCACGGCGCCCGCCCCCATGTGACCCAGCTCATTACCGGCTGGTAACCATCAGGGAACGCGTCCCCGCCAAATGGCAACAACGGGGAAACACCACCGAAAAACCCCGCGCCTAGGCTGGGCACAGGCACATCCACCACAGCTCAGTTCAGCGAAGGGACCCACCATGTCCATCACCCCGTCCGCAGACTCCATCCACCTCGTTATCGCAGGAGCCGGGCCCGCAGCCCAGGCCCTCGTCCGTCAACTGACAAGCAGCAGCACTACTTCGCGACAGCCCGGTACGGCAGCGTTCATCGGCACCATCACGGTCCTGAGCAACCGCGACGAGTGCCCCGACGCGCTCCTGGAGCTAGCAGCCCTCCCCCAGGTCTCCGTGCGCTTCGGCCAGGCCGCGAGTTTCATTGATGTCCAGGCCGGCACAGTGACGACCACCGAAGGCCTCGAGTTCCCTTACGATCAGCTGGTGATTGCCACCGGCTCCTCCCCCATGTACCCGCCGGTCCAAGGCGCGGCACGCAGCCTCAGCTACTCGACGATCGACGACGCCGAGCAGATCGGCACCGCGGTCCAGGACATCACCAAGGTCCTGGGACGTCGTCCGCTGGGGATCTTGGTTGGCACCGGTCCGGCAGCCGGCCAGGCCGAGGCAGTCCTGCGTGCCCGCGGAGTCCGGCCTGTCCGCACCACCTTGCGTCCAGCTGCCGTCATGCCTTCCGTCGCCGGTTCGGTCCTGCCGGCTACCGGGATCGTCTTCGAAGACGGAAGCAGCATGAACGGCGATCTCGTGGTGCTCGCGGAGGAACGGCTCCCCCGCAACGGGCTCGCTGAAAGTGCAGGCCTGCAAACAGCTCCCGACGGCGGCATCAGGGTGGGGCGCGACTTCGCCACATCCGTGCCCGGCATCTGGGCGATCGGCGACGCCGCCTCCCGGGACGGCATGCGCCTCGGACTCGTCTTCTCCTCGAATGCCGCCGCGGCACACTGCGCCGCCCGGCTTGAGGAAGACGCCAGGCTCCGCGCTTCCAGTCCCAAACGGTCCCGGCGTGCCTCACGCTCCGCCGTCGCGGCCTGAGGCGGGACACGGGGCCTGAGGCGGGACGGGGCCTAAGGCTGGCCGGGCGGCCCGAGGCGGGCCGGGAAGCCTGTCTCAAGGGCCCAAAACCCGGCCCGCCGGCCCTTCTGAGGGAGCCTCCACCGCGGCCGGGCAGTGTGGCAAGATGGTCATTTGACGAGCCGCGACCCTTGCGGCACACCGGGCCCGCCACGGAAGGACCTCCATGAGCAACGAAGCCTCCAGCGCATTGGACAACAGTGCAAGCATCGCTTCATACATCGACCACACTCTTCTCAAGCCGGAAGCCAGCGAAGCCGAGGTGCGCCAAGTCTGTGCCGAGGCGGCCGAGTACAAGTTCAAGTCGGTGTGCGTCAATCCGATTTGGGTCAAGACCGTCACCAAGGCACTCAAGGGTTCCGGAGTGCTCACCTGCTCGGTTGTCGGCTTTCCGCTGGGCGCCACTCCCAGCGATGTCAAGGCCTTCGAAGCACGCGGCGCCGTCTTGGATGGTGCGGATGAAATCGACATGGTGATCAACATCGCCGCGGCCCGCGCCGGGGATAAAGGCGCCTTGGTGGATGACATCACGACCGTAGCGGAGGCGGTCCACGCAGGCGGGGCCATCCTGAAGGTCATCATCGAGACTGCCCTGCTGAATGACGAGCAGAAGGTCCTGGCTTGCGAGGCATCGGTGGAGGCCGGGGCGGACTTCGTCAAGACCTCAACCGGTTTCAACGGTGGGGGCGCCACGGTGGAAGACGTGGCCCTCATGCGCAAGACAGTAGGCCCGGATCTCGGCGTCAAGGCCTCCGGCGGAGTACGTTCCCTGGCCGACGCACAGGCTATGATTGCTGCTGGTGCAACACGTATCGGTGCGAGCTCCGGAATTGCCATCGTCAAAGGTGAACAAGGTTCATCCGCGTACTGACTTTCCCGGCAGCCGCCACAGTTTTTGAGCCCCCCGGGGCCGAGGAGGAAAGCATGTCCCAGAACGCCAGCCAGCCCATCGAAAAAGAGAACCCCCTGGGCCAGAGCATTCTGCTCTTTGTGTTCAGCATGGTCCTGTTCCTCGGCGCCATCTACTCCCTGACCTTCCTGACGCTGGAGAACACGTGGCCGATGGCCATCTGCCTGCTCCTCTTTGGCCTCGCCTTCTGGATCCCGCAGACCATTCTTGGCCGCTCCAACTCGGCCGGCGAAAGCTAAGAACCAACTGCAAAAGCTGTGGCCCCGGACTTTTAGTCCGGGGCCACAGTACTTTAAATGTGGCTCCACCACTTCTGACTTCTTTTGAACCCGAACGACGGCGACACTCCCCAAAAAGGGGCGTGTCGCCGTCGTTCTCCCACCAAAGCAGGTCAGAAGTGGCGACGAAACCAAGTAGTACCACTCGTATTGGCCTGCGAAAAACGGGTAACACCACCCGTTGTTAGTTAAAGACGGCCCATGCCAGCATTTGGTCATCGATTGAATGGGCAATCGAAGCAAGGGTCGGAAATTTCGAATTCATTGCCGCTGTCGCCTGTTCCGGGGAATACCAATTCAAAAAGGAGTCTCACTCATGCGCAAATTGAGCAAAAAAGGGAAGATCTACGCGGCTGCGGCAACAGTTACCCTCGTGGCGGCAAGCGGCGGAGCTGCCTACGCCTACTGGACCACCACGGGTAGTGGTTCGGGCGGAGCGGCCAACTCGACAGGCGGAGGCACGGTTACCCTGCACGCGACCTTCGCGGCTGGCCTGGCACCGGGCAACTCGACTTCTGTCGCCTACACGGCCGACAATGCGAGCAACACCGACACAGTTGTGGGAGCCCTCTCAGCAACCGTATCCACGAGCGACCCGACGCATTGCCTCGCTTCCTGGTTCACGGTCACAGCGTCGACCTCGAATTCGCCGGTGGCGCACAACTCATCCGGCACGTCCGTAGGCAGCGGAACGCTGACCTTCCTCAACGACGCCGCCAACCAGGACGCCTGCAAGAGCGCCACGGTTACGGTCAACGTCGGCAGCCTCTAGCAATCCGGCTGGTGGGCCCGTCACGGGCCCACCAGCTTGGGCTGTCCCCACAGAATCCACGCAGAACAACCTTGAGGAGGCACAGGTGCCGCACATTCCGGAGTCATTCCACTCGCCGCTTCGTATTTTCCGTGCGGGAGCCAAAGTGCTTCTGGCAGGCTTTCTCTTGGTAACACTCACATCGGGCGTCGTGCTCGCCGCCAATAGTAATGGCAACCAAACCACGCCAAAAGGCATCACGCTGCAGCTCGCACCCACCAGCAGGTCCGCCACCCAGGGAACATCGGCAAGCTACAACGTGGTGGTCCAGCCTTCGGGCGGGTTTTCCGGGAATGTCTCGTTATCGGCAACTGGACTGCCGCCAGGTGCCACTGCATCGTTTTCGCCCGCAGTCGTCGCCGCCGGCCCAGGATCAGGGTCAGCGACCCTCAACGTGTCCACTACGTCCGCCACGCCCTTGGGAACCTACTCCCTGAGCCTCAAGGGCAACAGCGGGACGCTACAGTCCGCCGTCGTCGTCATTTCCTTGACGGTGACCGCCGGCCAGCACCAACCGTTCACCATCTCAGGCGGCCCCGCGGGAGTTCTCGCACCGGGCTACAGCGTGTCGGTTGATCTTCAGTTAGCAAACCCGGGCAATAACAACATCAACGTCACCGGCCTGACCGTATCCATCACGGGAATCACCCGGACCGCACAAGCCGTGGCGAACAACCGGCCGTGCAATCCTTCGGATTACGTCATCACCCAATTCAGCGGCAGTTATCCGATTTCTGCCCCGCCAGGGAATTCCTCGCTCTCGACTAGCGGTTTTTCGGCAAACCAGTGGCCGCAGATAAAAATGCTGAATAGCTCGCTCAACCAAGACGGTTGCAAAGGCGCAACCCTCCAGCTTTCCTACTCCGGGACGGGACAGGGCAACTGACATGAAAGCGAACAGGTGGATTAAGTCCGGCTCCCTGGCGGCAGCCAAAGCAGTCGCGACGGCTACTGTGCTCAGCCTGGTGCTGGGAGTCGGATCGGCCTACGCCTATTGGTCCACCATCGGGATCGGCAGCGGCTCGGCCGCAAACGGCACCATGCAGACGGTGACCGTGGATGCCCTGGTGGCCGGCGACAGTCCCGCAACCACCCTCGTCCCGGGAGGTACCGCTGAGGTCATCGTGCGGGCCAGCAATCCAAATGCCTTCGCTGTGCAGGTGTACAGCTTCATCGCCAACGGAGCCGCTACCGCGGATTCATCCCACCCGCTGTGCACTACCACGGGCGTGACGTTCAACGCCCCGGCCGCGCCACTCACTCCAACGGTGACCATCCCGGCAAACTCCTCCGTTCTGATCACCCTGCCCGCAGCTGCGTCAATGTCGACGGCTTCGCAATCCAGCTGCCAAGGCGCCGTATTCCACCTTCCAGTGACGATGGCGGTCCGCAAATGAACAAGCCCAAGCACTCTACAGGCCGCGGATACCGGCACGCACTCCACCGTCGTGTGACGTGGACGCTCATGGCAGTTCTCTTCATCTCCTGGGGCGGCCCAGCGGCCAACGCATTCTGGCAATCACTGAGCAGCAGCAATTTCGGCGCGGCCAAAGCAGACAGCATGCCGCAGGGCGGCGCTCCGGTGGCCTCGCTGAACGGTACAAACGCCACGGTCAACTGGGCGGCCGTCGCCACACCGGGCGGACACGCCGTAGCCGGCTACACCGTGGCCCGCTACTCGGCTCCCACTGGCGGTACCAAGATCGCCGCTGGAGGCGGCTGCGCGGGTACGGTGTCCGGCCTCAGCTGCATCGAACAAAACCTGCCCGGCGGAACCTGGTACTACACAGTCACCCCGGTCATCTCTTTGTGGACAGGTGCGGAAAGTGCCCGGAGCACGGGCGTAGCCATCGACACAACTCCGCCCACCATCAGCGTCACTTCAATTTCCCCGACACCGAACGGCGCGGGTTTCAACCGCAGCGGTACGGTCACTGTGAACCTGGCCGCCGTGGACAATACAGGTGGTTCCGGCGTCGCGAACATCAAATACGCGGTCGACGGCGGCAGTACGGTGACGGTCAGCGCCGCCACGGCAGCAGTCAACGTCAGCGGCGGCGACGGCACCCACACGGTGTCCTACTCCGCCACGGACGCCGCAGGGAACGCCAGCACCACCCAGACCCAAACGGTCAAGATCGATACCACTGCCCCGGTGGTGGGAGTTGCATCAATCTCGCCAACGCCAAACTCCCTGGGCTACAACAGGACCAGCACGGTGACAGTGAACCTCAGCGCGACGGACGTCGGCGGCTCGGGCATCGCGAACATCAAGTACGCCATCGACGGCGGCAGCCAAGTCACCGTGAACGCAGCCACAGCGGCGGTGAATGTCAGCGGCGGCGACGGCACCCACACGGTGTCCTACTCCGCCACGGACGTCGCAGGGAACCCCAGCAACCCCCAGACCCAGACGGTCACGATCGACACCACTGCCCCCACGGTCAGTTCCGTCGCGATGAACAACGGTGGCACCGGGAAGACAGCCGATTCCGGAGACACGCTCACCATCGTCTTTTCGACGGACATGGACGCCCGCACCTTGTGCAGCGGCTGGGACTCCACGTCCGCCACCCAGAGCGCCACCGGCACCGCCAGCATCAGTACAGGGAACGTGCTGACGTTCGTCAGCTCCAGCTGCACGGCACCCGCATTTGGGAGCGTTTCCCTTGGCGCCGCCTACAACACTGGCACCTCAGCCCGGACCTTCACGGCAACCATGGCCTGGACCCAGTCCACCGGAAACCTGGTCATCACCCTCACCTCCAACGGCTCAGGTGGTACCGCGGGAACCGGCCTCTCCCCGGCTACACCGGTTTACGCTCCGGCGCCGGGCGCCGCGGACAAGGCAGGCAACCCTGTCGGAACCATTACGCCCGGCGGCCAATCGAAGTTCTAAATTCCACGGTCAACCGCCCAGGCCCACCATGAGGGCCTGGACGGTTGGCCACTGGTTTCGGACCAATGCCCACGCCGCCAGGACCAGTCCAACCATGGCGTAGCCGCTCACGGGGATCAGGACGAGCCATTCCCGCCGCGAGCCGGCCTTGCCAAGCAAGGGGATGGAAAATGCACCGTTGGACCGCCAGATCCCGCTCACCAGGGGCAGCTTGCGCCAGAACTTCGGCGGCTTGATGACGATGGGCCACAGCAGCGGCACTCCCCCGGTGGTGATCATGTCGCCCACAATGTGTACTACGACACCGGTGAGCATGGCCAAGGGCAGCCAGCTCCACTGATGCGGGGCGAACCACGTGACCAGCCCGGCCATGGCAAGGGCGAAGACCCAGTTGGCGATCCACCCGGTATTCGGGAACAACTTGAGGGCTTTCGCGGCCAGGTTGATCATGAACATGCACAACAGCCCGGCACCCACGGACAGACGGCCCACGGGAGTATCCAGCTGAAATTGGGCAGCCATGGCGGCGAGCACCACGAAAGCCGAAGCGCCCAACAATGAATGGGTTCCCTGCCTGTGCCCGCCGCTGGCCTTCTCGATCCCGACGGCGATCACGTGGGACAGCGGCGGCAGCGAGTGGGCGATGGTGCTCGAGCGGTGGTCCCAATCGCACACCAAGGCAGTCCCCGCCGTCGTCATCGCTCCAATGAGGATCCCGGTGGCATCCAGCGGGTACCAGCCCAAGGCGTACGGGCCGGTTGAAGCGATAGCTATCCACGCCGCGGCCCCGGACGCGGCGTGGTGTCCTCCCATCATCGCTTAGCCTGCGGTCTGCGAAGCGGGCGCAGCTGGCGAAGCCGCGAAGATAGCTTCGATCACGGTGTTGGCCCACTCCAGGATCTCGGCATCCTGCAGGTCGCGGCCGCCGATCCTCGCCGTCTTGGGCTTGGGGAGCAGCACGGCGTCGAGGGCCGGCTTGATCTGCGAGCCCGGGTACATGCGGTTGAGCCGCATGACCTTGGATTCGGGCAGCTGGGCGGGCGAGAAACGGATGAAGTTGCCCTGGAGAGCGACGTCGGACAGCCCGGCCTCGCGGGCACCCACCCTGAATCGGGCGACGGCGATCAGGTTCTTCGCGGGCAGCGGCGGCTCACCGTAACGGTCCACGAGTTCAGCCGATACTTCGTCGATGGCCTCGTTGGTGACGGCCGCGGCCAGTTTCCTGTAGGCCTCCAGCCGCAGTCGTTCGCCCGGCACATAGTCGTGCGGCAGGTGGGCGTTGACGGGCAGCTCGATCTTCATGTCGGCGGCCTTCTCTTCTGCCTCGCCACGGTATTCGGCCACGGCTTCACCCACCAGCCGGATGTACAGATCGAAGCCGACCCCTTGGATGTGTCCGGACTGTTCCCCGCCCAACAGGTTGCCGGCACCGCGGATCTCGAGGTCCTTCATAGCCAGCTGCATACCCGCTCCGAGCTCATTGTGGGCCGCGACGGCTTTCAGCCGTTCGAGCGCCACTTCGCCCAGTGGCTTCTCGGAGGGGTACAGGAAGTAGGCGTAGGCGCGTTCGCGGCCACGGCCCACGCGGCCACGCAGCTGGTGGAGCTGGGACAGGCCGTATTTATCCGCGCCGTCCACAATCAGGGTATTGGCATTGGAAATATCCAGGCCGGTCTCAATGATGGTGGTGCAGACCAGGACGTCAAAACGCTTCTCCCAGAAGTCCACGATGATCTTTTCCAGACGGCTCTCGGACATCTGTCCATGCGCCACCTCAACCCTGGCTTCGGGGACAAGTTCCCGGATCTGGGCGGCGATGCGCTCGATCGAGGACACCCGGTTGTGGACGAAGAACACTTGGCCCTCGCGCATGAGTTCACGCCGGATCGCGGCGGAGGTCTGCTTGTTGGTGAACGGCCCGACGTACGTCAGCACCGGGTGCCGCTCCTCCGGCGGCGTGGCCAAGGTGGAGGTTTCGCGGATGCCGGTGAGGGACATCTCCAAGGTGCGCGGGATGGGGGTGGCACTCATGGCGAGGACGTCCACGTTGGTGCGCATCTTCTTGAGCGCTTCCTTGTGCTCCACACCGAAGCGCTGCTCCTCATCGACGATCACCAAGCCGAGATCCTTGAACTCGAAGTCCTTGGACAGGAGGCGGTGCGTGCCTATGACCACATCCACGGAGCCGTTCTTGACTCCCTCGATGGTTTCCTTTGCTTCCTTCGCCCCTTGGAACCGGGACAGCGGCTTGACGCGCAAAGGGAATCCGGAGAAGCGCTCGGTGAACGTTTCGTAATGCTGCTGGGCGAGCAGCGTGGTGGGAACCAGAACTGCAACCTGTTTGCCGTCCTGTACCGCCTTGAACGCAGCCCGCACCGCGATTTCGGTCTTCCCATAGCCGACGTCGCCGGAGACCAGCCGGTCCATCGGGATCTCGCGTTCCATGTCGGCCTTGACCTCATTGATGGTGGTGAGCTGGTCCGGCGTCTCCACATACGGGAAGGCTTCCTCAAGCTCCCGCTGCCACGGCGTGTCCGGAGCGAAGGCATGCCCGCGCGAGGCCATCCGGGCGGAGTACAGCCTGATGAGCTCGCCTGCGATTTCCTTGACGGCCTTGCGGGCCTTGGACTTGGTGCTCGCCCAGTCCGCTCCGCCCATCTTGCTCAACGACGGCGTGTCGCCCCCGACGTAGCGGGTCACCTGGTCCAGCTGGTCAGTCGGCACGAACAGCCGGTCGCCGGGCGCACCGCGCTTGGACGCCGCGTACTCGAGCACGAGGTACTCGCGAAGACCGGCGTCTCCCCCCGAGGGACCGGCAGAGGAGCCCGCCACCTTGCGCTGGATCAGCTCCACGAACTTCCCGATCCCGTGCTGTTCGTGGACCACGAAGTCACCGGCGTGCAGTTGGAGGGGGTCCACTGCATTGCGCCGTTTGGAGGGCATTCGCCGCATGTCCTTCGTAGACCCGGCCGACGTGCGGCCCAGGAGGTCCGCTTCCGTGAGCAGCCCCAGCTTGAGACCGTCCAGGACAAAACCGCGTCCGACGGCGGCAGTGGTCACCTCGATGATTCCGGCCTGGGGCTCGTGGGCCAGGGAGTCGACCCGGGAACACGGAATATCGGCATCATGGAACAACTCGGCGAGACGCTGGGCAGGGCCGGGGCCATCCGTCGCCACCACGATGCGCCATTGGTCCCGCACGTGGGAGCCGATGAATTCGAGCATTTCCGCAACGTCACCCTGGTAGCCGCGCGGTTCACGGGCATGCAGGTTCAGGACGTCGATGTCGAGGACCAGGTCTTCGTCCGTCGCCAATGACGTGATGGACCACCAGGAGACACCATGTGCCAGCGCCGCGCTCCGGGTATCCGTCAAGGATTGAAAGCTCGCCGCATGCAAAGCTGACGCGGCTTGGGAGCCCAATACCGAATCGAGGTCCAGGGGCGCCGTCCCGCCGTCGGAGGCCGTGGACCAGGCCGCCTCGAGGAACTCCTCGTTGGTGGCCGCGAGGTCATGGGCGCGGGTGCGGACCTTCTCCGGTTCGATGACCACACCGATCGAACCGGCCGGCAACTGGTCCACGAACGGCACCATGGCGTCTACCAGGACCGGGGCCAGGGACTCCATTCCCTCGACGGCGATGCCGCCCGCGATCTTTTCCAACATGTCCGCGGCGGCCGGCATCTCGGCCTTGAGCTTGGCGGCGCGGGACATGACCGACGGCGTGATGAGGATTTCCCGGCAAGGCGGGGCGTGCAATTCGCCGGGGTGGTGCACGGCCGGGCCGGAGAGAGAACGCTGGTCTGCCACGGCAAACCAGCGCATCTGGTCCACCTCGTCGCCGAAGAATTCCACCCTGACCGGGTGGTCCTCGGTGGGCGGAAACACGTCCAAAATACCGCCCCTGACGGCGAATTCACCGCGGTGGGTAACCATGTCCACGCGCGAATAGGCGGCGTCGGCAAGGCTGCGTACCACGTCGCTGAAGGGCATTTCCTGCCCCACCTTCAAAGTCACCGGGACCAGTTCCCCCAAGCCTGCCACGACCGGCTGGACCACAGCGCGAACCGGCGCCACGACCACCCGCAGGGGACCCGCCGTCGAGCTCTCCGGGTGGGCCAGGCGGCGAAGCACTGAGAGCCTGCGCCCCACCGTATCCGAGCGTGGGGAGAGCCGTTCGTGCGGCAGGGTTTCCCAACTGGGGAAGGCCGCCACCGAGTCCGCGGGAAGATAGGCAGCCAAGGCCGCGGTGAGGTCCTCGGCTTCGCGGCCCGTGGCCGTCACAGCCAACACCACAGCACTGTCTTCAAGATCCTGGCTCGCGAGGCCGTCCGCTATCTCCGCCAGCAGTGCCGCCCTCAAACCCGTGGGCGCGCTGATCTGGTAGTCGCTGCTGCGTTCAGTGAAGGCCCGCGATGCCTCGGGCCTGACCCGCGCGAACGTCCGGTCCTCGCCCAGGGCCCGCCGCAATCCATCAAGCGATGGGACGGTGCCGGCAGGGCTGATTCCGGAGTTGACCGCAGACGGTTGGCCTTTGGGGCTCATGTATGGCACTCCTCGGAAGAGGGAAGTCGGATAGGGCAAGGCAGCACGAAAACCCGAAATTCTCTCGAATCCCGGGGCGTTTCTAGCCTACCCGACCACACCGTAGGATGTTTGGGAGCCGCAAGAGCTTTCAACCGAGATATTCACGGAGGACCCCCATGGCCCTGAACGCATCCACCACCCTGCCCTACGGCGTCGACCGCGTAGCCGCTACTTTCATCGACGAAGACTTCCTGCGTCACACGAGCGAGTATGTCGGCGGCACTTTGGAATCATTCCAGATCGACGGCGACCCTTCCGGCGCTTTCACCACCATCACGGTCCGCACCCTGCCCACCACGCGCCTCCCGGAGATCGCCCGCAAGTTCGTGGGCGAGAAGCTCACGGTCACCCAGACCGAGAAGTGGGACGCCCCGACGGCCGATGGCTCCCGGACCAGCAACATCTCCCTGAAGATCTCGGGCGCCCCGCTTGATGTCACCGCGGTGCAGCGCCTCGTGGCTGACGGCGGCAACACCCGCGTCGAGCTCGAAGGTGCCGTCACGTCGTCGGTTCCGTTCCTCGGCGGCAAGATCGCCGAAGCAGCCGAACCCATGGTGGGCAAGGCCTTGAACATCCAGTCCCAGCAGGCCCAGGCCTGGCTCGAAAGCCACTAGGGTGAAGCTGGCAGCCGGGCTGTCGGTTGTTCTGATCGTCGCGGGGGCGTGGTCCCTGGTCGTCTGGCCGCAGTTCCTGCGCCGCGTCATGGCCGACTCCCGCGCCCGCGACGCCAACGGGAAAGCCACGAAGTTCCTCAGGGTCCACGTCGTGTTGGTCACCATTTCCATGGTGCTCGGGCTCGCGACGGCGGTCATCGGGATCACGGCGCTGCTCACCTAACGCTCCGGCGGGGTGGTGAGCCCTCGGGTAAAGTGGAACACAGGTGCGCCGGGAAGTCTGGTCGGCAACAGTTTTGTCGATCCCGAACTCCCTAAGGAGCCACATGGCGGACCGCCCGCACCCCGCTGCCCCGTCCACGGTTTTCAGCCGCTCGAGCTTCCCCGAGTACCAACGGATCCTGGCTATCCTGCGCACTGAAACCGTTGGTGGCGCACTCTTGCTCGCGGCAACAGTTGCCGCGCTCGTCTGGGCGAACTCACCTTTTGCCAATGGCTACTTCGCACTGCGCGAAGCCAAGATCGGCTACGCTCCCTGGCATCTGGAATTGAGCCTGGGCCACTGGGCCTCCGACGGTCTCCTAGCCGTCTTCTTCTTCATCGCGGGACTGGAACTCAAGCGTGAATTCGTGGCAGGGGAACTGCGGAAGCCCGCAAAAGCGATCGTGCCGGTCGCTGCGGCAGCGGGAGGCGTGGTCCTTCCCGCGCTCATCTACGTGGTCATCAACCTGGGCCCGGGCGCGGAAACACTCAAGGGCTGGGCCATCCCTACCGCCACTGACATCGCCTTCGCCCTGGCCGTCCTGGCGGTCATCAACACGCATTTGCCTGCGGCGTTGCGGACGTTCCTGCTGACACTGGCCGTGGTGGACGACTTGATTGCCATCGCCATCATCGCGTTTTTCTACTCGAGCGGCCTCGAGCCCCTCATGCTGTTGGCCGCCGCCGTGCCGCTGGCCCTCTTTACCCTTCTGGTCCAGAAACGCGTCCGCACATGGTACCTGCTCCTCCCCCTCGCCGCAGCCACCTGGGCTTTCGTCCATGCCTCGGGAATCCACGCAACCGTCGCAGGGGTCCTGCTCGGTTTCGCCGTGCCTGTCATGGCCTCGGGCAAGAAGGGCGAGCCTGCGGCCGGGCTCGCCGAAAGCTTCGAACACCGCTTGCGTCCCTTCTCCGCAGGCTTTGCTGTGCCTGTTTTCGCGTTCTTCTCCGCCGGGGTGGCTTTGGGCGGGGCAGAGGGACTGGGAGCCGCCCTGCGCGATCCGGTAGCGGTGGGCATCGTGCTGGCCCTCGTGGTGGGCAAGACCGCGGGGGTGTTCGGCACCACATTCCTCATCACAAAGACCACCCGCGCGCGGCTGGATGACGGATTGGCATGGATCGATGTCGCTGGGCTGGCCATGCTTGCGGGCGTCG
The DNA here is from genome assembly GCF_040686575.1 of Arthrobacter sp. NPDC080073. Lineage (NCBI taxonomy): Bacteria > Bacillati > Actinomycetota > Actinomycetes > Micrococcales > Micrococcaceae > Arthrobacter > Arthrobacter sp. NPDC080073. The sequence goes on from NZ_JBFBKR010000001.1 coordinate 331,362, forward strand.
GTTTCACCGTCTCCCTCCTGATCGCCGAACTGGGCTTCGGCACCGGTTCCCCGCACGATGACCACGCGAAAGTGGCCATTCTGGCCGGTTCCCTCGCCGCAGCAGTGCTTGCCGCCGTCGTGCTTAAAGCCCGTAACCGGCACTACCGCCGCGTGGCGCTGGAGGAGCAAAGGGACGACGACGGCGATGGCGTGCCTGATGTTTTTACCCGCGCCTGACGTGCCGGGTCTCGTGCGTTCCCGCGGAGTCGTCCCGCGATGATCCGGTTGTTACCGATCGCCGCGCAAGAACCGGACGATCCTGCCGGTCAGCCGGCCAGGCCGCCTGGCAAGATCGGAAAAACTCGTCCTGTTCAGGACGGTTTCTTCCAAGGACGCCACCCTTCGTCCAAGCTCGTCCACGCTTGAACTTATCCGCTCCGCCAACTCCCGCAACTCATGGATAGCCCCTTCTTGCTGCCCGTGCATCTGGGCCAGATAGAGCAAGGTTCCGTATCCCGTCTTGCCGGCCTCTTCGCGAAGGTAGACATCACGCACATAGCGGTCGAACTTCTGGTGGTCATCGGCACCGGCTATGACGCTGTTTCCCATGTCGCCGCGCTCTGATGGTCGATGGCACCAAAAGGCCAGAGGCTCGCCGTCCAGCAATTCGATCGGGGACACCGAAAGGAAACGGAGGTTGAACTCCCAATCCCCCACTGCGTCCAGCGCTTCGTTGTAATTCCCGATCCGCTCAAGGATGGAACGGCGGTAGAGGAAGGAAATCGGCACCACCCGGTTGCTGCGAAGCATATCGGACAGGGTAATCGCACGAAGGTCCTGCTCGAACCCTTGGGAGCCGGTCTGCTCGATGACACCTCCGCGGATCTCCTCATAGACGATATCCGTGCGGACAGCCACGCCCTGGGCCTGCGGCATCCCGTCGAGGAAGCCCACAGTCTTCTTCAGGAAGTCCTTATGCCAACGATCGTCGTCGTCATGAATGGAGATGAACTCCGAGGCCGTGGCTTGGATCCCTGCGTTGGACGCGGCCTCCATGCCTTTGCTGGCCTCGTGGTGGAGGATCGTAAGCTTGCCGGCGGGAAGGTGGTCCCAGGTCCTGGCTAGCGCGTCCACCGGAACTGGATCCCCGCCGTCGTTCACGACGACCACTGCAACATCCTCGAAGGACTGGTCGAAGATGTCTGCCAGCGCCCGGCGCAGGAGGACCGGCCGGTTCTTTGTGCGTACGACGACGGCGACGCGGGCCTGGGCGTTCATCGACCGCCTCCGGAAACACGACGCAACACGCTGGCGCCTCGGCGCAACAGAGTGGCGGCCTTGAACGATCGTGATCGAACTATTCGCTCTTTTTCTTCCATCGCTTCATTTCGTTCATGCAACAGTAGATCGCGTTGCGAGCGGACATCGTCCCACTCCGTCCAGAGGGTGGCGATTCCGCCGCTCAGGGCACGGAACTGGCTGCGTTGCCCTCTGGCCTGCTTGGCCCACTCTGAGTCCGATTCAAGGCTCACGACGTCCCCCAGCCCCTTTGCTGCCTCGGCATCTCTCCCTGAGAGTATGCTTGCGACGGCGTCCCACCAGTTCTCATGAACGGCGCGTATCCGGGGACGCACCGATTCAAGGTGCTCCCGGATTTCCGCGCGCCTCGCCCATGCCTCAGCGATGGCGAGGTCGAAACCACCGATATCGAGGCTGCTGAGGGGCAAGGCCCAGTCCTGCACGCCCCAGTTGTCCATGGCTCCATGCAGTCTCACGTCCGAGTAGGAGTCATTCGCAAGCGCAACCACCGGCACCCCGGCCGCAAGGCCGAAGACCACAGGGTGGTAGCGGTTTGTCAGCACTAGTTCTGCTGCCGCGGTGAATGCCGCGACTGCGGGCGCCGGAAGAACGGGGCAAACGCGAACCTGGCCGCTCCGGGAGTGTGCCTGTACCGTTTCGTGGGACTCATGGTCACCGCCCCGGCCCTCTGGGCCGAGAGGGCCCACGTGCGGGATCAGATAGACCGGGAGACCTGTCAGCTCCACCGCCCGGTCCAACACTTCTCCCAGCTTCGCAAGGCTGCGGGTTCCGTCCCGCCAGGATTCGGGACCGAAGGTCGCCGCTATGAAAGGGCCTTCCGGAAGCTCGAACTCTTCCCCGGCTGGATTCGCGTCTACCGATCCGGGCGGGAGCAGGAAGCTGGCATCATCGACAACCCTGGTCAGTTTCTCGGAACCGAGGCCCATCTGAAAGCCCAACGCATAGGAGGATGGCTCCCGCGCACCCACCAAACCCGCATAATCCAAGAGCTCGTGGAGGGTTTGCTGATCCTGTGGCAACAGCGTAGGACCAAAGGTTTGGCCACTGACAACCAAGGGCTTGCCCAGTTCCTTCGCGATAAGGCCCAGCGCGGCACGCTCGTAGAGCAGCCATCCATACAAGGAATTCATGTTGCCGCCGCCGGCGATCAGCACACCGTCCGCTGACTTCACCTCGTCAATCACCCGCCACACGGAATCCCCGGCCGGTAGGGCGGTGCGGTCTCCGCTGGCCGCCCGGCGAACAAGTTCCAGGTGCTTGCTGCGCTCCGCAGGAGGCCAAGGGAACACCAGGGTGTCCATCGCGTCCATGCCATAGAGGTCTTTGGTTTGTTCCGGGTCACGGGTCAGGAGGACGATCTTGGCCTCAAGCCGGGCCCGAAGTTCATCGGCCGCCGCGATTGCCATCGCCTCGTCACCTACGTGGTAAGCCACTTGGCCCAGATCGCCTTGTACCAGAATCTTCAACACTCGGTCCTTCCCTCACGTGCACGCAGCGGTTGAGCTGGCTAGGCGCCTAACCACTTCCGGATGCGCTGAAACAGCCTATCGTTCTTCGCCGGGGACTCCGAAACTTGACGATTCTCCGGGTTTTAAGCGCTGACACCCAGGGAATGCCATGATCGGAGTGATACGAGTAGCCGACATTTCAAATGGAGTAATGAGTCTTCCAAGTAGGGTGGTTGGCACGCTGTTTGGGCGGTATCGACAGGAATACCTTGCTGCTATGGACGCGAATAGTATGGAGCGAGTGTGGCATGGGGCCCACAGGAGAGCCCAAGAGAAGAACTGGTCATTGTTCTTTGTTTGGGCAATTCTCGGTCTTATGACGATTTCGGTACTCATCGCAGCGGTACCCAAATGATGCGGTGACAAAGCCAACGGTACAAAAAGCTCGGACCGGTTTTTACGGGTCCGAGCTTTTCTTTGCCGTTCGCTTTTCCAAGCCATGAATAGTCAGCCGTGAATGCCGCAGCATGGCTGCGTTGGAGCATTCGGCCCTTACTGCACCAGTCCGGCGACGGCGGCGAGAATTGTCGCCGCAACGAGGACGAGCAACAATCCCACAACCACGAATTCCGCCCTGCGGACTCGATGTTGGCTCCGGCGCCATTCGCGCCTGCTCTCCAAGGTGATCATGCTTCGAGGCTAAGTCCGGACCGTTGCGTGAAATAGAGTGGACGGTACTCGACCTCTGCCTACCAGCACTAAAGAGGCCGGGACACCCCTTGGCCCGCCTCGGCCTGGCGCAGGGCGTCCTCCGCGGCAACCCACGCGAGCATGGCGCACTTTACCCGGGCAGGATATTTGGCAACCCCGGCCAAGGCGGCAGCGTCCTCGAGGAGTTCCTCATCCGCTTCCAGCTTGCCGCGCGAACGCATCAATTCCCGGAAGTGATCGATCGTGTGGCGGAGGGATACCGGGGACATGCCAGGTGCCATTTCACTGAGTATGGACGCCGACGCCATCGAGATCGCACACCCGTCACCGTCCCAATGGATCTCCGTGACGGCCTGTCCGTCTCCGGCGGTGCCAAGACTCAGACGGAGGGTGATTTCGTCGCCGCAAATGGGATTGAGCTGGTGGCTCTGTCCTGTATGGCTCTCTCCTGCATGGCTCTGTCCTGCGGCAGGCGCGCCCGTTGCGGTAGCTGGAAGCTTGGCAAGGTCTCCCCCGCTGCGGGCCTTGGAGTGCTCCAGGATCAGTTGCTGGTACAGGGAGTCCAGGCCGCTCACGACGCGGCTCCGGCCGTTACGCCAAAGTAGGGCCTGATCTGGGCAACCGCCTCAACCAACAGGTCGACTTCCTCGAACGTGGTGTACAGGTATGTACTGGCCCGCGTGGAGGCGCTCAGGCCCAGCCTGCGGTGCAAGGGCTGGGCACAATGGTGGCCCACCCGCACGGCGATACCCAGGTCGTCGAGGTACTGCCCGACGTCGTGCGCGTGGACTCCGGCGACGTCGAACGCGGCAAGCCCGGTGCGTTCTTCGCCCGGCCCGGGGCCCAGCACACGGACGCCCTCGATGGCGCTGAGGCCCGTGACAAGCCTTTGGCCGAGTTCCGCTTCACGAAGAGCGATCCGGTGCATTCCTGTTTCGCTGAGGTAGTTTGCCGCGGCACCGAAGGCCACGGCCTGGGAAATAGGCTGGGTTCCGGCCTCGAAGCGCTGGGGGGCGGGCAGGTATTGGGCTTCTTCCATGGTCACCGTCGTGATCATGGAACCGCCGGTCAGGAACGGCGGCATGGCATTGAGCAATTCGCTGCGGCCATAGACCGCGCCGATTCCCGTGGGGCCAAGCATCTTGTGCCCGGAGAATACGGCGAAGTCCACGTCCAGGGCCTTGAAGTCCAAGGGCAGGTGCGGCGCGGACTGGCAGGCGTCCAGGACCACCAGGGCGCCCACTTCCCGTGCCATTGCGACCAACACTTCCACGGGATTGATATTGCCGAGCACGTTGGAAGTGTGGGTGAACGCCAGGATCCTGGTGCGCGCGCTCATGAGGCGTGCTGCTTCGTCAAGACGCAGCGCACCGGCGTCGTCGAGGGGAATGTAGCGGAGGCTCGCTCCGGTCCGCCGGCACAGTTCCTGCCACGGGATCAGGTTGGCGTGGTGTTCCATTTCGGTGACAAGCACTTCGTCGCCCGGTTTGAGGGCAAAGCGCACGGCTTCCCCACCCGCCCTGCCTACGCTGGCGTTCGAAAACGAATAGGCCAGGAGGTTCAGCCCCGCGGTGGCGTTGGCGGTCCAGATCAGCTCATCGTCCTGCACGCCCACAAATCGTGCCACGGTGGCACGCGCGTCTTCAAAGGCGTCCGTGGCCTCTACAGCGAGGTGGTGCGCGCCGCGGTGGACGGCCGAGTTGCGCTGTTCGTAGAATTCCTGCTCAGCCTCCAGCACGCTCCGGGGGTTCTGCGAGGTAGCCCCCGAATCCAGGTAGACCAGCGGTTTGCCGTTGATCTCCTGCTCAAGAACGGGGAAGTCGTTGCGGATGCGACGGACTTCATCGTCATCGAGTGCGGAAACCTGGGCATCTCCCCACGCGGGGGTGGAAACCATTGTCAAAACCGGTGCTCCTTGTTAGGACTACGTGGCAATCGCCAGCGGCTGACCGCCAGGAGTGGCGGCGTCACCTAGTAATTGTCCCACCAATCGGCTTCACTGCCTTCATCCGGGGAGCATTGACCCTACTCCTCCGGCTTCGCCAACTCGTCCCACAGTTCGGAAAGCTTCTGCCTGCGGGACACTCCGAGCTTGCCGTAAACCCGCTGCAGGTGGGCGTTGACCGTGTTGACGGCGATACCCAACCGGGCAGCCACCTCCGCGCTGCTCAGTCCGGATGCCACCAACGCAGTCACTTCCCGTTCACGTTGGGAAAGCTTGACGGCGCCGGGAAGGACCGAGGACCCGGCCTCCGGACTGGCCGGGTGAGGCTCGTCAAAAACGAAAGCCTCCTCCTGGTCTGACGCCTGCTGGGGTTCGCCTATGCTTAGCTGTCCTGTTCCCATTTCCTGTCCCGCTTCCTGTCCCGAGGGCATCCCGGACTCGACACTCCACACCAGCTCGGACACTGCGGCCCCCAGCTGCCGGTCTCCCCGGCTGCCGGTACGGGCGGCCAGGCCGAGATTCAACATTTCGAGCGCCCGGTGTCCCTTCTTGGCGGCAGAACCGGCAAGTTGCAGCAGTTTCCGGTGCGAGTGTTCTGCGCCAATCAGCACTGACCGGGCGGCGGACGAATAGCTTTCGGCGAGCTGCGAGGCAAGATAGTTCCCCCCGCTGGCCCGCGAGTCGTAGGCCGCCAGTGCGCGACGGACCTGGTTGACATCGCCCAGCAACCACGCAGCCGCGGCAAGTCCGCCGAGGGCCGGCGGCAGGAGCCCCTCCGGGTCGGCTTCATCCAGCCGTGCCTTGGCTTGGCGGAATTGTTCACACGCCAGTTCCAGGCTCCCCTGCCTGGCAAGTACGAGTGCCCGGTAGAGATGCGCAGACCCGCCGAAATAGCTCATCCGGTTGCTGAAGCTTGAACTGCCGGCGCAGAACATTTCGGGGCCACCCCATTGCCCGCGCCAGATCAGATTGGACCCGTGGATGGTCAGCACAGTGGAGTGGAAGTCCACGGGGCACCGTGGCAGCCGCCCCACGGCTTCGAGGGCCAGCTTCGAAAGAGCGACGGCGTCGGCGAACCGTCCGCTGACAGCCAGCCCTTGGGAGACAAGCGCCATCAATAGCACGCTGGCCTGGGTAGGCGCTGGCGGATGGCGCTCCGTGCGCAATCCAGGATCGACCAATTGGCTGTGGCAAAGCCTTTGGAACAGCTCACTGTTGGCTGAAGGCCAGCTACCGTTCTGGGCATCCAGATACAGCTGGAGAACATCCAATTCATCCCGGACGGCAGACTCCTCAAGACGGGCTGGCTCGCCCGGTTGGAGGCCGACGGCGGCAGCCTCCAACCGCCGTCGGGCATCCTGGAGCACCCCCTGCAGCACGTTGGCTCCGGGCGATGTCGGCAACAGCGCATGCAGCAGAAGCCACACGGCATGGGCGAAATCCACAGTCAGGACGTCAGGGGTGTTTGCCACCAGACCCTTCAAGATCGTCACAGCCCCGGGGAAATCCCTTGTTTGATAGAGCGCCCTTGCCAGTTCCACGCCGGCAACCAGTCCGAGTTCCGGCGCGCGCACTGCTTCCGCTGCCCGACGGGCCCTCCGATTGTCGTGAATGTCGTTTGCGGCAATGGCCACGGCCAAAAGATCAGCGTCGGGCACCGGCAAGCCGCTTGCCTGCTCGAGGTCCACGCGACGGAACAGCGTCCAGAGCGAGTCATCGGCAACGGGTGAGGACGTCGCGTAGATTTTCCGTCGCAGCTCGAGGATCCGTTCAGGTCCCAGCTGCTGCCGGGCCAGCCTCGCTTCAATGGCGTGGCTGAGCGTTGCTGTCTCCTGACGGTCTTTCAGGACCCGGATCGTTCCGTCGGCCCGAAGCGCTTCGATCGCCCGCTTTTGGCCAAGTTGTTCAAGGACGGCCAGCGGTATCGGCTCCCCCACTGCCAGAATATCCACCACCTGCCGCTGCGGCACGGAATAGCCCTCAAGCCGGTGGCGGGTCAGCTCGAGCGCTTGCGAACCGTCCAAACGGATCGGTCCGGACAACATCCACGAATCAGCGTGTTCCACGATCTCGCCGCGCGCCGCAGCTTCATCCAGCAACAACTTCGCGGTCTGCAGGTTTCCTCCGGTGAGGGCATGGATGTCCCGGACCAGGCTTCGGGCCGCGCGTCCGCCGAGGCGATCATCAAGGAATTCTTGAAGCTGCTCCTGCGTGAGATCGTCCAGGGTCACAACGGAAAGCTGCCGCGAAACCACGGATTCCATGAGTTCCATTCTCAACGGCCGGTCCGAGCGGTGGGTGGCAATCAGGCGGATGTCCGGTTCAACAAGCAGCTGGCTCAGGAGCCAAAGAGACATGTCATCCAGGAAATCGATGTTGTCCAGCACCAGCAACGCAGCCGACCCGGGTGTCGCCGCGCCACGCACCGCTTTGCGGCAAGCCGCCACGATGGAACCCGGCCACACCTTGGCCCTTCCCGGCAGGTCCGGAACAAGTGCCATGGCGATTCCAAACGGAATGTCCGCGAATGACTCCGAGACGTTGTGGGCGATTACGCTGAATGAACCGCTCAGGACTGAAGCCGCCGCGTCCAGGAGGGTGGTCATTCCGGAGCCCCCCGGCCCCGAGATGACTATCCCGGCCGGTTCGGGCCCCGACAAGGCAATAACAATCTCCTGGAGCTCCGCTGCCCGAATGATCGGGGGCGAGGTGTGGGTCCCTTCGGTATCGTCCATGGTCCTGTCTAATCTTCGGGCCGCCGGACACACGTTCCTGACGGCTGTGGCACGGACCGGTGTCATTTCCAAACGTTACCTTCGGGGTTTCAGTCCTGGATTGAGTGGTAACTACTTGAATTTCCGGGGCTACTTGCACGAAACATCACCGCTCCACGGAGCCCCCTCGCGAGGCATCACGGCGTCGTTTCCAGCCGGGTTTTCCCGCCGGATTTGCATCCTCCGTTACCACCCTGTGATCTGACTGTGTAAGCTGGTGCCGCAAGAGTAAGTTCCGGCTGGCTACTTCTGGGGAGTTGAAGCGCAGCCGATTTTCGTAACAACTCTGTCGTGACACACCATTTGGCCGTGTACGACGCTGCGGCGTGTTCGGCTGCAGCTCGCCTTATCCATTGCCCAGGTCTCGTATGTCTATGTCCCCAACAGATATGTCACCCAAATATGAAACACCTGTTCACAGCACTCGTTGCCGTGGCGCTCCTTGCCTTCGGCGGGTTCGCCACCATCTCCGCTGTCCAGTCATCGCACAAATCCTCCTATCAGGCCGGCGACCACGGTTCATATTCGCGGCCGAGCTCGTCGCATTCCGCTTCATCCGCGCCAACCCGCACCGCAACGCCGGCGCCGACGCCGACGCCGACGCCGACGCCGACGTCGAGCAGCGTTCCGGCCGCGGCGCCGTCGAGCACGCCCGCTGCGGCCGCCCCCGCTCCAGCCGCAACAGCCGCCGGCGCGCCCGCGCCAACAGCAGCGCCCCTGCCTGTCACGGGAACCTACCCGCTGCACACCAACATTGTGAGCACCACCTTCTGGGTAGGCGAGATTTTCAATGCCAGCCTCTCGGACGGCTCCCAAGTCTGCTCCACCTACAACGGTCAATGGGCCCTGCAGCACACTGGCGTCAACATGGGGGCGACTCCGTCCAGCGCGAGCGGTTGCCCCGGCAGCACTTACGGCGGTTGTGACGGAGTCAGTTCCGGCACCGGCACGAGCTTCCAGTGCGCCACGGAAAAGCGCGTAGCCAGCAACGGGTACTTCCCGCTGCACCAGCCCAAGCCCTTGCAGAACCCGTTCTATTTGGATCTGCCTTACGACGACGTCAATGACAGCGTCGCTTTCGCTGAGCGTTGCAAGGTGATTCCGTGGGCCGCAGCGGACAACGCCAAAACCGGCGTCAACCATTGCGCGGACTCAAGCTACAGCTACATGAAGAACGCATGGGTCCAGATCACCGGACCCAATGGCGGCGTGTGCTACGGACAAGTTGAAGATGCCGGCCCCTCGAGCGGTTCCCTCTACCACGATTCCGCCTACGTGTTCGGCGCGAACAACGCCCGTCCTGCCAACAAGCAGTTCTCCGGCGACCCGAGCCAGGGTGCGGGCATGGATGTATCCCCTGCCCTGAACGGCTGCCTGGGCTTCGCTGAGCTGAACGGCGACAATGACCACGTATCGTGGCGTTTCGTTGACCGCGCCAGCGTGCCGCCTGGTCCGTGGTTGAACGTCGTCACCACTTCGGGAGTCACCAACTAACATCCCGGAACCCGGATCAGCATGACACCACGCACTCGGGGAGTGCCGGACGCCCATGCCACACAGCTGCAATGGCTGCGTGGCATGGGCGTCCGCGTGTCCGTTTACCAGGCCGGCGGCTGTCCGTGCGACTGCGTCCTAGCCGGTCCGCACCACGGAAGGACCCGGCGTCGCGATTTCCTGAGGTTGGCGTTGGATCCGCCGGACGGGGCTGACCCAAACTCCCGACGAATGCGCCGAGTACGCCCTGGGCAAGACCTGGAGGCAGATGACTGCGTCCAGGATCCGCATCAGCGGAAAGAAGGGAGCCATCAACAGAAAGCGCGGGCTGCGCATCGAAACAGCGGCAAGGACAGTCAAGAAGAGGTCCGGCAGGAAAACTCCGATGAGGACGTCCTGAGGCCGCAGGACGCCCGACAGGAAGATGAAGACTTCCGATCGATTGCCAAAAATCCACACTTCGACCGCCGCGAGGGACGATAGCAGGAATGCCGGGACCAGAAGCACGAAGAAGAGGCAGCTGGCTACGAGCTCAACAATGTACAGCCCCAGGACAAACCAGAATCTGCTGAACTGCAGGCCGTGCCGCCTGACGGTCTGCCAGAAACCAAGTATCCACCGACGCACCTGCTTGATATAGTCCGTCAGGTTGTCCGGATCCTGGGTGTACGCAACAGCCGCGGAGGGATGGAATGCGATCCGTCCCAGCTTCTTCGCATGGATTTCAAACGTCATGTTGAAGTCTTCGATCACCAGTCCGGGCGCAAAGACCTCTATTTTTGCGAGCGCGCTGGTTCTGTACATGCTGGCAAAGCCAGGCACGATGGAGACGACATTGGCGCCCTGCGCTGCCTGACCGTACTTGAGGAGCAGTTGGACCGCGATGTACAAGCGCTCCCGGTAGGCCACGAGGAAGCGGCCGATCGCCGTCGGAGGTGCCGGGTTCATGATCGACTTGGCGCGTCCCGCGACGGCGACCACCGTGGGATCATCAAACAAAGGAAGCCCGGTTTCGAGGTAGTCCGGCGTCGGGCGGGTGTCTGCGTCCAGGAGCATGACCACCTTGAACCGCTTGCACAGATCGAAATGGGCGATGCCCGCGGCGAGTGCGCCTGCCTTGCCACGGTTCGGTTCAAGGTCAAGGACCTTCACCCCTGCATCCCGTGCAATAGCTGCGGTGTCATCAGTCGACATGTCCGAAACGACGTGGATGTTGCGTCGAGGGACCAAAGCGGAGGCCGCGAGGATGGTCTCCCTGATGACGAGGGCCTCGTTGTGGGCGGCAATGAGGACCGCGACATTCGCCGGGTAGATGCGCCCTCCCTTTGAACGATGGCGGCCCCGCTGATGTCGAGGGACCGGCGCATTGCCGCCGCGCAGCAAGGCGATCCACCTGCGGACCCTCGATGACAATTCCCGGGCCCGCCACGACTCCTCGCCGGCCAGGCGGACCAGCCCGGCAATGGACCAAAAGATCGTGCTTACCCCCAGAACCAAAAAGATCGAAAGAACTATCACGGCGACGGAGCTCCCACTGTGTCGTACATTTCGTAATCATCGGTAGCAAGCTGGCCATCGCTGAAAAGGTTCATTCCAAAGCTGATGGCCTCGGCTCCTGCCGGAACGGGCGGCGTATCCCAGATCGCCTGCTCGTAACTGGTGTTGGCCGCGAACCAGGGACTGGCTGTCCAGTAGGTCCACGTGCCCAGCTTGTTGCGGTAATACACTTCGAACTGCGTCTTGGCGGTGGACTGGTACCACGCCCTCAGCGAGTAGCTGTGGCCGGTACTCACGCTCGGAGCGCATGCTCCCAGATCGAGGACGGGAAGCAGTTTGGCATCACCGGACGAATATTCGCTCAGGTCCAGGCGACGGGCCACCGCACCACTGTGTCCCGGGCTCAAGGTGCTCAGGACTACGGCATTCTTGCCGTAGGACGCCACCTGCCAGCATTGCGGCAAGCCGTACTTTCCGGCGGTTTCCAACCCCGGATTCCGAATAGCGTTCTGACCCGCTGCTGCCGGCGGCGCCGCGGGACCGTTCACCACGGGTTTCGCCACGCCGCCGATCACGTCATGTACCGTGCGCACGCCCATGGTCCCTGGTTGGGTCTTGGCGGCCAGCCATGTGGCGAATTGTTCGAACAACGCGGGGCTGACGGAGCGGGGATTGCCGCTGTTGTCAATGTCGTAGAAGGTCAGCTGTAACCAGCCCCCGGCCTTTTCGGCCTGCTCCACCGTCGCCTCGAGGTCGGCCAGCGTCCACTTGCTGCCGACTTCCGATGTCGCCCGTGTCCGGAACAGGTCGGCGGGGCGCACAGCTTCCGCAGCCGCACAGCCCGCGCAATCAACGGGGGTGGTTATCTCGCCGAGGCCACGGGCGCTGTTGTAGCCGCAACCAGCGACCAACTCTTCCGACTTCGGCGTTGACGCCGCGAACGGATAGGCAAAGGAGGTCACCTTGAAGCCCCAGTCCGTGAGGTTCGCCCGGTCGTTGCAGATCTGCCTCGACGCCTCGTCCGGTTCTACCGAAGTCACATCGGCAAGGGTGACCGTATGGCCACCGATTTCGTTCTGGTCCGCGGACAGGCTGTGGAGATTGTCCATTGTCATGTATTCAGGTGCGCCTACAAAGCCCGAGTCTATGAAGAAGGTGCCCCTGAGTCCGTGAGCCTTCAAGATCCGGGCCGCCTCCATCTGGCTTGCCCGGCCCTCATCGAACGTCAGGCTGACAGATGAGAGCGGAGCGACAGAAGGTGTGGGGGTGTTGCTCCCGGACCCGCTTACTGGAGCTTGACTTCCGTTGATCAGCGATGTGGCGCCGGTCACCAGGAGCAGCACCGACACGCACGAGGCAGCCCACAGCCCTGCCCGTTTCCTCGATGCGCGGACCGGGTCGGATGCGGGGCCCTTCCCCAGGGGACTCATTGCCAACCCGCGCTGCCGAGGTTCCTGAAGGGGCCGGTGGCGACTGGGGGAAGCCTCGGTCTCAAAGGCTTATTCACCACCGGCCCCCGCTCAGGGGCCCTCTCTGCGAGGGCGCGCTGCCGTTCGGCAGCACGGTCGATCGGCGCCGGCTCCACGGGAGGTACCGTGTTGTATCCCCCAAGAGCAGGCTCGGACTCCAGGCAAACACCTTCCAGGATGAATCCGCTGCGTCCTGATACCGCCCGGACCAGAGCGTCCGTTTCCATTGCGAGACCTGTCTTTCCCCCGTTGCCATCATCCAACTGACACCATCAGCGTATGAATCAAGGCGACGACGGACACGAGTAGGATCTACCCGTCTTTTACACTCAACCTTGACGTGCGGACAGCGTCACTACTCGTGCGCTACGCGCGAAACGCCAGGATCAAACCCCGGGACGCGGACCGCGGCGAATCCGATCCGTTCGTGGTCAAATGGTGCAATCAGGGCAGTCGGAGTTTAAGGATGGCGGAAGAGAGTGTCCAGGAAACAGGGAAGCGGCACTCCCGTTGCGCCGAGGGAAGGCAGTGCGCGGGACATTCGCCGCCCGCCGTCCCCCGCCAATGGCCCCCGCCGCCGGCTGTCAGCCTTCGCCAAGGCTTGCATCGCCGCAGCCTTGGTGGTGGGGATCGGAGGCGTGCTCGTGTGGCGGTTGACTTCGGAGGCAAACGGCTCTCTCGAACCACCTTGGTTTTCCGGCTACGTCGACGTCACCGTGGTCCCTCAGTACGCTTTCGAAACACCGGTGGGCGAGGGCACCAAGAACGTCACACTGGCGTTCGTGGTGGCAATGGCGGGACAGCCCTGCACACCCAGCTGGGGCAGCACCTACAGCCTCGATGCCGCGAAAAATTCGCTCAAGCTCGAGGAGCGCATCGCCAAGCTGCGCTCGAACGGCGGCGCGTTCGCTGTGTCTTTCGGCGGCTCAGTGAACAGTGAGCTCGCAAACTCCTGCCAGGATGCAGCCGACCTGGAAAGGGCCTACCGGGCCGTCCTGGAGCGCTACAACCCCGAGACCATCGACTTTGACATCGAGGGCGACAACCTCGCGGACAGTGCAGCCTGGCAGCGCCGCGCCGCAGCTATCGCTGCCCTCCAGAAGGAGCGGAGCACGGAAGGGCACGCCCTCTCAATCTGGCTGACCCTTCCGGTGACCCCGCAAGGACTGACCGACGCCGGAACCTCCGCTGTGGACCAGATGCTCGCCGCCGGTGTCCAGCTTGCGGGGGTCAACATCATGACGATGAACTACGGTTCAAGCCGGAGCGCATCGCAAAGCATGCTCGATGCCGGAACGTCAGCGGCCCAGTCCACCCACGATCAGCTCAGCATCATCTATCAGCGTGCAGGAAGTCCCCTCAATAGCGGGCAGATCTGGAGAAAGATGGGGTTGACCCCCATGATCGGCCGGAACGACCTCCCGGGCGAGGTATTTGACCTTGATGCGGCTCGCGGATTCAACTCCTTCGCCATCAGCAAGGGGGTTCAACGGGTGTCCATGTGGTCCTTGAATCGGGATGAGTCGTGCCCGCAGGACACTCCGGAGGATCCGGCCAGCCACGTGTGTAGCGGGATCGATCAAGGAACTCAGCGCTTCTCCGATTTGTTGAGTGCAGGATTCCACGCCAAACTGCCTTGATCCCGCCGGTCAACGGCAGGATCATGTCTGGCTTGGATGTTCCGCCCTGTTCTGGTTCTTGACTTCGGCCGGGCGGGCGAGGTGCCTGCCGTTGCCGTGCTGAAACAGTTTCTTGAGCCACTGCATGGATGCCTCCAGTTTTCGAGGGACTGCGTGTACCGGATTGCTTGGACGGCCCCGGCGGCCGGTGCTACTTCACTTGGCTGACTGTGACGATGTTCAGCCACGGACCCGCGGGAACCTGGTCCCGTGGGACGAACTGCCAGTCGACTTTGTCCGACTCGCCATCGAGCTCGGAGAACCCAAGGCATCCGTTGAGCGCCGGCGAGACGTCCATTCCGGCTCCATTGAACTTCTTGTTGGCAGGACGTGCATCGTTGGAACCGAAAACGTAGTCCTTGTCGTGATACTGGCCCGGACCGGCATCTTCAATCTGCCCGTAGCATTCGCGGTTGCCCATCCGGATCCGGACCCACTGGTTCTTCATGTAGCTGAAGGATCGGTTCTGGGCGTTGCCTGCGAAACCCGGATCGTTGGCCCACGGGATGACGCTCGCCCGTTCCGCGAAGGCGGTGGGATCGTTGACATCATCGAAAGGGAGATCGAGGTAGAACGGGTTCTCCTTTGGAGTCATGCTGCTCGGCGCGTAGCCTTTGGCCTGCGTTCTCGCCTCTGTCTTGCAGCCGTTCGTCACGACGCCGTCACAGCCTCCGTAGCTCTGCATCCATTGGGAGTCGTAAGTGGACGTCACTTGGCTGCCATCTGCCGCGTTGGGGTCAAAGATCTCGCCCACCCAGAAGGTCGTGGACACGATCCCGGTGTGCCAGGGATACCGGCCGGCTGATTGGGTTGGACTCGGGCTCGGGCCCGGTCCACCGCACGCCGCCGTCAGCAGGGTCAGGCAAAATGCAAAGCAGACGGCTGGGCGGTTCCACCGATTCACCCTCGATTTCGCCGGATTCACGATTCACTCCCTTGGGACCTGTCTTAGGTGCTTACCGCAGTGTACGTGGCCTTGGGCGGGAAAACTCAGGAAATTTCCTGGGAAATCCCGCCCGCCTGGCCGTCAGGACGAGCTGCCGTCAGCCTTTCGGGAAATCAATGTTGTAGCGGTACAAGAAGGCAGCCATGGCGTCGCGGTTGATGGCGGTGGTTGGCCTATAGGTGCCGTCGGGGAAGCCCGTAGTGATGCCTGTGGATGCCAACCAACGGATCTCGTTGTAGAACGGAGCACCGGCTGGCACATCGGAGAAGGTCGGTGCGTTCGCCGGCACAGCGGGACTGCCCTTGAGACGATAAAGGAATGCGGCCATTGCGGCCCGGCTCACGGCCTCACCCGGGTGGAAGGTTCCGTCCGGGTACCCTGTCGTGGTCCTGGTGGAAGCCAGCCACCGGATCTCGTTGTAGAACGGAGCACCGGCTGGCACATCGGAGAAAGTCGGTGCGTTCGCCGGCACCGCAGGACTTCCGGAGAACCGGTAGAGGAACGCTGCCATGGCCTCACGGGTGATTGACGTGAGAGGACGGTAGGTGTTGTCAGGCCAACCTTGCGAAATCAAGTTGTTGGACAGCCAACTGATTTCGTCATAGAACGCCGAGGTAGGAGTGACGTCTGTGAAGTGCCTGATGCCTGCACTGTCATAGAGTTCAAAGTCATCCGTGGTCAAGGTGCCATTGCCGAGCAGGTTCAGGCCCAAACTGATGGCCGAAGCACCGGCTGGAAGGGCGGGCGACGTCCACGTCGCGTGGGCCCATGTGGTAGACGCCGGGAAATACGGGCTAGCGGTCCAATACGTCCAGGTGCCCAGCCCCGTGCGGTAATACAGTTCGTATTGAGTCGTCGTCGTCGAGGTATACCAAGCTTTCATCTCATAGGTGTGGCCAGGAGTTGCACTTGGCGCGCACTCGCCCAAGTCGAGGGTTGGCACTAGCTTGGCGTCTCCGCTGACGTGGGCGGACATCACGAGCTGTTCAGCATGGGTCCCGGTGGTGCCCCCGTGCCCGGGGGTTACCGTAGTGAAGGCCGAAGTGTGGCTACCGTAACTGCCCTGGGCCCAGCACTGCGGCAGTCCCGAAGCTACCGGACCGGCGGTTTCCAAGCTGGCGTTCTTGACGAGGTTCCCCGCGGTGACCGGAGGGGGTGCAGCCGGTCCGGCGACAACGGGTTTGACCGCTCCGCCGAGCGTTTCCTGGACCGTTTGGACCGCGATCCGCCCGGCGGCCTTCTCCGCGGCGAGCCACTGTACATATTGGGTGAAAAGCGCTGTGGAAACCGTCAGGGGGTCCGCGATTCCTGAAGTTGGATCGATACCCGTGCCGATGTGGTGGAATGTCACCTGAACCCAGCCACCGCCGGGCTCGGCCTTGGACACCAGGTTCTGCAGGTCAGTCAAGGTCCAAGTGTTGTCCACTTCGTCCGGGGCCTTCGTTTTATATGGATCGGGAGGAGGAAGGGTCTCAGCGAATCCAAGTCCTGCGCTTCCAGGCACAACGCTTTCAAGGTCTCCGAGTCCGCGGGCGCTGTTATATCCGCAAGCCGCAACCGTGCTCTCCACCGCCGGGGTGAGCGACGCGAAGGGGTACGCGAAGTTGGTGATGGTCAATCCCATGTTGGTGAGATTGACGCGGTCGTTGCAGACCTGGCGTTTGACCTCGTCCGCACCCATCTGGGCCAAGTCCGGGTGCGTCACCGTGTGACCGCCGATCTCGTTTCCGTCCGCCTGCAACGCCAGTGCTTGCTGGGTTGTCATGTAGTTCGGAGCGTTGAGGAAGCCCGACGGCGTAAAGAAGGTGCCCTTGAGCCCGTTGCTTTTGAGGATAGCTGCGGCGGGGATCTGATCTGCGTTGGCGTCGTCAAAGGTCAGGGTAATGATGGTGTTCGGCGCTGCGTGCGCGGCCGGTGCTGCTATCCCAAAAACCGACGTCGACATCAGGACGCTCAAAACGCCTGCGAGCCAACGAGATCTTCCCGGAGGGCTCAAGCGTTCGGCCTTGTGGCGAGGTTGAGACATAGACGCCCCCCAGATCCGGTCCATACGGACGCAGCCTTTCTCTTCAAGGTACTTCTTCAGTTCAAGGACTTCAGTTGAACGACGCCGCTTTAGTGGATTCGGTTTCGTTTGGCCGCGGTTCAAGATGCGAGGGTGATCTTCCAACCCGAGGGATCCAGGACTTTTGCCGGCTTGTAGTCGGCCGCGACGTTGAGGATGATTTCATCCAACGTGGTCTTCGGCTCGAAGCCAACCAGCCCGAAGGACTTGCTGTTGTCCGGAACCCGCCGGCGCATGTCCTCGTAGCCTTCCGAGTACGCCTGCTCATAAGGCACCAAGGTGATGGCGCTGGAGCTCCCAAGGAGTTCAACAATCCTTTCGGCCAACGTCAGGATGGAAATCTCGTAGCTGCCGCCGAGGTTGTACGCATTACCGTAGGCAAGCGGTTCCTCGGAAATGCGGACGATGGCGGGAACTATGTCGCCGACGTAGGAGAAGCACCTCGTCTGGTGGCCGTCTCCATATACGGTCAGGGGCTCACCGACGAGCGCCTGCCGCACAAGTCGCGGAACAACCATTCCATAGCGACCTGTCTGCCGCGGACCGACCGTGTTGAAGAGCCGTACGATGGCAACCGGCAACCCGAATTGGCGCCAGTATGCATGGGCAAAGGCCTCGTCAATACCCTTGGCGGCGGCGTAGGTCCACCGGGATTTGAGCGCAGATCCCAGGATGCGGTCCGCTTCCTCCGAGAGGCTGTCCGAGGTGTTCTTGCCGTAGATCTCGCTTGTGGATGCCAGCAGCAGCGAGGCACCTGATTGCAGGACCGAGTCCAGGACCACTTCGGTGCCATGGATATTCGTGCGGAGGCTCTCCAAGGGGTGGTCAACAATCAGATTCACGCCGACGGCGGCGGCCAGGTGGAAGACCCGGTCGGCGCCTGCCACCACCTTGTCCACGGCGTCACGGTCGAGAATGGTGCCCTCGACGAAGTGGAAGTTCCTGTGGCCGATGACGCCTTTGAGATTCTCCAAGCGTCCGGTCGACAAGTTGTCCAGCACGGCGACTTCGTCCCCCGCCGCCAACAAGTACTCAACAAGGTGGCTTCCTATGAAGCCGGCACCGCCGGTTATTGCTGTTTTCATTACTCCTGCTTCCGTCGAAAACCTGGTGGATCTAGAGCCGGGTTACGTTCTCGGCCTTGGGCAAGCGGTACGTCGTGTCCAGGACTGCTGGTGCTCCGGCCAACCAGTCAAGTTCCATCTGGCTGTGCCTCGTGTGCAGGATCACCAGATCCGCACCCCAGTCAGCAGGCGATTGCTCGGACTGGAGTGTTCCGCCGTGCCCATCGGGCGCCGTCTGGCACCAAGGATCGGAGAATGCCACTTCCGCCCCGTCGGCAATCAAGGCGGCAATGATTTCCAGGGCCGGGGATTCCCGGAGGTCTTCGACGTCGGGTTTGTACGCGACCCCGAGCACCATGACGCGGGCACCGGCAACACCGTGGTTGCGGTCCGAGAGGATACGCCGGGCCTTCTCCACCACCTTGTGCGGCCTGCCTGCAATCCCGGCCATCGCTTGCTCGATGACCGGCGCCGTCAAGCGGGCCTTGCGCAATTGCCACAGCAGGTAGTGGGGGTCGCACGGTATGCAGTGTCCGCCGACTCCAGGACCGGGGGTGAACGCCATGAATCCATACGGCTTGGTGGAAGCCGCATCGATAACGTCCATGACTTCCATGTTGAGTTCGTGGCAGATATCAGCGAATTCGTTAGCCAAGGCGATGTTGACGGCCCTGAAGGTGTTCTCCACGAGCTTGGTCATTTCGGCGACATCCGCCGACGGCACAACGTGAACCAGCTTGGTGCTGGCGCTCAGAAGCCGTTCGGCAACTTCGCCGCAGGCCGGGGTCACTCCGCCAACTACCCGGGGGACGTCTTCGTGCGAGAAGGAATCCACGCCAGGGTTGATGCGCTCGGGCGAGAAGGCCACGAACACGTCACGGCCTGGAATAAGTCCCTTGGCAGCCAAGGGCAACGCCAGGAGGTCGCGCGTGGATCCGACGTACGTTGTAGAGGTCAGCATCAGCAACTGGCCAGGGGTGGCGAAATCGACCACCGAGGCACACGCCGCCCGGAGAATCGAGAGGTCCGGAACCAGGTACTCGTCGACGGGGGTGGGAACGCACACAACCACGGCCGCCGCGTGGGCAAGCAACGACAAATCGCTGCTCAGCATGAAGGTCGGGTCCAGCAGCGCGTTGCTGAGCCGCTCCCTGTCGGAGTCCAGGAGATCTGCCCGTTGCTCCCGGATCACGGCCAGGCGGGCGTCGGACACGTCAAGGCCGAGAACACGCCGACCCGATGCGTTGATCGCCAGGGCCGTGGGCAGGCCGACATAGCCCATGCCTACGATCGCCACGTCGAAAGTAAAAGCCTGGTCCTGCGTGGCTATCCGTGTTCCCGCGCCCTCCGGCCAAGCTGGGGCCTGCGTGTGCAAGGACTGCGCGTTCCCGCTGTGCTCTGCCTTGAGGGTCTTTACCTTCGTGTTCGGTGTCATGGTCAGTCGACCTCCCGGTGCCTGTTGTCTCCAGTGTGAAAGAAAGCCGGCGACGAAACGGGACGTGCCCCGGTCTCAGAGGGCACATGACCGCCTGCCGCCGGCTCGTTTGTGGGGGTTCCCGCCGAATGCGGGAGACCGGTTGCATTGGAGTTGACTTCTCGCCGGATTACCGGGTGGTTTTCCTGGAGCAAAGAATTCTTCCTGCGTTTCATCTCGAGACCCACTTATCCCCAAATGAGTGGCGGTTGCCATCAGGAAAAGCGTATTAACGAACCTCCGGGGCGGGCGCGAGTGGGCTCTACCCGTCTTTGGATGCGCGGTCCGTTCCGAGGCCACTGACTACCCGTCCGAGCACTTTTAACCACTCGATTCAGTACTCGTTTTAGGCTCTCGCGCGCCCGCCGTCGTGCCCCCTATTGGAGAGCACGACGGCGGAAGGCGGCTTCGGGAAAAATGGTCGCCCGATCGCAGTGGGCAAGCGGGCCCGCGGGCGGCTAGCCCACGCCCTGCGTGCCGTGCGCACCGTTCATCAGGTCTTCCCGGTGGCTGATGCCAAGCTTGGCGAACATTCGGTACAAGTGACCTTCGACGGTGCGCAATGACAGGCCCAAGCTGAGCGCAATGTCCTTGTTGCTCGATCCCGACTGCACAAGCGTTGCGATTTCCTGTTCGCGCCTGGTCAGCTTCTGGAGATCCGGGGAGCCGCCTTCAACCGCCGGGCCGGCCTTGTCGAGAGCAGCTGTGCGGCGCTTGAGGAGCCGCTGTCCTTCGAGCTGGCGCGCCTTGTCCCCCCTGCTTTCCAGGATCCTCAGGGCGTGGCTGGCGCAGTCGGCGGCGGCAAGCTCCAGTCCGTCCCTGGCTGCCGAATCACTCAGCTCAATGAGGCGATCCGCGTCCTTGTGCGCGAGGGCGATCCCGACGCTCAAGGCGAACTCCGCAGTCCGGCCTTCGCTCCCCTCGGCCACTGCCATCAGCCGACGCGCCACACCGGGGTCACCCAGCCTCAGGACCAGCATCAGGATGTCGATCTCAGCACCGATAGCTCCGTCCGCGGCCGCGGAATCGGCCAGGGACATGAGTCTCGCGATCGCCGTTTGCGTTCCGGTATGCTCGGCTCGCGCCACTGCCGCATGCCCTTGTGCCAGCAGCGACGGGTGAACGCCTTCCCGGATCAATGCGTCGTATTCGCTTGAGTACGTCATGGCGGTGTCACGGCGTTTCAGGATCGACGCCGCGTACGCGGCGGCAGCAACGGCGTCGGGCAGGTCGCTTCCCATGTCGGAGACCCGCAGCATGCTGACCGCCTGGCGGAGCCGTGGCAGCGCCACCCCGAGGTCTCCGCGGCGCAGGTCCACCATCCCGGCCGCCAGGTGGAACATCCCGCCTGAATAGATCAGGGAGTTCGGTGCTTGGGAAACATGGTTCTGGAGGAACGTTTCAAGAACACCGAACTCGCCTGCCTGTTGCAAGGCCAGGATGTAGCGGCGCATCACCATTCCGGCGTACTGGAGGCTCCAGTCGCCGCTCGTGGCGACCATCTCCTGGATCTCCATCAGGATCTGGATGGCGGAAACCGGCCGTCCCGTGACCGCCATGGCCTCTGCGAGGAGGGTGCCCGCCACGAGGCGGGACTCGTCGTCGTCCGCTTCTTTCCAGATCTGGCGGAGTTCCCGCTCCGTCTCGATGTGGTGGCCTTCGGCTTGGAGGCCCTCCAGCGAGAGGAGCCTGCTCCCCAGCTTCCCGCGTTCCAGCTCACCAGGGTCGATGCCCTGGCGGGATTCGGCGAGCCTGGCCAGGGCCGCCTCCCATTCGTACGCTGCCTGTTTGATGGCGTTCGGCCCGACGCCTTGTCGCCCGGAAAGCTGGGCTGCCAACATCGATGCCTGACGGACTGTCCGCGGATCATTGGTCCGGTCCACGACCCCGGCAAGCGAGGACACCGCACCCCTGATGTCGCCCCGGTACCATTTGGCGCGTGCCACCTCCACCTGCGCTGCCAGTCTCAGGGACGGATCCTTGATTGCGCCGGCTACCCGTTCCACGTAGCTGGGGATGAACAAGCGGTTGGCCAGCTGGGCCGCTTCCAGGATCTCGGAGTCCGGAACCTCGGTGCCCGATTCCAATCCCCAGGAGACGAAGCGCAGCAGTCCGTCCATGGTCTGCGGCTTGGACTCCATGAGGTTCACGATGCGCCGCCGGATGGTCATGCTGTGGGCGGTCGGGACCAGCTGGCGGATCACTTCGCCAACCAGCGGCTGGGCCAGCCGGACATGCCGGGCGGGGTCGGACGCGATCTCGATGAAATGCAGCTCCTGCAGTTCGTCCACGGCGCTGGAGTCGCTGGCCTGTTGCACGACGTTGAGCGGGACGGGCTCCGCCAGCGCCACGGTCTCCAGGGTCTCCCGCTGTGCGGCGCCCAGCATCAGGATCTGGTTGCGGACAAGGTCCATCAAACGCACGCTGGTGCCCCGGAGCTCGCCCGAAAGCATCCAGGCGTCGTTGCGGCAGACCAACTGGCCCGAGGACTTGGCGTGCTCAATGAGTTCCAGCAGGAACATCGGGTTTCCGCCGGAGTACTTGCCAAGGACGGCGCTGGTCCCTTGGACGACGGGCGCATCCAAGGCCTGGGCGCAGAGTTGGTTGACTTCCTGCTCGTTGAGTGGCTGCAGGTCGAATCGGTCCACGAGCCCCTCGGACCACATCGAGAAAACCTCTGCAGGCGGTGCGGGATACGGGCGGCACAGGAACACGACTTTGGCGGCTTCCGCAGCAGCCAACTGTGCCAGGACAGCCACGCTGCTGTCATCGATGTGATGTGCGTCCTCGACGATCAGGACGGCTGGTGCCGGATGCGGCTGGCCTGCCGGGTTCAACGCCGCGACGACGGCCCTCAGGACCGACAACGGTTCATTGATCTGGCTCGGGGTCAAGGCTGTCAGCAGCGGTGCCAGGGCGGCAAACGGTACCGAGGCGAGGGTGGGACCGGCAAAGACCCGGAACGGGCGGACACGTTGCCCCAATTCCTGGACCACTTCGTTAATCAGTGCCGTCTTGCCGATGCCTGCGTCGCCAAAGAGCAGGACCCCGGGGCCATTGACATCGAGAAGGCAGTCGACAACGGCTGCCATCACGTTGAATCGCCCTATGAGCGCATCGGCCGAAACCACTTCAGTCATTTCGCACCACCTTCGACGTTGCCAAGCGCGAAGCTCAGCTCGGAGCGTTCCACGATTTTCAGCTTGCCGAAGATCTGGTACAGGTGCCCCTCCACCGTGCGTACTGAAACATGGAGCTTCGCGGCGATACCTTTGTTGCTCTCCCGGTTCGCCGCCAGCCTGGCGATCTCCATCTCGCGGGCCGTCAGCTTCAAGCCCTCCTGGTTGCCGCTTTGCGGGGTGCGCAAGCGCTGCCGGCACGTCTCCGCGAGCTGGCGTGCCTTCCGGAGGGCCGTCTTGTCCGACTGGACCTGGTCCATGTGCAGGACGGTTTCGGCGATATCGAAGGCGAACCTGTCGTTCTGCATGTCTTCTGCCAACCGTGCTGCCTCAAGAAGAAGCTCCGCGCTTCCGGACATCGTCGCCCGTGCGTACGCAACGCACAGTTCGGCGAATCGTCCCTGGCAGCGGAGGGCCGAGTCCAACAGCCGTGGAGCGGATGCCGCCGCGCCGAGCCGGACGGCTGAACTGAGGCAGAAGATCTCGTGACCGGGGGCACCCTCGTCCCGGTCGGCGTCGGCCAGGTTGAAGAGCTCCTCGACGGCGGCCTCCGGGCCGTTGACGCGTTCCCGGGTCAACGCCGCGAGGTATCTCTTCGTCCGCTCTTTCCGCCACGTCGGCCGGCGCAGCTGGGTGGAAGCTTCCTTCAGGTAGCGCACGGCCTGGTCATGGTCGCCTTGCAAGGCCGAGGCGTAGGCCGCTGCCGTGCAGGCGACATCCAGCATGCCTTCGTTGTCCTGGACCCGCAACTGGCTTATCACCGGAATGAGGGCTTCCAGACCGTCCTGGCCCCGCCCCTGGAGGCACCGGAAGATCGCTTTGGGAAGATCGATCGCCGTGGGCAGCGCCTCGGCCGCTGAGGCCAAGAGGTCATCGCCGGGTTGGACCATCTCCGCCTCCTTGTCCCACCGTCCGGCAAGTACGAAGGCGAACCGCAGCCGCGATGTGGCGCGTCGGGCTGCGGCGACCGAAACAGCGGGATCATGGCAGTCAGCCGCCAGCTGTTCCGCCATGTCCGCCGCCTCGGATTGCCGTCCCGTCAGGGCCCATGCCTCGCACAGCCAGCTTCCGGCAAGGAGGCGGAACTCGGTGCCGTGCGATTCAAAGTCTTGAAGGACCTCCTCCAGTCTTGCTGCCATCTCAGCGTAGGAACCCGAATAGCTGGCTGCCTGCGATTCGGCCAGGACAAGCTCCTCCCGCAAGGTGGCGATGTCCTGCCCTTCGCCGGCCGTGATCGTTTCGTCCTCGAGCCGCCGACGGACGTGTGCCAGCGTCTCGGAAGCTTGGGCCGTGGTTTCGGGAAGGGCCAGAAGGATCGCCGCCTCGGCCAGCTTGAGCCGGACCCATTCGGCAAGGGTGACGCCATCCCCGGGTTCATGCGGCTGAAGATTCAGCAGGTCCCTGGCCCCGGCGAGATCACCGAGTGTCATCATCGCGCGGGCTTCCTCGGCTACTGCCCCGGGCACCGTGGAGTGGCCCGGGATGGACCGGACCAAGCGCAGGGCCAGCCGGGCCTCAAGTTGCCGGTTCGCCGCCGCGGCCGCTTCCAGCGTTTCTTCCCGTCCCAGCTTGGCTCCGCAGTCTAATGCCCAGGCGGCCATGGACAGCAACATCGAGCGTTGGCCCAGGGCCGGATCCATCGACTTGAGGAGCAGGCGCCGGAGTTCGTTGCTGCGGCCGGGGGGAACGTTCGCCCGGACCACGTCACCCACCAGCTGGCTTTGGAGCCGAGCCATCCTGGGCAGCGAATCGTCGACGACGAGGACGCCCCTTTTCTCTAGGGAATCCACATCGTCCGCCGATGCCAGTGCCAGCAGGGATTCCAGGGGCACGGCCCTCGCCAGTGAAAGGACCTCCAGGACTTTGCGCTCACCATCGCCCATCCGCCCGAGCCGCGTGGTGATGAGGTCGGTGATTGCCCTGCCGTGCTGTTCGCTCCGGGATGTCAGGACCCAGACGCCGTCGCTTTTCAGGAGCGAACCCGATTCGGCGAGCTCCGCGGCGAGCATCTTGAGGTAGTGGGGGTTGCCCCCGCTGGCTGTCCACAGGGCATGGGCGCCGGACGGAGAGACCTGTGCTCCCAGCCCGGCCTCGAGCCAGGCGTGCGATTCATGGAAAGTCAGTGGTTTGAGGTCTATGCGGTGCAAGAACCCATCGCCGCAAAGCCGGGTGATCTCCCCGCCGAGCCGCTGCGGGTCTGTGCAGGTGAGGACAAGCTGCGCCGTGCCGTTCCTCGCGAGCTGGGCCACCGTCATCGCCGCCAACTCATCAAGCTCGGCCGCGTTTTCAATGACCAGGTACACCGGCTTTCCCTCGGAACGCTCACGGAGCAAATTGGTGAGCGCAGACAACACCAGGACGGGATGGGCCAGGTATCCCGGGTCAAGATCGCTCAAAAGGATATTGAGGGCGCCGTACGGTGATCTCGCCAACGCTGCGCTGCCGCGGATGACGACGACGAACGAGTGCCCGCGTAGTTCGTTCACGGCGCGCGTAGTCAAGTAGCTCTTGCCGCTCCCCGACGGCCCCGTAACAAGGACGCCACCCTTGGAAGCTGCTAGCGCAAGCGCGATGTCCTCGACAGCGGCTCTGGGTCCAATCGGCGGCCACGCCGTCGAAATTGCCGATTTGCCTTCGGTTCCATCAGGCGAGGACGGAGTCGAAGATCCGGCGAATGCCTGGTACCTGGACCGGGTCCCGGATCGAACGGCGTGGACCGTAGATGCACTGCCTGCTGTCAACATGAGCGAGACCCCCAGTGATCGAGTGGTGACACCCCCCAATTAACCAGCTGGCCGTCAGGCCCACACCAGTAGTGAGTACTCGACTTTCATTCACCCGCATACTCGTATGCGGGTGTGAGTACCTTTGCCCCGGGCTGCTGGTACTCGTCGCGGGCAGTGGCCGGCGGTCGAATCGAGAGTGCACTACTACTGCCTTGCGGCCATTCCCGGCTTCAGCTTGTACTCGGTGCTCCCTGTGCGACGGCGGCGGCCCCTGCAAGTTCGTCCCGGCCGGTGATCCCCAATTTCGAATAGCACCGGTAGAGATGCCCTTCAACGGTCCGGACCGAGATAAGCAGCGTGTCTGCAATCTGCCGGTCGCTGAGGCCCTGGACCGCAAGATTGACGATGTCCCATTCCCTCTTGGTCAGCTTCGGAACCACGGACTCGTTGTGTGTTTCCTCGCCGCCCTTGCCCAGTTCTTCGTTGCAGCGCGCCAGCCCCGCGCGCGCAACGGCACTGAGCTCTTTGGTGCTGCCGCGATCCGGTGCCGCCAGCGCGAGGCCATACGCCTTCGCGGCTAAATGGTAGACGGTGGCCGCCTGTAGTTTCTCTCCTGCGGATAGATACCGGGCAGCGCCCCCGAGTTCAAGTGCCCGCCCGTATTCGGCGAGCGCTTGCGCCCATTCCCCCTCCGTCGCAGCCGCGGTTTCACAGAACCGGTCCAGCCTGCTGATGTCCCCCAGGCCAAGCGCAAGCTCCAGCGCATGAAGTTCAAGGTACGTGGCGTTTTCCTTCGCCGCGTTGTCAGCGTTGCGGTGCAACGCCTCCAGGCCGGAGCCGTCGGCGTTGAGGAGTTCCAGTGCGGCGTCGAAGAAACTGTTTGCCTGTGACGCGAGAAGGTGGGTGCTGTGTTGTTCCCAGGCCTTATAGTCAGCCCGGAACCGTTCGGCTTCAGGCAACCCGGCGCTGGCTGCGGCATAGAAGGCCATGGCAGCACACAGTCCGAAGAGATTCTGCGGGTCGCTGTCCCTCAATGCTTCCAGTCCGGCAGTCAGCAACGGCAAGGCGTCGCCGGATTTTCCCTGCCTGATGGCGATGTACCCGGCCACCACGTAGGCCGCCCCGCCGAAAGATGCCATCAAGACACCCGACGATTCGTAATAGCTGTCGAGGAGCTTTTGTGCGTCGGTCCAGTCACCTACGGCCAATGCGCAAATGACGAGGCGGGCGGAAATGAAGTCCGGGATGAAGAAGACATCGTTCTCTTGGGGCTGAGCCAGGGCGGCAGCCTCGAGAACCAACAGCCTTGCCTGGTGCCCGCGGCCGAGGGCGCACAGCATTTCTGATTTCAGGGCCAACGCGAGGGCCCTGCAGAGGGGGGCCAAAGAGCCTTCCACTGTTCCCGACTGAAGAAGCACGCGCTCCAGTTCGGGGCCCATCCTCCCGTAGTCGCCGTCCACGGAGCCGGCAAGAAGCCCGATCATGGTGACGGCGAGCGGTACCGCGGCTTTCGCGTCCGGCGTCCGCTGCCCCTCGAGGCCAGGCTGCTGTTCGCCCCATTCGCGGAGTCGTTCGGCTTCCGCCCGGATCAAGGAAGCGGACTGCCCGACGGCGGCACGCGTGACCGCGCGCAGAAGGCTGGCGGATACAACCTGGGAGGGTCCGGCGTCGCCATCCAACGTTTCCTGGGCCAAGACTGCCGCGGCCTCGTCCCGGCGTCCGAGATTGAAGTATGACCGGGCCATAACCGCCTGAGCAACCGATTGCCATTGCGTGTCGCGCACCGCGGCCGCCATGCGCAATGCCGTCTCGCTCTGCAGTAGCCTCGCCGAGAGGACCGCCGCCCGGATCAAAAGTCGGTCTGGTACGTCCGCCCCGCAGTCAAGTGACCATGTCACCATCCGCAACAAGGAATCCGGGTTGTCCTCCAATACATCCATCCGGGAGATCAGTTGCCGATGCAGTTGGAGGCTCTGCGCGGCCGGAACGATGCTTCTGAGCACCTCTCCGTAGACTGGATTGACGAGCCGGAGGGTTGGCAACCCATTGCCCGCAGGCTTGATCAAATGCTGGTCCATCAGCTCCTGGACGGCCGCTTCTCCGGCCACAACATTGATCAACGTCTCGTCCACCGGTTCCGCCAATGCAATCAAGCTCAAGGCTTCCCTGGCCGCGGCCGAAATACGCATCAGCTGAAGTTTGACGGCGGCCTCCAGCTTCACCGTGTGGACCGGTGTTGCGGTCGTCTTGAGCCAAACACCGTGTCTCTGAACGAGGGTACCCGAGCTCTCGGCTTCGCGGACAAGGGTCTTCAGAAGAAGGGTGTTGCCTCCTGCTTCGGTCCAGAACCCATGGCTCGTGCTGTTCAGGACGATCCCCCCGAGCAGTGCCTCGCACAGTTCGTGGCCTTGTTCAGCAGTCAATGGCTCCAGGTCAAACCACTCTGCGGTTCCCTCGTGCCACAACCGCAAGAGCGTCCCGGGAACTCCCGGCCGTGGAACGCAGGCGGCCACGATTTTGGCCCATCCGGCCTGGACAAGCTCGGTCAGCATCGCGCACGTGGCATCGTCCAGGTAGTGCGCGTCATCGACAAGCAGCAAAGCCGGTCCGGTACCTACCCGGATGGCCTCGAGGTGATCCCAGAGTGAGCGAAGCACAGCGACCCGGGAGGATATGTCAGCAAGTGAAAGATGGGAAAGAAATGGCGCCAGCACCCCATACGGGACAGCAGTCAGTGACGGACTTCCGTGAATCGGAACGACCGCAAGTTCGCCGGCAAAGACGCTGCCCAGCTGGGCCAGGAGAGATGACGCGCCGAGTCCGGAATCGCCCACGATGAAGACTGCCGAACAATCATCGGTACGGATGGCGGCTGTAATTCCAGGAAGCAAGTGCCCAAAATCGAGCCAGGGTTCAGGCGGCCTAGTACCGCTTTCTCCGACATGACCGTGCACCATCGCAGCGTTGTCATGACTGCGCGGTTCCTTCAAGCTCGCTCCTCGATGAGATTCCCATTTTCGTGAAGATTTGGTAGAGGTGGCCTTCGACTGTGCGAACCGAAACTTGCAACTGGTTGGCTACCTCTTTGTTACTCAACCCTTGACTGGCCATCTTTGCAACCTGACGCTCCCTTTCCGTCAGTTCCGGTCCGAAAGTGTGCGGTGTCAAGGGCAGTACCGGCACGGTACCGATCAGGCGGTCCAGCCGTTGCTGGGCCAGCCTGGCGGACCCGGAATCGCCGGCTTCCCGGGCGATGTCCAAGGCCAGAACGGCACAGCGCGACTCCACGGCGTCCAACTTCAGTTCCTGAGCGACCGAAGCGGCAAGAAGCAGCGTCTTCGGGTCCTTCTTGCGTGTTCCCTCCGCGACCATCCGGTTCACTGCGGCCATCTTGCCCTGGCGACGGGATGAGACCTGCTCCAGGAGCAACAGCTCCTCTTCGGTGCCGTGGACGGTCGCGCCGAAAAGGCTGATCGATGCCGTGGTGATCCGTCCCTTCGCCAAATCCCGGTTGGCCGACTCGATGAGACTCTGTTTCGCCCCGGGATCCTTCAGCCAGCGCCTTGCCATCTTGACGCAGAATTCGGCCATCCAGGCGGGAAACCACGCCGTTTCCCCTTGTCCATTCTCAGCCAGTTCGAGGAAAGTCCGGGATTCCTTCACGTCGCCGGCCTGGGCGTAGGCAAAAGCGAGCGCGGAGTAGGCCAAGGCTGGTCCGTAGTAGTTGCGCCTGATCTCCAGCTGCGCCTGGGCCCCCAGCAGGGTGTCGATCGCGACTGAAGCCCGTCCGGCATAGGTGTAGGAAACGCCCAG
The DNA here is from genome assembly GCF_040686575.1 of Arthrobacter sp. NPDC080073. NCBI lineage: Bacteria > Bacillati > Actinomycetota > Actinomycetes > Micrococcales > Micrococcaceae > Arthrobacter > Arthrobacter sp. NPDC080073. The sequence continues at coordinate 360,947 of NZ_JBFBKR010000001.1, forward strand.
GGCCAGTTCGGCGGCACCGCCAAGGTAGTGGATGTTCTTTGGTTGCTGATCGAGGGTCGCCGTCAGCATCCGGGCCAGTTCTTCCCACTGTCCGCTGCAAAGGAGTGCGGCAAACAAGCCTTCTGACAACCAGTTGTGCAAGCGCGGCCGCGCCTTTGCGCGCTGTATCTTGTGCTTCAACTCGCGCGCCAGCTCGATGGCTTCCATTTCCCTGCCGAGCACTGCCCAGGCCATGGTCAGCAGGCTCCCGCAGCTCAACCTTTGTTGAAGATCATTCCCATCCCGGTACTCCTGCTCCAAGGCCTCTGCGACCTCGGCATATTCGCCCTGATGGACCTGGAGCTCGAAACTCGCGAGCCTGAGCATGCCGCGTGCCCGTTCAATTTCCGTGGCATCCGCTCCGACCTCTTGCGACCGGCGGGAAAGGTCCTCCGCGGCCTCGGCGATCAGGCCGGGTATCTGGAGGTGCCCACCCGGAATCCACAACAGCGCACTGCAGAGCTCCTGGACATAGTCCGCATAGTCATATGCCGGGAGGCGCCGAAGCTGCTCGGGCGTCACATCCTTCAAAGCTGCCACCGCGGCCTCGTGCTCGGCCAGAATGACGTGGGAAACACAGCGTTGCTGTGCGGCAGCCACCCATTCCTTGTCCTCGCGCCCGATCTGCCGGGCGCATTCCAAGGCGAACCAAGGATCGAACTGCCTGTTCGCTGCCGTCGCAGCCGCCAGGGCGACTCCGGGTTCAAGGGTTTCGCGGACGTTCAGCGTCGAGGAGGCAAAGCCCAGGAGTGCCTCGGCATCCAGGTCCCAGGTAATGCTGCCGATCACCCCGGCGGCGAGCCGCCGCAGTTCATTCCGCCGCGGCAGGTCCATCCAGCCCCGAATGACCTCACCCATGTACTCGTCGCGCAGCGCCACCCTGCGGGCGCCTGACGGTTCGATGCGCAGGTATCCGGACCACTCCATCTCGGCGACCACGTCAGCTTCCAGGACGTCCAACAGCACGGCCAGAGGGGCGGTTCGAATGAGGGCGAGCAGCTCCAGCGCTTCCTGGACCGCAGGGCTCTCCCGGGCCAGGCGCGAGCGGACCAGGTCGGTCAGGATTTCCGCGGAAGAAAGGTGGATTTCGCCCTTCATTGCCCAAACCTGCCCGGCCAGATGCAGGTTGCCTGAGCGGAGCTGTTCAGTCACGATGGCTTGGAGTACCAGGGGGTTTCCACCGCTGGAGGCGTGCAAGGCGCTTGCAGCCGTAGCGGTCACTCGTTTTCCAAGGACGCCGCTGAGCAGTTTGGCAACTTCCGCGCGGGAAAAAACCTGAAGTTGGACCTCCTCCAGGAGGCCGTCTTTCAATAGCCTGACCAGGTCTTCCGGCATGTCTGTGGCTTGGCGGACAGTGACGAGGACTTTTGCAGTCCCACTGATTAACAAGTGCACCAAAAGGGCCGTGCTCATGCTGTCCAAAGCCGGAAGTTCCGACAGGACCAAAAGCACTTCGCGTCCCGCGGCGTCCGAACATATCAAATGCGAGATGCCGTAAATGATCGCGGCAGGAGAATCCGCGGCGTCGGCGGGCAGCCGGGCGACCAGATGGGCCACCGCGCCAAACGGAGTAGTGACGTCCGTGGAGCCGTGGAGGTGCAGTACGTGGGTCCTTGGAGTGAGCCGGGCCTCTACTGAACGGGCAAAAGTCGCCTTGCCGACGCCCGGCGCGCCAACCACCACCACTCCGTACAACGACGGGTCGCCGAGCGCTTCGATAACCTTGTTCTGGAGATCCTGCCGGACCAGCGACGACCATTTTCGACGTTCTGCAGCGCCCAGGGCTTGCCGCTCCGTCGCGTGCCGCTCTGTTTCAGATTCCGATGTTGCTCGCAATTTAGATCACGCTACCTTCGCAGCTCTGGCGGACGTGACGTTCAGCGGGTCGTTTGCTTTTGTATTTCCTCTTCACCCCCAGAGTGATTTGCAAAGTATCATAGCGATCGGCGCGAATCAATTAGTCGCGGACGAACGATCAGGGTACTTGTTAACCACTGAATTGAGTCAGCGGGCTAGGCCTTGACGGGGTGGAACTTCTGCTGGGCGGCAAGCAAACCTTCGGTCATCAATACCTCCACAGCATCCGCCGCTTCATCCAGGAGGAAGGGAAGCTCCTTCTTCTCGGAGGCGCCAAAATCCCTGAGGACATAATCCGCGGTGTCCATCCTCCCGGGTGGCCTGCCCACCCCCACGCGAACCCGGAAGTAGTCCTTTGTCGCCAAAGCCTTGGAAATATCCCGCAGGCCGTTGTGCCCGCCTTCCCCGCCACCGATCTTCAATTTAACGGTGTTGAAGGGAATATCAATTTCGTCGTGGACGGCAATGACGTGATCCGGAGCGATATCGAAGAACCTGGCAAGGCCGGAAACAGGTCCCCCGGAGACATTCATATAACTCATCGGTTTCGCCAGTACCACCCGAGGCCCCCCGATCCCGAGCCTGCCCTCGACCACCTGGGCCCGGGCCTTGTGGGCCTTGAAGCTTCCGCCCATGCGCGAGGCAAGCTCGTCCAGGACCATTTGGCCGACGTTGTGGCGGTTGTGGCTGTATTCAGCGCCGGGATTGCCAAGGCCTACGATCAGCCAAGTGTCTGTCATGGAGTCATCCTAGGGAATCAAGAGGGTGGAATGAAAAAGAAGTGGCCGGGCCCCTCAGGACCCGGCCACTCGCAAAGGCAAACGCCTCGATTAGTCGGAACGACTACTCAACCGAACGACTAATAAAGAGAAAGACTACTCAGCGGCAGGAGCTGCCTCTTCTTCAGCCTCCGAAGTGGCCTCCGAGATGTTGATGATGAGGGTCTCGGGATCGGTAAGCAGTTCCGAGCCGCTCGGCAGGACGATGTCCGAAGCGTGGACGTGCTCGCCGGCCTTGCGGCCTTCAATGCTGATTTCGACGAAGGTCGGCAGGTGCGTGGCCTCGGCTTCGAGGGAAACCGTGGTGGCTTCCTGGTTGGCGACTGCGCCAATGGCAGCTTCACCGATAACGTGGACGGCCACGTCAACGGTGACCTTCTCGCCCTTGCGGACGGTCAGGAGGTCGATGTGCTCGATGATCTGCTTGATCGGGTCGCGCTGGATGTCCTTCACGAGTGCCAGGTGCTCTTCGCCGTTGACGTCGAGGGACAGCAGGGCGTTGGAAACGCGGACGGCCAGGGTGGTGGCGCGGCCCGGGAGGTTGATGTGGATGGGCTCAGCGCCGTGGCCGTAGATGACGGCCGGGATCTGGCCGGCTGCACGGGCGCGGCGGGCGAAACCCTTGCCGAATTCGGTGCGCAGTTCTGCTGCGAGCTTCTGCTCAGACATGTGTACTCCTTGATTACTGTGGCGCCGGCAAATTGCCGGCAAGTCGATCAGCAAGGGCGGAGGTCTGTGGTGACCTTCCACGCCCGGCGGAATGCCAGCCGCTCAGCAGCAGGTTCAGTCCGCCTTCGTTGAAGGAGATTCAGACCCAGTCGATAACGGAGACCCGCAATCCGGAACTAACCCGGATGTGCTCTCCCTCGCCAAGGTATCCCCAAGAGTTTAGCAGCCGCGTCCCGCCAAAGGGAAAACGGCCCCGGCCGGGGACCAATTGTCCGGGTGGGGACTACTCAGCCGGCCAGCTGATATGAGTTGAGCTAGGCGTTGCCGTCGAAGAGGCTGGTGACGGAGCCGTCGTCGAACACTTCGCGGATGGCGCGCGCAATCAAGGGTGCGATCGACAGCACCGTGAGCTGCGGGAAGCGCTTGTCGGCCGGAATCGGCAGGGTGTTCGTGACGACGACTTCGCGGGCACCGGAATCGGCCAGGCGCTGGGCCGCCGGCTCGGAAAACACGGCGTGGGTGCATGCGATGATGACGTCCTTGGCGCCGGCGTTCTTGAGGACCTGGACAGCGCCGGAGATCGTTCCACCGGTGTCGATCATGTCGTCGATCAGGACGCACGTGCGGCCTTCGATCTGCCCGACGACGGTCTTGGAGACAGCCTGGTTCGGCACCGTGAGGTCGCGGCTCTTGTGGACGAACGCCAACGGCGCGCCGCCCAGGCGCTCGGCCCACTGCTCCGCAACGCGGACACGGCCGGTGTCCGGCGAGACAACGGTGATGTTGTCCGCTTCGACCCTGGTGCGGATGTAGTCGGCAAGCAACGGAATGGCCATCAGGTGGTCCACGGGGCCGTCAAAGAACCCCTGGATCTGGGAAGTGTGCAGGTCAACGGACATGATGCGGTCCGCGCCGGCGGTCTTGTAGAGGTCAGCCACCAAACGGGCGGAGATCGGCTCGCGGCCGCGGCCCTTCTTGTCCTGCCGGGCATACGGGTAGAACGGCGAAACAACCGTGATCCGCTTCGCCGAAGCGCGCTTCAGGGAATCGATCATGATCAACTGCTCCATGAGCCAGTTGTTCAGCGGGGCCGGGTGCGCCTGGATGACGAAGGCATCGGTGCCACGGACGCTCTCCGCTGAGCGCACATAGATCTCCCCGTTCGCGAAGTCGTAAGCGTCGATAGGCAGGAGTTCTGTTTCCAACTCCTTGGCGATTTCCTGCGCCAGCTCGGGGTGCGCCCGTCCGGCGGCGAGAACTAGTTTCTTCTCGCCGTGTGCGGTAATTTCGCTCATGCCTGTGTGCCCTCTTCTGTGGTTGCCGGAGTACTTGAGGAATCGGGGGTGGCAGTGGAGCCATGCGCGGCTTGCGCAGCCTGCGCCCGTTGGGCCGAGTTGCTGCCCTGCCGGTTGGCGATGACCCAGCCCTCGGCGTTTCGCTGGGGAGCGACGCTCAGGGTGAGGGCTCCGGCAGGAACGTCTTTGCGGATGATGGCGCCGGCACCGGTGTACGCGCCGTCGCCAATCGTTACGGGGGCCACGAAAACGGTGTTGGAACCGGTCCGCACACCGGAGCCGATCACCGTGCGGTGCTTCTTCTCGCCGTCGTAGTTGGCCGTGATGTTGCCGCAGCCGATGTTGGTGTCCTCGCCGATCTCGGCGTCGCCGGCGTAGCCGAGGTGGGACAGCTTCGAACCGCGGCCGATCGTCACGTTCTTGGTTTCGTAGAAGGCGCCGATCTTGCCGGTCTCCCCAAGGACAGTGCCGGGGCGCAGGTAGGTGAACGGACCGACGCTGGCGCCGGCACCGATAGTGGATCCTGAGCCGTGGGTGCGGGTCACCTTCGCGCCTTCGCCCACCGAAACGTCGGTGAGGGTCGTGTCGGGGCCGACGACGGCGTCGCGCGCCACGGTGGTGGTCCCGTGGAGCTGCGTGTTCGGCAGGAGGCGGACGTCTTCGTCCAAAGTGACGGTGGAATCGATCCAGGTGGTGGCCGGGTCAACGACCGTGACGCCGGCACGCATCCAGGCCTCGACGATGCGGCGGTTGTGCTCGGCGCCGAGTGCGGCAAGTTGGACCCGGTCGTTTGCGCCTTCTACCTGCCAACGGTCTTCGGTGACGACGGCGGAAACCCGGCCTCCGGCGTCGCGCGCCAATTCGAGCACGTCGGTGAGGTACTTTTCGCGCTGGATGTTGTCAGTTGTCACCTTGTGCAGCTGCTCGCGAAGCACTTTTGCGTCAAAAGCGTAGATGCCGGAGTTGACCTCGCGGATGGAGCGTTCAGCGTCGCTGGCGTCCTTGTGTTCGCGTATGCCCAGCACGGTGCCGTCCTCGGCACGAAGGATCCGGCCATAACCGTTGGCGTCGTCGAGGATCGCCGTCAGGACCGTCACCGCGTTGCCCTCGGATTCATGCGTGGCGACAAGTTCGGAGAGAAGGGAACCGGTCAGCAAGGGCACATCGCCATATGTGACCACCACGGTGCCATTGAGTTCGCCCCTCGCGTCCAAGGCGTCGAGCGCTACTTCCACTGCCCGCCCGGTTCCCGGAACATCGTCCTGGTCCACGATGACGGCGTCGGGATCGATCAGTCCGACGTGCGCGGCGACGAGGTCCCGCTCGTGGCGGACCACCAAGGCCAGCCGCTGGGGATCGATGGAGCGGGCCGCGAGGATGGCGTGCGCCACCATGGAGCGTCCGCCGATTTCGTGAAGGATCTTGGGAGTCCGCGACTTCATCCTCGTACCGGCTCCGGCGGCTAGGACAATTACAGCGGCGGGACCAGTAGGGTCGGGGCTCACGAAGTCGCTCTCCTTGCTCGGTTAAGTCCGGGCGAACCCGGCTGCGGCATCTGCTCTATCGTACTCTCGCCGGTTCACAGCCTTCCGCGCAGCCAGTGGACAGCTTCGGGAGAGACGGTGCCTTGAGAGGCGGTGCCGGCAGACACCGACAAGTTCCGCCCATAGGATTCGAACCTATACTCCACGGCTCCAAAGGCCGGGGTGCTGCCATTACACCAGAGCGGACCGTGTGCACGTGGCCCTTGCGGACGCAGGGTCCGCGGGGGTTCCCGATTGACCGGGTCGCACACACAAGAATCTAGTTTGCCATGAGGATTGCGGTGTTCGCGACTTGGTGCATTCCTGATTCTTTTTCAGCGGTACTTGCAGGCGCTCCCGAGGCCGCTTCACGCTTGACATGAGGCATGATGGATGCGTGAGCAACAGCACAGGGATTCCCCGGCAATCCACGGGTTCGGTGATCAACCACGCACCCGCTGGCCAGGTTGCGCGTGCCCGGATGACAGGCTCCCAGCGCCGCTCCCAGCTCATCGATATTGGCCGGGGCCTCTTCGCCGCCCGCGGCCTGGACGCCACGACCATTGACGAAATCGCAGCCGCCGCGGGCGTGTCCAAACCCGTGATTTACGAGCACTTCGGCTCGAAGGAAGGCCTCTACACGCAGGTTGTGGAGTTCGAATTCCGGATCCTGCTCGACGCCATCAACGAGTCCCTCGCCGCCGAGGCCAAACCACGCGTCCTCGTTGAACAGGCGGCCCTTGCCTTGCTTGGCTACATCGAAGAGCGGAGCGATGGCTTTCGGATCCTCACGCGGGACGCCCCGCCCTCCCAGCCCGAGGGCGCCTTCTCCACCCTGCTCTCCGACGTGGCGGATCGCGTGGAAAACCTGCTCGCCGACGAATTCTCCCGGCGCGGATTCAGCGCAGCCGACGGCGCCGTGTATGCCCAGATGCTGGTAGGCATGGTGGCCATGACCGGCCAATGGTGGTTGGACCACCGCGAGCCCGACAAACGCGCAGTAGCAGCCCACTTGGTCAACCTGGCATGGAACGGCCTGACAGGCCTGCAAAAAGAGCCCGAACTGCGGAGCGAGGGCTAGGGCGGCTGGGTGGGTTTTGTTCCCGGGGTTGCGTCCCATGGTCGTGTCCATGGTTGCGTTTCTGTGGTCGCCTCCGGGTTTCCGTGGGCACCTACGCAGCGCAACGGCCCTTCGCGCCTGTCCGTGGTCACCTCCGCAGCGCAACGGCCCTTCGCCGTCGCTTAGCGCGGATGTTCCTTCCCAAAGCTCGCAAGCTCGCTTCGGGGCCCTCGGAACGCCGCTTCGACGCATAGGGGCACCTGCGGTCGCTGAGCGACCTCCAAACCCGATGCGCCGCGATGCGCTCCTACCCGAAGGCCCGCAGCGCCGCTCCTGCCAATCTTCCGTTTGGGATTCCCTCGACGCGCAAAATTCCACCATGCCTCGAGTTCCACGGCCCCCGTACCATTGCACCTCAGCGGACGGCGCCGGCAGTCCACCCCCGCGAGGTGACCTTCCTCGCCGGGGGCGGTTCTTCCGAAAGGAGCGCATCGCGGCGCATAGTGGGCCGGAGGTCGCTCAGCGACCGCAAGCCCACACATGGGCCGTGTCTAAGCGACGCGGAAGGGCCGCCTCCGGCACCCAAAGTGACCGCGGGAATCCGGAAGCAGGCGCGACGTCCCACCCCGCCTACTCCCCCAGGATCTCCGCCGCCTCGAGCCATTCGAGCTCCAGGCCTTCTTTTTCTTCGAGGAGCTCCTGCAGCTTGGTGTTCAGTTCGCCGAGGGCGTCGAAATCGCCGGATTGGGACTTGGCCGCCATTTGGACGTGGAGCTTCTCTTCTTGTTGCGCGATCTTGCCCAGCTGCCTGTCGATCCTGTTCAGGTCCTTCCGGGCTTCACGCTTCTCTGCTTCGCTCGGCCCGGAAGCGGCGGCACTTGAGCCGCTTGCCGCCGTCGGCCTGGCGCTCCCGCTCGATGCGCCGCCGGTCACCGCGCCGCTCGCCAACGCGGCTTCGCGCAATTCCAGGTACTGGTCCACGCCGCCCGGAAGTCCGCGCAGCTTGCCGTCGCCCAGGAGCGCCATTTGGGAATCCGTGACTCGTTCCAGCAGGTAGCGGTCGTGGCTGACAACGACCAGCGTGCCGGGCCAGCCGTCCAGGACGTCTTCGACGGCAGCCAGGGTGTCGGTATCGAGGTCGTTGGTGGGTTCGTCGAGCATCAGGACGTTCGGTTCGCCCACCAACAGGCGCAAAAGCTGCAGGCGGCGCCGTTCGCCACCGGAAAGGTCGGTGACGGGCGTCCACTGCTTTTCCTTCGTGAACCCGAGCTGCTCCACGAGCTGGCCGGCCGTGAATTCCTTGCCTCCAACGCTGAAGGAGCGCTTCTCACGTTCGATGACCTCGATCACGCGAAGGTCGGACACGTCGTCGAGCTCCTTGACGTCTTGGCTGAGCACCGCGGTGACAACGGTCTTTCCGCGCTTGACCTTTCCGGAACTCGGCGTGATCTCGCCGTTGAGGAGCCTCAGCAGCGTGGACTTCCCGGCGCCGTTGACGCCCACCAGCCCGAGCCGCTGCCCGGGCGCCAAGCGCAAGGTGACGTCGTCGAACAGCTTCCGCTTTGTGCCGCTGGCAGAGTCGTCGCCCTTGAAGTCCAGGGAGACGCCTTCAAGGTCCAGCACGTCCTTGCCGAGACGTGCGGTTGCCATCTTGCTCAGGGCCACGGAGTCGCGCGGATCAGGAACATCGGCGATCAGCTCGTTGGCGGCTTCGATGCGGAACTTCGGCTTCGAGGTGCGGGCCGGGGCGCCCCGGCGCAGCCACGCCAATTCCTTCTTGACCAGCTGTTGCCGCTTGCTCTCGACGACGGATGCGGTGCGGTCGCGCTCGGCGCGGGCCAACACGTAGGCCGCGTAGCCGCCGTCGAACGGGTCAACCATGGCGTCGTGCACTTCCCACGTCCGGTTGCAGACTTCGTCCAGGAACCAACGGTCGTGGGTCACCACAAGGAACGCGCCCTGGTTGGCCCGCCAGCGGGTCTTCAAGTGCCGGGAGAGCCAGGCGACCCCTTCCACGTCGAGGTGGTTGGTGGGCTCGTCGAGCATGATCACATCGTGGTCCTCGATGAGGAGCTTGGCCAGGGCGACCCTGCGTTTTTGTCCGCCGGAAAGGGCATGGACGTTGGCGTGCCAATCGACGTCGGCCACGAGGCCGCCCATGATCTCCCGGATCTTGGGGTTCGCAGCCCACTCGTGGTCGGCTTGGTCGCCGACGATCGCGGCCCCCACTGTGAGGTCGTTGTCGAGCACGTCGGACTGGTCGAGGTAGCCGATATTGACGTCGCCGCGTTTGGTGACACGGCCGGAGTCGGGGGTCGAGCGCAATGCCAGCAAGCGCATTAGCGTGGATTTACCGTCGCCGTTGCGCCCGACCATGCCGATCCTGTCGCCGTCCTCCAAACCAAGGGTTACGCCGTCGAGGATGGTGCGGGTTGCGAACGAAACGGTGAGGTTTTCACCGCCGAGCAGGTGGGCCAATGGGTACTACTTTCTGGTGTGGATAGTCAGGAGAGTCGCTACTGGCGACTCGTCAAAGGAGGGTATCGGAGATGATCCTGGCACCGGGAACCGGGCCGTGCACGGCAAGGGCGTTGTGACCCAGGTGCCGAAGGTCCTCGGCGAGCCCCTCCGCCGCCCGGGGGTTCTGGGCGAGCAAAGCCACGGTGGGGCCGGAACCGGAAACAATCCCGGCGAGGGCACCGTTAGACTCCCCTAATCCGATGGTGTCCCGCAATTGCGGAGCCAGCTCGATCGAGGCGCGCTGGAGGTCGTTGATAAGGACTTTGCTCAGGGCGTCGGGATTCCCGTCGCGCAGCGCCTGGAGGATCTTGGCGTCCACTTCAAGCGGTTCAGGGATGTCGAGTCCCTCCATGTTCCGAAGCCTGTCCAAGGTGCGGAAGACCTCGGGGGTGGAGAGTCCGTAGTCGGCGCAGACCAGGACCCAGTCCATTTGCGCTTTGGCCAGGGCGGGTGAGAGTTCGTCGCCGACGCCAAGCCCGACGGCGGTGCCTCCAAGGAGCGAGAACGGCACGTCCGCGCCCAACTCGGCTGCAAGGTGGGCCAGTTCTTCGCGGGACAAACCACTGTTCCAGAGCGCATCACAGGCCAGGAGTGTCGCCGCGGCATCGGCCGAGCCCCCGCCCATCCCTCCGGCAACGGGAACGCGCTTGGTGATTTCCAAGTGCACGCCCGTGGCGTTCTCCGAGACATCCCTCATGATGGCGGCGGCCTTGTAGGCCAGGTTCCGCTCGTCCAGGGGGATGTCCACGCCGTCGAGGTCCAACGTGCTCGAGGGACCGACGCTGACCGTGATACCGGGCTCCTCAGTGCTCGTGGCGGCGACCTCCTCGTACAGGGACACCGCGAGATACACGCTGGCCACCGAGTGGTAGCCGTCGGGCCGCAAGGGACCGACGTTGAGGGACACGTTCACCTTGCCCGGCGCCCGGACGCGTACGGTCCGTGCGACGAAGCGCCCGCGGTTCGCACCGCTGATTGCCGGATTCATGCGTCCAGGGGGTGGCGTGCCTCGGCGATCCGGACAAACGCGTTGATATCGAGGACTTCTCCGCGGGCCGTCGGATCAACGCCGGCAGCCACGATGAAACGTTCGGCCTCCGCCGCGCTCCCGGCCCACGTTGCCAGTGCCGCGCGGAGCGTCTTGCGGCGCTGGGCGAATGCGGCGTCGATGACCGCGAAGACCTGTTCGCGCGTGGCGTGCGTCGCCGGCGGCGCGCCGCGCGTGAAGGACACGAGCCCGGAGTGGATTTTGGGCGCGGGCCAGAAGACATTCATGCCGATCACGCCGGCCTTGCGCATGTGGCCGTACCAGGCGGCCTTGACCGAGGGCACTCCGTAGATCTTGGAGCCGGGACCTGCGGCCAGCCGGTCCGCCACCTCGTCCTGGACCATGACCAGCCCGTGCTGCAGGCTCGGGAAATGTTGGAGCAGGTGCAGGACCACCGGGACCGCCACGTTGTACGGCAGGTTGGCCACGAGGGCGGTGGGCTGTACTGGAAGTTCGGTGACCTTCATGGCATCGGAGAGGACGAGATGGAAGTCGTCCACGGCCTCGGGGCGCCAGGTGCGCACGGTGTCCGGCAACTTGCCGGCCAGTACGGGATCGATTTCAACGGCGACGACTGTTTTGGCGGCGTCGAGCAGGCCGAGCGTCAAGGAACCCAGCCCCGGCCCGACCTCCAGCACGGTTTCATCGGGATCGATACCGGCGGCAGAGACGATCCTGCGGATCGTGTTGCCGTCGATGACGAAGTTCTGGCCCAGGGTCTTTGTCGGGCGGACACCGATTTCCTCGGCGAGCCGTCGGATGTCCGCAGCTCCCAGAAGGGGTGCGACGGCGGCGGGTTCGGAATTCGGTTCAATCACCTAGGTATCGTATCGTCTGAGCGCCTCGCGGGGACGCCCGCCCTCCATCTTCAGCACGCGAAAAGGCCGGGCCCGGAAGATTCCGGACCCGGCCGATTTCATTTCGCTTAGCTCGAAGCTGCCCATCCGCAGCCCCAGGGCGACAGGCCGCGCTGCGCGTAGACGCGGTTGGCGATGTCGATCTGCTGGGCCTTGCTGGCGGCGGCGGCGTTGGGGGCGTAGGCGCCACCGCCGGAACCGATCCAGGTCTGGATGTCGAACTGCAGGCCACCGTAGTAACCGTTGCCGGTGTTGATGGCCCAGTTCCCGCCGGACTCACACTGTGCGATCTTGTCCCACATTGCCTCGTTCGGTGCGCCAGTCGGTCCGGAGGCAACAGCCGCGGCGGGGGCAGGCTTGGGGCGTTCCTTGGTTCCGACCGTCACCTTCGCGGAGACCGGCTTGACGGTGACGTCAGAGGAGACCAAAGTCCGGGAAGCTTCACGACCATCCACCAGCACGAGCTTGAAGGTCTTGCTGAGCAGGCCGAGGACCCCTTCCTGGGTTACGGTCTTCTGGTCGCTGAACTGGGTGGCGTCTTCAGTGGTGACCGTGTCGAAGGGGACGTTCTCCGTTTCGGTGGCGGTCTTGCTGGTGTCCACCCGGGAAACCTTGATCACCATGTTCTGGACAACGGGAGCCGAGTTGGGCTGCGAAACCCTGTCGTTCGCGCCGAGCGAGACGCCGGCGTCGCTGAGGACCGTTCCCACGTCTGCCGCCGTCGTGGTTTTCGAAGAGCTCTGTCCGTCCACGATCAGGCTGATCGTCTTGGGGGTCAGGATCGAAACGTAGGATCCGGAGACGGCCAGCTGCGTGTCTTTGGGTTGGGAGACAGCGGACGCGCTCGCGACGCCGAGTTCGGAGACGAGGCCTTCGACGTTCGGGGCCGTGGTGTTGACCGTGCGCTGGGCGCCATCAAGGCTGACGGTGACGGCCTTGGCGAGGTTGACGTTGATGATGGAGCCGTTCTGCACCGAGGCGTCCAAGGCCGGGGAAACCCGGTCTTCAGCCTTCAGATCAACCTTGGCTGCCTTGACCACTTGGTCAACGGTGTTGCCGAAGGTCTGGACGGAACTCACTTTGCCGTCGACGTTGAGGGTGACTGATTTGTTGTTGCCGGTAAAAGCAACGACTCCCAGTACCAGTGCCAAAAGCACCAGCAGCTGCGCACCGACCTTGACGAAACTGAACTTGCCGTCCGTGGTGAAGAACTTAACCATGTTTGCCCGTAACTTTTAGACCATCCGGGCACGGGGAAAAGCGCACAGGGGCCTCCTGCCGCGGTCCCGGATGCAGGCCGAAGCATGCGTGAGGACTGCAGCGGAGTTGTGCGCCGCCACACTCAATTCAACTGAAAACACCAATTGCGAACGGAGTTAGTTGTCCGAAGGCCTTCCCCGACCCCGGCTACTGGTTACCCACTGTAACCGAAGCGTTATAAAGTGGCCAAGATTTTTACATACCGGGTATGCAACGCCGGTTCTGTTCAGTCCCAGGACCCATAGCTCGCCACGGTGTTTTGAGCCAGTTGCGAGCACAGCGTGGAAAGCTCTGTTCCGGTCACTTCAGCCATGGAACGAACGGTGTACGGCACCATGTAACTCGCGTTCGGACGGCCCCGGTAGGGGTGCGGCGTGAGGAACGGGGAGTCGGTTTCGACGAGCACGAGTTCCGGATCCGCGATGGCTAGCGCGTCCCTCAGGTTTGCGGCGTTCTTGAACGTCATGGTGCCCGCAAAGGACATGTACCAGCCGTTCGTGTTACAGATCCGCGCCAATTCTTCATCGCCCGAGAAGCAATGGAACACCACCCGCTCAGGGGCCCCCTCCTCCCGGAGAACCTGGACGACGTCGTCATGGGCGTCACGGTCGTGGATTTGGAGCGTGAGGTCCAGCCTCTTCGCGATGTCGATGTGGCGGCGGAAGGATTGGCGCTGGTGCGCCAGGCCGTCGCCATGGGTGCGGAAGAAATCAAGTCCGGTCTCGCCGATCGCACGGACCCTCGGGTGGGCCGCCAGCTCCTCGATTTCCGCGAGCGCCGATTCCAGCTCTCCGCGGCCCGCGTAGACGGGGGCATCGTTGGGGTGGATGGCGACCGCTCCCAGGAGCCGCCGGTCCGCGTCAACCGCCTGGACCGTGAACCGCGATGACTCAAGGTCGCACCCTACCTGCACCGCCCCCTGGACACCTACGGCCTCGGCCGCGTCGAGGGCATCCGCCACGGCGACTTCCAGCAGGCCGTGGCGGAAGTCGAGGTGCGTGTGGTTGTCCATCACGGGGACCGGCAGGGGCTCGGGAGCAGGCGGGTATTCCTTGCGGGAATCGCCGGTTTCAGACGCGCGGTAGGTAGCCGGGGGGAGGGAATTGCACATGAATCCACCCTATCTTTCCCTGCCGGCGCCTTCCTGGTCACTCCTGCATCCCTTCACTGTTCCTCCCTCGGGAGGCTGCCTCTGTCTGCGGCGGGCCTAGGCTGGGTAGTCTGGTACAAAAGGCGGTATATCCCGGCCAGGGCACCGCTGCCCGGCTGAGGTTCTGTCATGGCTGAGGGGATTGTCCATGGACTCAAAGCGACACGGCACCGTTGATGAACAATTGCTGCCGGACGAGGCCGTGGTTGCCTTGCCGCCTGAGCGCGAGTCCCTCAACGGGCACAAGCCGTCGGTCATGGATCCTGAGCAATTCCATGCTGCCAGCGAGAAGATCCTGAAGGCCATCAACAAGGTCATCGACGGCAAAGCCGAGGCCGCCAAGCTTGCCCTCACCGTGCTCCTCGCCCAGGGCCACCTGCTGGTGGAGGACGTGCCGGGCGTAGGCAAGACCTTGCTTGCCAAGACCCTCGCCCGCACCATCGATTGCAAGGTCAGCCGTATCCAGTTCACCCCGGACCTGCTTCCTTCCGATGTCACGGGCGTCTCCATCTACAACCAGTCCTCGCGGCAGTTCGAGTTCCGGATGGGTGCGGTGTTCGCCAACATCGTGATCGGAGACGAAATAAACCGCGCCTCCGCCAAGACGCAGTCCGCCCTCCTCGAATGCATGGAGGAACACCAGGTCACGGTGGACGGCCATTCTTACCAGCTGAGCGAGCCGTTCATGGTTGTCGCGACGCAGAATCCCATCGAAATGGAAGGAACGTATCCGCTGCCGGAGGCGCAGCGGGACCGTTTCATGGCCCGCATCTCGATGGGCTACCCGGACAAGCTCTCGGAGATCGAGATGCTCGAGACGCATCAGGCGGTTTCACCCCTCGCCAAAGTCACCCCGGTGGTCACTTCCGGGGACGTCGCCGCGATGATCGCCACGGTGCAGCAGGTCTACGTTTCCCAATCGGTCAAGGAGTACACGGTTGCCTTGGGCAGGGCCACCCGGGACAGCGCCCGACTGCGTCTCGGGGCCAGCCCGCGTTCCCTGCTGCAACTACTGCGCGCGGCGAAAGCGACCGCAGCCCTTGACGCAAGGGATTTCGTCCTGCCCGACGACGTCATTTCCGTAGCCGAGTCGGTTCTGGCACACCGCATCATCCTTGACCGCAAGGCCGCGAGTTCCGGTGATACTCCGCAGAGCGTTATCCGGGCCATCCTGGCCAACCTCCCTGTAAGCCAGGACACTGGCGCGGAACGCCGCGGCAGCTAGGGGCGAAGGAGGGGCAGGCGTGGCTCTGATCGATCTACTTCCGAAGCATCTGTTCACTTCCCGTGGTTGGGGCTTGCTGGCCAGCGGTGTGGGTTCCTTGCTGCTTGCCCAGATCATGGGCCGGCGGGATCTGTTGGCCCTCGGGATCCTGCTGCTGGTGCTGCCGCTGGTATCGCTTGCCGGGGTCCGTATCCTCAAACCGCGGTTCCAGGTGTTCCGCGAATTCCACCCCTCTTCCGTGGAGACGTCCTCCACGGCCACGGTGCGCTTGGCGGTGGCCCGGACCGGGGCGGCCGCCGGGCCGGTGATCATGGAGGAGCAATTGCCGCCGCGCTTCGGCGAACCTCCGGCTTTTCGCTTTCCTGCCCGAGGCGCTTCCGGCGGCACCAGCCGCTATGAATACCATTTGCGGTCCGGCAAGCGCGGCCAGTTCAGGATCGGTCCGGTCACTGCCGAGTTCTGCGATCCGTTCGGTTTGTCTTTGCACCGGCACCAGATCGACGACGGCGACATCCTCACCGTGACGCCTGCCGCCGTCGAACTCCCCGCCACCGGCCTCGCCGGCGCACGCGGAAACGACGGCGTGACGGCCACCCGGATCCGCGCCAATCCCAGCGACGACGACGTGATGACACGCGAATACAGGCACGGCGACCCCATGCGACGCGTCCACTGGGCCGCGACGGCGAGGCACGGCGAACTCATGGTGCGGCAGGAGGAATCCGTCACGACGCCGGAGGCGACCATCATCATGGACCAGCGCTATTCCGCTTTCGTGTCGGCCTCGGCCGCGGTCTTCGGCCCGGCCCACGAGGACGCTTTTGAGCTGGTGAGCAACGAGAACTTCGAATGGATCGTGACGGCAGCGATGTCGATCAGTGCCCACCTTGCCGACCGCAACTATTCGCTGCGATTCCTCGATGCTGCCGGACACCCCGCATTTCGCGCATCCCGCTCCGCCCCGTATCCCGAGACCGAGGAATTCAGCGGTTTGGGAGGCCTGCAATCCATTGCCGACAGCCTCGCCGCCATCCAGCTCAGCGGCCCACGGCACGTCCACGGCGAGCGCGGCCGCGCAGAAGCGGCCGCCGTCGAGGGTGCAGAGGCGCCCTTCGAGGACCACCTGATGGACAAGCTGGCGGCACACCGCCTGCGCGGCCCCGTTATCGCGCTGCTTGGCAACATGCCGCTCTCCGAGGCCCGCGCGTTGGCGCCGGCCGCCGGCTACGGGGCCAACGCTTTTGCCCTCGTGGTCACCGACCACCCGCACCATATCCAGCCCGTCATTGAAGCCCTGAAGCTGGGCGGCTGGCGTGCCGTCGCCGTGAGTTCGAGAACGGACCTGCCGGCTGCATGGGCAGGTTTCGACCAAGGAGAGATCCTCGCGGCTGCTGCCGCAGCGATGGACGTCCGCCGTGGCGCGGCGGTGCCACGATGACCACCACCTCTAGGAACGGCCCTCCGGGACGCTCCCCCGGCCCGGAGCCGGCAGGGACAGGTGACCCCTCGGGGCGTGGTCCGGGGCGGGCCCGCGGTCCAGGCGGCTCTCCCGGCCAGGGAAGGGCGGCCCGCCCGCGAACGCCAGGACCCGGAGCCTACCCATGGGCTATGTCGGCGGCCATCGCTTTCGCTGTGCTCGGTGCCTCGCTGTCGCTCAACGGGGTGTTCAGGGGCTGGGCGTGGCTGGTTCCTGCCATCACTACGGTGTGTGTCGTCGGATTGACCCTGGCTGTGCTGCGTGCCTTGAGGGTCCACCCGGTGCTCACCACGTTGGGCGGCGTGCTGGCCTTGTTGTTCATCCTCGACTTCACGTTCTTCCGGCCGGAAAGCATCGCCGGTTTCATTCCTTCCGGCGCGACCCTTGACACGCTGGGCCAATTCCTGAAACGGGCCGGCGAAACGGTCGTCTCGGAGACTGCGCCGGTCTCCCCGAACGCCGGGATAGTGTTCGTGGCCTGTGCGGCCCTGGGCTTGGTGGCTGTCCTGATCGATGCCCTGGCAGTCCCGCTCGGCATGCCTGCAACGAGTGGCTTGGGCCTGCTGGCTGTCCTCGTGTTCCCGGCGATCATCAAGCCGCAAGGCGGCGGGCTGCCCGGATTCCTCGCCGCCGCCGTCGGCTTCATCCTGATCCTGGGTTGCAGCCAGTGGTTCGCACCGGACTCGCGGCTGCAGACCGACAACGCCCATGGCACAGGGCAGCTCAAACGCTCCATAGTGATCGGTGGAGTGGCCCTGGTGCTGGGGCTCCTGTTGCCGTTGGCGGTTCCGGGCTTCGAACGCGGGACGTTTCCCGTCGGTTCGCGGCTGAATCCGTGGGGAGTCTCGAACGGCCTGAACCCCATGATCACGCTCGGAAACAGCCTGCGGAATCCAAGCGGCGACGGCAGCATCACCTATGCAACGAGTTCCACGGCCCCCGTGTACTTGCGCTCCGTCACCATCGACAAGTTCGACGGCGATACCTGGGCACCGGACGACCGCGAAGCCTCCCGGCGCATCGGACCGGGCCGTATGGCCCCGGACTACCCGCTTCCCTCCGATCTGGTCCGCCAAGTGACGGTGGTCGATGCCGGACAATTCACCAGTCCGTATCTGCCGGTCCCCTATGCCCCGACAGCCGTCAACGGTCTGAGCGGCCGCTGGTCGTGGGACCCCGCAACGCTCAGTATCCGAGGCGAGGACGGCACGACGAGGAACCAGCAGTACACGGTGTATTCGGCGCTGCCGGCCCTGACGTCCGCAACGTTGAGCCAGGACAACGCCAAGCCCACCTCCATTTCGCAGGATTTCATCCAGCTTCCAGGCAATGTCCCGGACATTGTGAAGAACACAGCCAAGACAGTGACGGCCGGCGCCAACGGCAACTATGCCAAGGCGATGGCGATCCAGGACTATCTGCGTTCATCCCAGTTCAGCTACTCCCTGCAGGCCCCGGTCCAAGGCGGCTATGACGGCAACGGCATGTCCGTGCTGGCCGATTTCCTGCAGCAGAAGAGCGGCTATTGCGTCCATTTCGCCTCTGCCATGGCCGTGATGGCGAGGCTCGAGGGAATCCCGAGCCGCATCGCCGTGGGCTACGCGCCGGGCCACGCTACAGGAGCCACAGTTGCCGTGGCGGGACAGGAACCCCTGCCGGAGTACGAGGTGGATGCCCGTGATGCCCATGCCTGGCCCGAGCTCTATTTCGAGGGCGTCGGTTGGGTCGCCTTCGAGCCAACCCCGTCCCGCGGCGTCGTCCCGCCCTATGCAAGCGAGCCTGTGGCCCCGGGCGGCCCCAGCACCAACCTGCACGACGAGAACCTGGCCCAGGGTTCCCCGACTCCCCCGCCGAGCACGGCTGCTGTACCGCCCGTTGCGGGGCCCGGGGGTGGACCGGGCGCAGCCACCGGTTCCGCGTCCGTTCTTTATGTCACCGCCGCAGCGCTTCTTGTGGCGGTGTTGGCGGCGTCCCCGCGGCTGGTCCGCTCCGGCATCCGGGCGCGGCGCCTGAGGCCGGCACGGACCAGGCAGACCGGCGCGGGTGGCGCGGCCGGCCCGGCCCCGCCCCCGGATGGTCCGGTTCTGGCATGGACTGAGCTTCAGGACCTCGCGACGGATTACGGCGTACCGCCCGTGCCCAGCGAAACGCCGCGGCATTTCGCGGCCCGATTGAGCAACTCGGCTGCACTCGGAGCGCCGACGGCGGCAGCATCGCCGTCGGGAACCGACGACGACGCCGGGCAGCGTGCGGTCGCATCGCTCACCGGCGACTTCGAACGGCAGCGTTACGGTCCCCCGACCCCTGCGAATACCGCAGCGGACCAGGCGAGCGCAGCGGCGGTCCGGATCGCGGCAGTCCGTGCCGCGTTCCGGCGCAATGCCTCCTGGTTCGCGGTCTTCCGCGCGGATTGGTTCCCGCCGTCCTTGATGTCCAGGTGGTTCCAGCTCCTGTCGTCGCCCTTCCGCTGGCTGGGCGGCATTTCCGCGGCGGCGGCCCGCCGGGCGGCAGCCTCCGTGGCGAGACTGTTCGAAGCCATCCGCTGGCGGCGCTGACGAAACGGCAAAGGCAGGGCACTGGAACCCGATGGTCCAGTGCCCTGCCTTCATTCAACGGCAGTTCCCCGTTGCGAGAGGTCCGCCGAAGTTCTACTAGTCGGCGTAAGGATCCGCGATGCCGACGTACTGCGTGGTGAGGTATTCTTCGATGCCTTCGAAGCCGCCTTCACGGCCCAGGCCGGACTGCTTCACGCCGCCGAAGGGTGCCGCGGCGTTGGAGATGACGCCGGCGTTGAGGCCGAGCATGCCGGTCTCGATCCGTTCGCTGACCCGCAGGCCCCGGTTGAGGTCCTTGGTGTAGACGTAGGCGACCAGGCCGTATTCGGTGTTGTTGGCCAGCTTGATGGCTTCGTCTTCGCTCTTGAAGGTGATGATCGGGGCCACCGGTCCGAAGATTTCTTCCTTCAGGATGCGGGCGTCGGCGGACACGTTCTTGAGCACGGTGGGCTGGTAGAAGTAGCCCGGGCCGTCCACCGGGGCACCGCCCGTCACGGCGACCGCGCCGTTGGCAACGGCGTCGGACACGAGGGCGTGCACGCCGTTGCGGGCCTTGCCGTCGATCAGCGGGCCGACCGTGGAGTCCGGCTCGGTACCGCGGACAGTGTTCAGCGCCGAGATCTTGGCAGCGAACTTGTCGGCGAAGGCGTCGGCGATGGAGTCGTGCACAATGAAGCGGTTGGCTGCGGTGCAGGCCTCGCCCATGTTGCGCATCTTGGCCGCGACCGCGCCTTCAACGGCCTTGTCCAGGTCGGCGTCCTCGAAGACCACGAACG
This sequence comes from Arthrobacter sp. NPDC080073, assembly GCF_040686575.1. NCBI lineage: Bacteria > Bacillati > Actinomycetota > Actinomycetes > Micrococcales > Micrococcaceae > Arthrobacter > Arthrobacter sp. NPDC080073. Next base: position 381,037 of record NZ_JBFBKR010000001.1, read on the forward strand.
GGGCGTTGCCGCCCAGTTCCATGGAGCTGCGCAGGACTTTGTCCGCGGCTTCGCGCATGAGGGACTGCCCGACGGCGGTGGAACCGGTGAAGGAGATCTTGCGCAGGCGGTCGTCCTTGATGAGCGGCCCGGTGACCGCGCCTGCCGTGGAGGTCTGGATGACGTTGAGCACGCCTGCGGGGAGGCCTGCTTCCTGCATGACCTGCGCGAAGAGCAGGCTGGTCAGCGGGGTCAGGTTGGCGGGCTTGAGCACCATGGTGCAGCCGGCGGCAACCGCGGGGGCAATCTTGCGGGTAGCCATTGCCAGCGGGAAGTTCCACGGGGTGATCAGCAAGCAGGGACCAACCGGCTTCTTCTGGACCAGGATGCGGTTCTTGCCGTCCGGGGCCGCGGAGTAGCGCCCGCTGACGCGGACGGCTTCCTCGGAGAACCAGCGCAGGAACTCAGCGCCATAGGCTACTTCGCCGCGGGCTTCGGCCAAGGGCTTGCCCATTTCCAGGGTCATGAGCAGCGCGAAGTCTTCGGCGCGTGCCGTGACCAGCTCGAACGCGCGGCGGAGGATTTCGCCACGCTCGCGGGGAGCGGTACGGGCCCAGGAGGCCTGGGCCCCTGCAGCAGCGTCCAGCGCCGCGGCGCCGTCCTCCGCTCCGGCGTCGGAGATGCTCACGAGCACCTTGCCGGTGGCGGGGTCCTCGACGTCGAATGTCTTGCCGGATGCGGCAGGCAGCCACTGGCCGTTGATGAGCAGACCCGTGGGAACGGAGGCGAGAAGTTCGCTTTCGCGATCGGCGGTAACAGTCACAGTGACTCCTTCGTCAGTCGGCGCACCCTGTAGGGGTGCACCAACACTTGATTTTTGTGGAATTACTGTCACGGTACTGCCCGCCGCGAAGCAGTGTCTACGCCTTCGCGCACTGCCGCGGGAGCACCGGTTTGTGCAGTTGCACAGCGCCGGGTTGAGCCCGAGCTACCGCGCCGCGAGCACGGCCCCTACCGCGCCGCGAGCACGGCAGAGTACAGCTCTCGCTTGCTGATGCGGGCGTCCTCGGCCACTGCGGCCACCGCTTCCTTGAGCCTGACGCCCTTGGCAATGAGTTCATTGACCGCGGCAACATGGTCCTCAGGCTTGCCCGGCGCTTGTTCGGGGGCGCCGGCCACGACGACGGCAATCTCGCCGCGGACGTCGTTGTTTTCAGCCCATTCGAGCAGTTCCCGGACGGTTCCCCGGATGACTTCCTCGTAGGTCTTCGTCAATTCGCGGCACACTGCGATGCGGCGGTCCGAACCGAACCGCTCGTGAAGGGCACGGAGCATTGGCTCGAGCCGGTGCGGTGCCTCGAAGAACACCATGGTCCGGCGTTCGTTGGCGAGGTCCGCAAGCCGGGAGCTGCGTTCGCCGGCTTTGCGGGGCAGGAATCCCTCAAAGCAGAACCGGTCCGTGGGCAGCCCTGATAGCGCCAGGGCTGCCAACACTGCAGACGGGCCGGGGAAGGCGGTGACGAAGAGCCCTGCTGCCACGGCTCCCTCCACGAGGCGGAAGCCGGGGTCGGACACCGCGGGCATACCGGCGTCGCTCACCATGATGATGGTCTTGCCCGCCCGGACGTGATCCAGCAGTTCTTCGGTCTTGACGGCCTCGTTGTGCTCGTGGTAGCTGATGACCCGGCCGGACACGGTGATGCCGAGCGACTGGACCAGGCGATGCAGGCGCCGGGTATCCTCAGCGGCGACGATGTCTGCCGTCTGCAACAGCTCGATGAGCCGGCTGGAGGCATCGCCGACGTTGCCGATGGGAGTGGCAGCCAGCACGATCCGGCCTACCCCGTCGGGCAGGGCGGGAAGCGCCTGCGCTTCAAAAGGCCCCGCGTCGGCCTCAAGGGACTCCGCCGAGTCGGGAACGGTGGTTTCATCCGGGGAGCTCAGCTGTTCAGTCACCCAACAAGCCTAATGCCCCGGCTGCCGCTTTCAGGGAGCTGCCGGAGGCAAAAGGTAGCATGGGCTAAGTGACCGATACCTCCGTGCGCCCTGCCCCGCAAACCTGGTTGATACGGCGCTGGTTGACCCGGCCGGAGGACGCCTTCACAGCCGAGGCCCTGCGGACGCGGCTCATTGGCAGCATCCAAAGCTGGCGGGATTATCCGCCGTCCTTGAGACTGTGGTTCTGGCTGATCCCCGCCATCACGGCCGTGATCGGCGGGATCCTGCGTTTTGTCCGCCTCGACGCACCGCACAGCCTCGTCTTCGACGAGACCTACTATGTGAAGGACGCCTACTCGTTCCTGGTCAGCGGATACGAGCGAAGCTGGCCGGACAAAGCCAACGACGCCTTCAATGCAGGCAATCCCAACGTCCTGCTCAACTCCCCCGAGTACGTGGTACATCCGCCGGTAGGGAAATGGATGATCGCCTTCGGGATGTGGCTCTTCGGTTCGGACAACTCCTTCGGCTGGAGGTTTTCCGCGGCCCTGACGGGCACCCTCTCCATCGCCTTGATCGCCCTGATCGCCCTGAAGCTGTTCCGTTCCCACATCCTCGGCGCGGCCGCCGGGCTGCTGCTCGCCGTCGACGGCCACCACCTGGTCATGTCGCGGACGTCCCTGCTGGACATCTTCCTGATGTTTTGGCTGCTCGCCGCCTTTGGCGCCCTGCTGATGGATCGCGACGACGGACGGCGCCGGCTGGCGGCACGGCTTGCCGCGCTGGCGGGCTCTTCCAAGGACGGCCGGCCGACGGCGTTGCACCTCGCCTCAGGGCCGTGGCTCGGATTCCGGTGGTGGCGGCTGGCGGCCGGTGTCTGCCTCGGACTGGCGGTCGGCACCAAGTGGTCGGCACTGTTCTTCGTGGTTGCTTTCGGCCTGTTGACCGTGTTCTGGGACATGAGCGCGCGGCGCATTGCGGGCATCAGGAGCTGGCCCAGCGCCGGGATCGTCAAGGACGGAATTCCGGCGTTCTTCACCATGATCCCCGTGGCCGGAGCCGTGTACCTGTCGACGTGGACCGGCTGGTTCCTTTCCAAGGACGCCTACTACCGGCACTGGGCGGACGCGAATCCCTCCGACACGTGGGGATGGATTCCCGGGCCGCTGCGCTCCCTGGCGTACTACCACATGGAGGCTTACAACTTCCATCAGGGCCTCAGCTCGCCGCACCCGTATTCCGCGAGTCCGTGGACCTGGCTCGTCATGGGGCGGCCCACGTCGTTCTACTACGAGTCCCCCAAGCAGGGAACCCCTGGCTGCGATCTGCCTAACTGCACTTCGGCGATCCTGTCCGTCGGCAACCCGGTGATCTGGTGGGGTGCCACGATCGCGCTCTTCGTTGTGCTGTTCTGGTGGGCGGGCCGGCGCGACTGGAGGGCGGGGGCCATCCTGGCCGGCGTCGCCGCCGGGTATTTGCCGTGGTTCATGTATCCGGAGCGCACCATGTTCTACTTCTACGCGCTTTCCTTCGAGCCCTTCCTCGTGCTGGCTCTCGTGTATGGATTGGGACTGGTGCTGGGCAGGAGCGGGGCTCCTCCGTGGCGTCGCCGCTCCGGCCTGTACGTGGTTGGCCTGGTGCTGGTCCTTGCAGTGCTTCTGTCGGCGTTCTTCTATCCGGTGTGGACGGCGGAAGTGATCAGCTACCAGGACTGGCGCATGCGTATGTGGATGCCGTCCTGGATCTAAGGCGTTTTTCGCTGCCCCTACCGTCGTGACCCTTTTTGAAACTGGAAGGGCCGGTTCTCGCTGGCGCTACTTCTCCGGCGCTCCGGCCTCCGTGAGGGCCTCGGGGTCGGTGTCTACGCTCTCTTCCGCAGCGGCTGCGTTCTTGGGAGGCAGTCCGCGACGACGGCGGGTAGGCCAGGTGAAGATGAGGGTCAGCAGGGCAGTGATGAAGACCAAGGCGCCGATCGCGATTCCGGAGTCCATCCAGTACTGCCCCGGGAACAAGCGGATCAACGTGTCGTCGAGCGCAAATGTCCAGGTGCCGTTGGCGAAGAAGATGTGGTGGAAGTCCGTGAAGAACTGCTGCCAGCCGAGTGCAGCAAGCGTGCCCAGTCCCAGGATGAGCACCAAGGTGACGATCGAACCGGCAAACAATCCCCGGCGGATTCCGCCCGTGCTTCGCTTGCGCAGATACATCATGGCGATGATGCCGATGATGATCATGAGGGCGCCGGCACCGAATGCGGAGAGCATCACGGTCTTGACGTCGGCCATGTGGGAGACTTCGCCCTCCTTGAAGAGCTTCTCGCCGTTCTGGTTGACAAGTTCGCCCAGGTAGCGCGGCCCGGACCAGTTGCTGAGGTAGTCCAGTGCATAGGAACCATAGGTCATCCGGTCATCGGCGTTGAAGCCATAGCCGTCGCCGGGGAATCCGGGCCGGTAGTACTCCACCCACAGGAACAGCGGACTCGCCACCGCGCGGATTGCCAGCACCAGGAGAACTACCGGGTAGAAGACGGCAAGGAGGACCTGGAAGATGCGCGGCGCCAGCGGCTTGGCCTTTGCAGCCTGCTCCCGCTCGTGGTTGCGGCGTTCCACCTCGGCCTCCGGTGGCCGGACCTGAAGGGCCGACGTCGGCAGAGGCTCTGCGAAGAGGGCCGGTTCCGGCCCGGCCTCCGCAGCCTCGGCGGCTTTGCGGTCTGCCCGGCTCTCCGGCTGTTGTCCTGCGACGGGCCGTTCGGCGGGCGGCCGTCCGGCGGGCGGCCGTGCCGCTTCGCCTGCAGCTGCCCCCGGCGCGGGCCCGGCTCCCGGTTTGCCCTCTTCGGGCACCCGCTTCATCGAAGAGTCCCGCGCTCCGTCAGCGGCCCTTGCCGGGCGTGCGTCAGCGGCCGCGGCCTTGGGGGCGGGCTTCATCCATTCGAAGGCCGGCTCATCGCCGTCGTCGTGGATATCCGCGTCCGGGTCTTGGGGGATCGGGCTCTTCTCGGTCACTTCGATTTCACTTCCGTAGGATTCACATGCCGAAGCAGGAACGGTCTGCTGGCAATCTTCTCTGCCTTCGAGCCTACCGTCAGCCTTTGCGCAGAGGCGGTGAGCCACCCCGGCGAACGTCGGATTGCGGCCGGACCCGGGCTCCGTCAGGCGGCTATCTCCCGGTAGCCGGCATCGTTTGCGTCCAGGTCGCCCGTGGCGCCGGCACGGAATGCCCGCCCGCCCAGCACCAAGGCATAGACCCAGTATGCCGCGAGAACGAGCGAACCGATAAGGATCTTGGCCCACACGGGAAGCGGACTGGGCGTCACAAAGGCCTCGACGAGTCCGGAAACGAACAGGACCAAAACGAGGCCCAGGGCCACCGTGATCAGGGAACGGCCCTCTTCAGCCACTGCCTGCATCCTGCGCCGCGGGCCCGGGGAAACCATGGCCCAGAAAATGCGGAGACCGCCCGCTGAGGCGATAAATACGGCCGTCAGCTCCATGAGGCCGTGCGGAAGGATGTAGCTGAAAAACACGTCCATCTTGCCCGTGGCTGCAAACACGCCCGCGGCGACTCCCACGCCCTGCGCATTCGAGAACAACATGTAGGGCACCCAGAACCCAGTGATGCCCAGGGCCACCGCCTGTGCCCCGATCCAGGCATTGTTGGTCCAGACGGCGCCGGCGAAGGACGCAGCAGGGTTCTCGGAGTAGTAGTCAACGAAGTCATGGTCGACGTATTGCTTCACGGCGTTGCTGCTCCCGAGGGCCCTCAAGGCGTCCGGGGACGTTCCGATCCAGAGCGTGTATGCGGCAGCCACAAGGCAGAAGAAAACCCCGCAACAGACCGTGAGCCAGCGCAAGCGGTAGAACGCGGCGGGCAGGGACGCCACGAAAAACCGGGCGAGGTCTTCCATGAAATTCGACCGCGCCCCGGTGAAGCGGGTACGGGCCTGGGCGAGGGCCGCCGACAAAGAGGCGGAGAGTGCGCTCTCCGGGGCCAGGGACCGGATGAGGGAAAGGTGTGAGGAGACCACTTGGTACAAACGCAGAAGCTCGTCGGCTTCACCGCCGTCGAGGCGTCGTTTGTGCGCGAGCTCGTGCAAGCGGGACCATTTTGTCCCGTTCACGACGGAGAAGGCATCCATGTCCACGGCTCTACCCTAATCCCAACCCTCCCCAAACAGTCCTACATCCAAGCAAACCCCTCCTCCGCCTCCGTGGCCGCGGTTAGACTCGATCCAGCGGGGGCCGTCCGGTCCTGCAGACAGCGTGGCAATGCTTGGGGGCGGGCTTGAGTTCGATCATCACCGGCGAGGCCGTAGTCCTTGAACTGCGGCCGGCATCGTTCGGGGCGAGGGCCCTGGGGCTCATGCTCGACGTCGTGGTTCACGTTGTGTTGTTGTTGGGTCTGTTGTTCCTGCTCAGCATGGCTGCGCCGGATGTGGACGCGGCCGCGGGCCGCGCGATGGCCCTGGCCAGCGTGGTCCTGTGCCTCGTGGTCGTCCCCGTGGCGGTGGAAACGCTGAGCCGGGGCCGCTCGCTGGGCAAGCTGGCTACCGGGCTCAGGATCGTGCGTGACGACGGCGGATCCATCCGCTTCCGGCACGCGGTGATCCGCGGGTTGATCGGCTTCCTGGAGATCTACGCTACATTCGGCGGATTGGCCATCGCCGTGGCGCTTTTCAACGACAAATCGAAGAGGCTCGGCGACGTCGTGGCCGGAACCTATTCGCTCAGGCAGCGCGTTCCCGCTGAACCGAAAATCCTCCCCTATGCCCCTCCGTACCTGCAGGCTTGGGTGGGACTCGCGGATATCGGCAGGGTTCCGGACGGCACGGCACGGCGGGCATCACAGTTCATCCAGCAGGCCCCGCGGATGGCGCCGGAATCACGCGCCCGCCTGGCCGCGGCCCTCGCAAACGAACTGGCAGCTTATGTCGCCCCACCGCCGCCGCCCGGAACGACGCCGGAAGCCTACCTGCACGCCGTGTTGGGCGAGCGGCGGAACCGGGACCTGGAACGGTTGCGCCGCGCAGAACAACGCAGCGCCATTGTCGGGGATCGACTCAATAGGCTGCCGTTCGTGCGCTAGCCAAGCGCATGGCAGCCCGGACAGTGCTGGGCGCGCCCTGTCAGTTGGCGTATTGGTCAGTTGGCGTATTGGGCCCAGGGGATGTTCCAGTCGCCAAAGCCGTCGTCGAAATTGGCGTAATCGCCCTGCGTATTGACCACCTGGACGACGTCTCCCGTGGTCATGTTGTCGAAGACCCATTTCGCGCCGTCAGGTCCGAGTCCGATGCAGCCGTGGGAGAGGTTCGTGACCCCGACGTACGGCAAGGCCGCGTCGGTGGCCTGGTGGATGAACTCGCCGCTTGGCGTCAGGCGCGTGGCGTAGTTGACGTCAAGCTGTCCGTAGTACGCCGGATCCCCCGGCTTGAGGCCGATGGTGGAGGCATCCATGTGCTCCACCCGGTACTTTTCCATAAGCACCAAGTAGCCGCGCGCGGAAGGGAACCTGGTGTCGCCCATGGTGTCCGGCCACTGGCCCACTTGCTGGTCGTTGACACTGACCGTGAACGTGTGGGCAACCGCGTCGGCAATGGCCACCTTCTTATCGCCGATCTTAAAGGTGTTCGTCTTGTTGAAGTTGCCGATCTGGCCGTTGCCGAAGTCCACCCCGAACAGCTTGAGGTCCACCGTGACGGTGCTGTTCGCAGCCCAGAAGTTCTCAGGACGGTAGCGCACCATGGTGTCGCTGAACCAATGGAAGGCCCCGACCTGCCCTGACGTGGAGGTGACCTTGATGGCCTTCTCGACGGCGGCCTTGTTGACCACGGGTTCACTGAACGTGAGCTGGAGCGGCTGCGCCACACCTACCTTCGCCCCGTCCAGGGGGTACATGGCGGCATCGGCCTCGTTCTGCGTGGAAACCGTCGTGAAGGATCCGGTCTTCGACGTTGCGCGGCCGGCAGCATCCGCAACGGTGTAATTGAACGTGTAGGAGGAGTTGAATTCCAGGGGCGTGGATGCGGTCCAGCTCAGTCCATCCGGGGTCAACGCCCCGTCAACGGCCTTTCCCCGGGAACTCGTCAGGGAGACCCTGTCCAGGGTTCCGTCCTTGACGCTGATCGTGACAGGCGCAGCCGGGTTCACTTGCTTGGCACCGCTCGCAGGCGAGGCGAGCACCGTGGCAGGCTTCACGACGGGCAGCACTGCCGCCGCCTCGCTGCGTTCACCTGATGATCCCTCGGACTCGATTGCCGCACTGGCCGCACGCGGCGCCACTGCGGCAAACGTGCCACTGAGCGCGGCAATGAGGCAGACAACCACGATCCAGGCGACCTTGCGGAACCTGCTTCGCTTCGGCTGCGCGGTGTCCAAATGAGCGGTGTCAAAATGCCCGGTGTCCAAGTGCCGGGCACTGCCGCTGTCCTGCTCGGTGTCGAAGAGCCGCGCAGCGTCCACATGCTCGAAAGTGTCCGCTTGCTCGTCGTCGGGATTAAGACCCATTCCTGTTTTCTCCAAACTCACGCCCCCCAAAAACCTCACGCCCCACTTCCGCATCCTAAAGGGCGCGGCTTGACATTGGCTGGGAGCGCGCCTGCCGGCGTGCTCCCAGCCAATGTCAATGTCCTCAGTACCGGTAGTGTTCCGGCTTGTACGGCCCTGCAACGTCAAGGTCCAGGTATTCAGCCTGTTCCTTGCTTAGCTCGGTCAATTCCACGCCCAAAGCATCCAGGTGCAGGCGGGCGACCTTCTCGTCGAGGATCTTAGGCAGCACGTAGACCTGGTTCGAGTATTCGCGCGTGGCCCCTGGGCCAGAGCCAGTCTGGTCCTTCTTGGTCCACAACTCGATCTGGGCGATGGTCTGGTTTGCGAAGGAGTTGCTCATGACGAACGAGGGGTGGCCGGTGGCGTTGCCCAGGTTCAGGAGGCGGCCTTCGGAAAGCACGATGATGGATCGCTCTTCGCGTCCGTCGGCTGCAGCGAACACCCACTCGTGGACCTGCGGCTTGATTTCCACTTTCCGGACGCCGGGGACCTTTGCCAGTCCGGCCATGTCGATCTCGTTGTCGAAGTGGCCGATGTTGCCCACGATCGCCTTGTTCTTCATGCGGAGCATGTCGGAGGCCATGATGACGTCCTTGTTGCCGGTAGTCGTGATGAAGATGTCGCCGTGTTCCACCACCGAATCCAGCTTGGCCACCTGGTAGCCGTCCATGGCTGCCTGGAGCGCGCAGATGGGGTCGATCTCCGTCACGATCACGCGCGAACCCTGGCCGCGGAGCGCCTCGGCGGCGCCCTTTCCGACGTCGCCATAGCCGCAGACGACGGCGACCTTGCCGCCCATGAGGACATCCGTGGCGCGGTTCAGGCCGTCCGGCAGGGAGTGGCGGATGCCGTACTTGTTGTCGAATTTGCTCTTGGTCACCGAGTCGTTGACGTTGATGGCCGGGAAGAGGAGCTTGCCCTGTTCGGCGAGCTGGTAGAGGCGGTGCACGCCCGTGGTGGTTTCCTCGCTCACGCCGCGGATGCCGGCCGCGATGCGGGTCCACTTCTTCGGGTCGGCGGCAAGGCTCTTCCGCAGCACGTCAAGGACGAGTGCATACTCTTCCGGATCGCTTTCCGTGGCGGTCGGCACCGCACCCGCAGCTTCGAACTCGACGCCCTTGTGGACCAGCAACGTGGCGTCGCCGCCGTCGTCGAGGATCATGTTGGGGCCCAGTTCCGGGTTGGCGTCCGCGCCCGGCCAGCTGAGGATCTGCTCCGCGGTCCACCAGTATTCCTCGAGGGTCTCGCCCTTCCAGGCGAACACGGGAACACCCTGGGGATCCTCGACGGTTCCCGTGCCGACCACGACGGCGGCAGCGGCCTCGTCCTGCGTGGAGAAGATGTTGCACGAAGCCCAGCGGACCTCGGCGCCAAGGGCCGTCAGCGTCTCGATGAGCACCGCGGTCTGCACGGTCATGTGCAGGGATCCCGCAATGCGTGCGCCCTTGAGCGGCTGGCTCGGACCGAATTCGGCGCGCAGCGACATGAGGCCCGGCATTTCGTGCTCGGCCAGGCGGATCTGGTGGCGTCCGGCTTCAGCCAGCGAGATGTCTGCAACCTTGTAGTCGAAAGTCATGGAAGTCCTTTGGAAGTACCGAATGGTCAAGTGAGGGGGGCTCAGGCGTCGCGGGGGCCGTCATGCTGGTCTGAGGCCGCACCGTTGGCGGCGGCGAGCAGCTCCGGGGGCAGCAGCAAGGGGATTCCGTCCTGGATGGCATAGCGGAGCTTCTCACCCGAGGCGTCCGCCGTCGTTGAGACAAGCTCCTCGCCGTCCTGCTCCAGCGGGGACCCGGTGACAGGGCACCGCAGGATGGACAACAAATCAGGACTGACCTTTGGCATGGTTGAAGCTCCCTGGATGGCATCTCGCGGACGCCGCTTTGGACAGATATGGCAGCTTCCAGACTACAACCCGGGGGCGCAGCGCACGGTGTCACGAAGCTTGTCACACAGGGAGCGGCGACATATAGGGCCACAAGACGCGCGGTTCCTGGTGTCCGGGGGTTCAGGAAGGATCGCGCAGGATGCGCAGGTGCCGCCTTGTTCCCTCTGCAGGGACAGGTCCGTCGAACGGGGCCCGGACTGTGCGCTGTTCCGGCGCGGCCGGCGCGGATGCGGCTTCGCGCACGGCGTTCGCCAGGGCAAGGAGATCGTCCGGCCCGGGCTGGGGCGGGGAGGACGGCATCGCGAGCCGCATGACTTCCCAACCCCTCGGCACAGTCAGCGATTCGGCATGCTGCGCGCACAGATCGTAGGAATGCGGCTCGGCATAGGTGGCCAACGGACCCAGCACCGCCGTGGACTCGGCGTAGACGTACGTCAAAGTAGCCACCGCGGATTGGCGGCAGGCTGATCTGGAACACTGACGAATTGCACCCACAACATCCCAGATTAGCCGCACTTCCCCGCGGCGCGGCGCATTGCCGCTTTGCGTGCATTATGTCGCGTTGGTGGAACCACAGGTCTAAAGTCGATATATGCAGTCACAGCACCACGTTCCGGGCTTCACAGTCCATCTGTCCGACACCGGGGACAGCCAGGAAACCCCAACGGCGGGCACGCCCGCACGCGGCTTCAGGGAGCGCCGACGGAACCGCCACGGGCGGGGGCTGCGCGGGGAAATCATCCTTCCCAACCTTCCCGGCTACCGGACGCGGGCCGAAAGGTTCGATGATCTCGTGCTCGATTCCGCCGAACGGCTGCAGGACATGTGGGGCAAACGGCTGGACGGCGTCGCGTTCGCCGTCGACGAGATCCCGCCGAACCTTGAGCAACTGGTGGCCGAGGGAGCCGCGGCACCGCTGGGTTCTTACACCCCGGCGGCCCACGGCGCAGGACCCGTCATCACCATCTATCGGCGCGTCGTCGAGCACACGACCGGCGGCCGCGAGGACCTCCAGGACCTGGTGCACGACGTGGTCGTCGAGTACACCGCCGAGATGCTCGGGGTGCCGCCGGAGACCCTGGACCCCGTTTACCGCCGTCGGTATCAGTAACCCAGCGTAACCTGTACTTTTTCGTGGCCCGCAGCGCCATCCTGGATGGCCACGACCGAAACGCCGGCCTGCTCGCCCTGGCCAAGCACCAGCGCGCCGTAGGCCGCGTCACCTGCCGCCGAGACGATATACCCCGAGACCGCGGCGCCGTCGGACTTGTCCGGAACGCCGATCACCGCGGTGGTTCCCCCTGCGATATCGACCGTTTGCGCCTTGTGTACCTTGCCGTCCGAGGTGACCGGCGTGTAGCTGACCGTGGCCCGGCCCGTCGGCACGCCGAAGCTTAGGAAGCGGCTTCCGCCTTGGGGCACCGCGATCACGTGCTGGCTACCCAAACGGACCGCGGCCGGAGACCAGGCGAAATCGACGGGATCCTCGGCTTTGAGCCCCCGCGTTACGCGGGAGGACGCTGCGAAGGAAATATCCGAAGTAGCGCTGACGGTATACATGCCGGCCGGAACGCCCGTGAGCGGCACTTCTGTAACCGAACCCGCTTTGGCGGTCACCGCTCCCCCGCCTGGCAAAGCGCGCTGGCCGTTCGGTCCGAACAAACGCACGTCCACGACGGCGTCCACAGGACCGGGGACGGTGATCTGCAGGGCCGGTACGACGTCGGCAAAGCCGGGCTTGTCCGCGAGTGACTTCACGGCGGCCGGGTCCTGGACGTCCACCCCGGTCATGACCTGGGTGTCGGCTGCTCCGGCACCGGGCGTAATGAGCTCGACACCACCGGCGGTGAGGCCCCGGAGAACGCTCTGCTGGATGGTTGCCGAGACCGGGCCGCCGTTGCTGCGCAGATGCACCGAGAGCTGGCCCTCGTTCGGGGCCAGTCCGGCCAAGTTGATGGACCGGGTAGCGCCCGGCGAGACCAGCAAGCCGCGGCTGTCCGGGGCTTGGATCTGTCCACGGGGTCCGAACAGCTCGAGATTGACGGTAGCCGGTGTGCCCGAAGCGTTGCTGATTGTCAAAACCGCTGTTCGCCCCAGGGCGGTGTTTGCACCCAGGAGCCAGGCATCGTTGACCGGCTGCTGGCAGGGCGCCGCAGCCATCCCGCGGAGGTCGCCGTCGCCCGCGGTGTAGCTCATCAAACCCGCCACCGCGGCCTTCTGGCCGCTGACTGGATCGGCGCCCACCACGGTGACGTCGCCCGTGGGCCTCTGGGCAACGACGCCGGCGTTCAGCACCGGAGGCCCCGACGCCGAGGGCTGGGCGGGGGCCGGGGGCTTGGCAATCTCCGCGATCGCCGAGCCTCCGAGCGCGGCGAGGTTGCTCCCGGGAACGGATCCGGAGGCGTCACTGAGCACCACCGCATCCAGGAAGCTCTTCGCCGAACGCGAAACAGGGCTGAATTGGCTGTCGGTGCCTGCGGCGGTTCCCTCGGGGAGCCGGGGAGGTGCCGGACACACTGCGGTTGTCCCGCCCGCCGGGACATCCGCGAGGGACATGTCCAGCGTTTTGCTTCCCGACGGGGCCGGCAGGATGGATGCCGCCGACACCATCCCGGCGCCTGCAGCAAGGAGCAAAGTCGCCGAAAGCGCTCCCAACACCACGGCCTTGTTCTTGTTCCCGGCTTTGCGCTGGCTGCGCTTCCCCGACCCCGCTCTGGCCTCGGGTGCCGGGCCTTGGTTGTCAGACACTGCTGTACTCCTTACGGAGGGAGTTTTGTTCCTTCAGGAGACTGGCCTGCGGCCTGCGGGCAGGCATGGGGATGGCCAGCAGGACGGTCAATCCAATCACTACGGCCTGAAGAATGCTGAGCCAAGGCTCCCAAACGGTGGTGTAGCGGATCTCGATCTGGCCGCCTGTAGTCGGCAAGGTGAATGCTTGGGCCCATCCGGACGTCGTCGGGCTCAGTCGGCGGCCATCCAGCCAAGCGCTCCAACCGGCGTCTGACCGCTCAGCGAGCACCAGCAGGCGTCCGTCCCCGCCGGCCGGGATGTTGCCGGCGGCAGAGGTTCCGAAGGAGGGCAGGAGCGCAACAACGGCACCCTTGGCATCCACCACCCTGACGCGGTGCGCCGTCTCGGCGTCGGCTGCGGCGGCCTGGTTGAGCGGCGTGACCCGCCACAGCCACCCCGAATCGGTTTTGCCCACAGCCACCAGGCCGGGAACGGAATCGATCCGGTTGGCCATCAGCTGGGCAGCGGTGTCGGCTGATTTCAGGACCACGAATCCGGCACCGAGCTGCTCAAGGGCGGGCCGGGGGTCTACGCCTGTTCCCGCGACAATCGTGGCAACGGCGTTCCGGATGGACGCGGTAGCGTCGTCGTCGGCTACGAGGCGTTCCTGTCCGGGTGATCCCACGATGAAGCGACCCGCAGCAATAGTCGAGAGCGAGTCCAATGTGGTGCCGGCTCCGCGCATGAGGGATGACGTGTAGCCACCGTTCTCACCGGCGGTGATGACCAGCGTACGGGTCTGTGCCGGGCCCTGGCCGTGGTCGACGGCGGTGGCCGGCAAGGTGCCCTGCCCTGCGGGCTGGACCAGGCGCGGCGTGCCAAGTGCCCCGCTGGCCGAAGCCGAGGTGCCTGCGCTGCCCAGCACGTTCTGGGTTGCCCACAGGCCCATGCTGGCCAGGGGGCCGGCAATGAGCAGAAGCGTTGCTGCAGCGGAGACGATCCGCACTGCCGCGCGCCGGACCGGGCGGCCGTGCTCTGCCGTGGTTTTCAGCTGGAAGAGGTTGTCGGCGCCGATCAGCGCCGCTCCCAGGAACGCGAACCCGGCGGCGGAAACTGCCGGCCCCGTGAAAGGGGCGACGAGCAGGTTGCCGTCGACACCGGTTGCCACGTGTCCGGCGAGCCATGCCCATGCGAGGTGCAAAAGGGCCCCGGCCCAGAGGAAACGCGTGACGCGCGATCGCCGTCCGGGCACAAAGAGCGCGGCAATTGACAGTAGCAGGAGCGGGGCACCGAGCAGCAGGGCAAGCGCCAGCGCCCACGGAATACCCGACGGACCGAATAGTCCCAAGCCGGCCAAACCGCCGTTGACGTCGAATTTCAAGGGTTGGCCAAGCAATTGCTGCCATAACGGTGCGGCTTCGAATCCCAGCGGGAGGCCGGGATCGGCGAGCAGGCTGCGGGGCCGTTCAAGGACCGAGAGGACGTACGGTGCAAAAAGCGCGGCGCTCGGAAGGAGTGACCACCAGATGGTCCGCCCGCGCCGCCCCAAGGCGATGCCGCAAAAGACAATGAGGACTGCAAAGGGAGGCAGCAGGGAGGGTGCAGAGGCCGTCACCACGGCCAGCGCCAGGCCGGCCGCGGCGGCCGCCGTCCACGACGGAGTGCCGTTGACGCCCGGCTTGCCCGTCAACGGCTTGGCTGCGGCGTAGCCGGATGCCTGGGGCCGAAGGTGATTCTGTTGCTGCTCCGACGTAGTGCCCGGCCCGAGTGCCGATCCGGTGGCCCGGAGGAGGGCCAGCACCAGCAGGGGCATCGCGACGTGGGCTACGAGGGCGCCGGCCCTTCCCTGGTTCAATGCGACTTGGAGGGCCGGCGCTCCGGCCCAGATCAGCGCCGCAATGAAACGGTAGCGGCGCAGCGTGGTCATCGCGCCCGCGGCAAACCAGGCGCCCAGGCCCGCCAGGGGCATCGCGAGCAACAACAGCCACACGATGGCCGTGCTGGAGTTACCTCCCCCGAGCAAGGACACAAGCCACAGGATGTAGGCGAAGGGATCGCCATGGCCGGGGAAGCCTGCACCCAAGCCAATCCACCAAGTGGACGCGGACCGCCAGATGTCGCCCACGGCGGACAACGGCAAGAGGCCTCCGCCCGTCACCGTGCCTGCCCCCAGGAGCCCCGACAGCCCCACGATGGAAGCTGCCAGCGCAACAAACGCGGCGGCCACAGCGCCCGTTCCGATCCAACCCCGTTCGTTCGTTGCGAGGGCTGCGAAATCGTCACCGGCGTCGCCGCTCGGTTCCGGAGCGAGCGAATCCGTCTCCTGGAATTCGTCCGCGCCAATCGCCTCGACGAGGGAGCGGCGGTGGGCCCAGACCTCGCGGCGCGGAGTCTGCAGGCCCTTGACCATTGACCGTGGCACGCGTCGCGTCCGGGCCGCGTTCCGCCTGGAACGCCAGATCGCTCCGGGGCGGCCGAGCGCAGCAACGGTCGCGCCAAGCTGGGTAATGCCGTGACCGGGTTCTTTGACCAGGATGCTCAAGACGAGCCTGACGATGCTCCCGAGCAACGCGCCGAGCGCGTGCAGCGGAACCTTCCACGGCGAAGCGTGGGTGAGCCTCAAATGGACTTGGCTCTTGCGTTCGGCCGCGGGTGTCGCGAGGCTGTGGGGACGGTGCTCAACATGGAACATGCGCGCCGCCGGAACAACCACTACCCTGTTGCCCGCAAGCCAGTTGCGCCAGCAGAAATCAACGTCGTCTCCGACGCCCGGAAGCGCGGGGTCGAAGCCGCCCAGCTGCTCCCAAGCGTCGCGGCGGATCAGCATGCCTGCGGAATTCACCGCGAAGGTGTCCGTACGCCCGTCGTACTGGCCCTGGTCGAGTTCGTCGGCTTCAATGAGCGTCAGCCGTTCGGCCCAGCGGCTCGTGGACAGCCCGGCGTCGATGAGCCTGCGTTCGGCATCCCAGGCCAACTGCTTGCAGCCGGCCACGGTGACCGAAGGAGCGCGCTCGACTGCCTGAAGCAGCTCGGCGAGTGCGTCCGGGGCGGGAGCGGCGTCGTCGTGCAACAACCAGATCCATTCCACCGTCCCCTGATCCTGCGAAGGAGCGGAACGGGCCAGGCCGGCCATGACGGCCGCACCGAAACCTACTTTGTGTTCGCCAGTGCTGGTGACATTGGCCCTGCCGAGAGCCCGCTCCAGCAACGCGGCGGACTTGTCGCGGGAGCCCGTATCAACGCCAATGGCGGCATCTGCCGGACGCGTCTGGTCCAGCAGAGCCGCCAGGGTTCTGGGGAGATAGTTACCGCCGTCATGCGAGACGACAACGGCGGTAACGTGTACTGCCTTGAGAATCAGACCGCTCGCTTCCTCAGCCTGCGGCGTTCACGCTCGGAGAGCCCGCCCCAGATACCAAAACGTTCATCGTTGGCGAGTGCGTATTCAAGGCACTGCGAACGGACATTGCACGCACCGCAAACCTTTTTGGCATCCCGGGTGGAGCCGCCCTTCTCGGGGAAGAACGCCTCCGGGTCCGTCTGGGCGCACAAAGCGTCAGTCTGCCAGCCAAGTTCGCCTTCGTCGTCGAAGTCCCCGTGGCCCGGAAGTCCGATCCACACCGGCTGGGCCGGGTTGTCGAGCGGACGGCGCAGCTCCATGGGAGGATCGTCGAGATCGTCCTCCGGATCAGCCGGAGTGCCTCCTACGAGAGCCTCGTGCGCAGCAAGAAAGGCCGTGGCCTCGTCTTCCAGCGACTCCCTAGTGGTCTCTATATAGCGGTCCGCCGCCTGCGGATCTGCCGGGTCAACATACCAATCCCCCGGAACTTCGCGCGACCGGTACTTCACCGACGCATATTCCGCGACGACTGCATCTTCCTGGATACGCAACGCTTGCCCCATGGCGTCCCTCCTGATGTGTGCAGCTGCTGCCGTGCTCATTCGGTACTCGGTTGTGTACCCGATACTCCCGCAGCGGCGTTCGATATCTAATTACACGCGTGTAACTACCGTGCAGTCAAGCCGCGCCGGGATAATAATCAACTTTCCGCACTAACTACCGCCACGCCACGCCCGCGGTTTTTCGGCCCCGTCCGCGCGCCCCCGCGCAAAAACGGAAGCTTCACCTCACTTAAGATGTATTTTCATTGAATTTCAGGGAAATTACTTGACCCCACGAACGCCGCACTGCCGCCACCCCTTGCCACCGTGTGTTGCAATTCACACGGCCCGGCGCCGGCCGGGCGCCCCGTGGCAAGATGTAGCCATGAGCACCCCCGCGATGAGCCTGATGGCAGCCCTGCGTTCCGGACACGCCACCTCCCCGCGCCTGATCTGGTACGGGCCGGACGCCGAACGGGTGGAGCTCTCAGGGCGGGTCCTGGACAATTGGGTGGCCAAGACCAGCAACCTGCTCCAGGACGAGTTCGACGCTGAACCCGGCATGAGCCTTCGCCTGGACCTGCCGGCCCATTGGAAATCCCTCGTGTGGGCGCTTGCCGCGTGGCAGCTGGGGATGGAGCTGGTGCTCGACGGCGGCAACGCAGACCTGCTTGTCACGGACACCCCCGACGTCGCCGCTGGAGCCGGCTTTGACGCCGTCGTCGCCGTGCCGCTCGCGGCACTCGCGATGCGCTGGCCCGGAGAGCTGCCGCCCGGCGTCGTGGACTACGCGGCAGAAGTCCGCTCCCACGGCGACGTGTTCATGGCGCACGCCGAACCGGACGCGGCAATGCCGGCCCTGCGGCGCCCTGAAACCGGACACTCGCACGGTGAATTGCTGGACGGCTTCGCCAAGGAACATGACGCCGGCGTTCGACTTCTGATCCGCGCTGCCGACGGTTTGGAGTCAGCCCTCGCGGACGCACTGGGCGCATGGAACAACGATGGATCAGTAGTCCTGGTGCACCCGGACGTTGTCGTCACCCAGCACCTGCTGGACAACGAGCGCATCAGCGGCGCTTGACCGCGCCTTCGCCATCATCGGAGTCAGCCGCGGTGCTAGCGGCATGGATGGCCTTGGCCTTGGCCTTGTGGTGGGCTTCGATGATCTCGTGGTCATGCGAGAAGGCCGGCTCTTCGTCGAGCTCCTGGTTGAACACCAGGAAGCGGTAGGCGAAGAAGCGCACAACGGTGGCAACCAGGATGCCGACGACTCCGGCAGCAAACAGGACGTTCTTGTCCTGGATGTTCATGCCGTATTTGGCAATCGCGGTCAGGCCGGTGGAGATGCCGATGCCAATGCCGTTGATGATGATGAACATCACGAACTCGCGCACCACGTTCGCCTGGCGGCGGTGGCGGAAGGTCCAGAAGCGGTTGGCGATCCAGGAAAACACCGTGGCCACGGTGGCGCCGACGAAACGGGCCTTCGCCTCACTGTCCGACATCGGGCCGTGCATGAGATAGTAGGTCAAACCGTTATCTATGACGAACGCAACACCGCCGACAGCGCCGAACTTGGCTACTTCGCGCCAAAAGAGCGAGGCGAGCCCGCGGATGCGATCTGCAAGTGTGTTGATCATGACCCTCCATGGCCGTTGTTCTAGGGGCCGAAGGGCCGAAGCCTCCATTTTAGCTCCGATTTCTTGGAGCTTGCCCAATTGTTCCGTGCCTAGGGCCTCGAACGGGGTGCCGAGGACCCGGCGGCGGGCGGAATCTGGGAACCAGCTGCTGGTTCGGTAGGCTGAACCTTGTGACTTTTCCTGTAATTGGCGTGGTGGGCGGCGGCCAGCTCGCACGAATGATGGCCCCGGCCGCAACCGCCCTTGGCTTTGAACTCCGGGTCCTTGCCGAAAGTGAGGACGTTTCCGCGGTCCAGGCCGTGGCAACGGCTCCCATTGGCGACTACAAGGACCTCGCAGCGCTCCTTGAGTTCTCGGAGGGCCTGGACGTCATGACGTTCGACCACGAGCACGTCCCCACCGAGCACCTGAGGGCGCTGATCGAGGCCGGAGTCAACGTCCAGCCCGGCCCCGATGCCCTGGTGCACGCGCAGGACAAACTCGTGATGCGCGCCGCGATCGACCGCCTGGGGCTCCCCAACCCGGCGTGGGCTGCCGTCAACGGCGTCGAAGACCTCGTGGCTTTCGGCGAGCAGACCGGATGGCCGATCGTCTTGAAGACCCCCCGCGGCGGCTATGACGGCAAGGGCGTGCGCATCGTCCATTCCGCCGACGACGCCCGGAGCACCACGGACTGGTTCGAAGCCATGAGCCCGCTGTTGGCCGAAGAGAAGGTTGACTTCAGCCGCGAGCTTTCCGCGCTCGTTGCGAGGACCCCCGGCGGCGAATCCCGCGCCTGGCCTGTTGTCCACACTGTGCAGGTGGACGGCGTGTGCGACGAAGTCATTGCGCCGGCCCAGGACATTCCCGTGGAGGTCGCCGCGGCAGCCGAAGAAGCAGCGCTGCGGATCGCCAATGAACTCGGAGTCACTGGCGTCATGGCGGCGGAACTCTTCGAAACGCCGGGCGTCGGAGTCGGGTTCCTGGTCAACGAACTCGCCATGCGGCCGCACAACACCGGCCACTGGACGCAGGACGGTTCGGTCACCAGCCAGTTTGAACAGCATTTGCGCGCAGTCCTCAACCTCCCGCTCGGTGCCACCGACGCCCTGGGCGCGGTGGTTGTCATGAAGAACTTCCTGGGCGGCGACAATGAGGATCTCTTCAGCGCCTACCCCAAGGCCCTCGCCTACGAACCGGCCGCAAAGGTCCACTGCTACGGCAAGTCCGTGCGGGCCGGCCGCAAGATCGGACACGTGAACCTCGTCGGCAACTCGACGGCGGACGTCGACTCGATCCGACACCGCGCCACCGTAGTGGCCGATATCATCCGCAACGGCCGCATGCCGGCCGAGACCACCTCCGGAGAGAGTGCATGAGCGCAGAAAACATGGATGCCGAAAACGCTGGTGCGGCGAACGCAACCCCGATCGTCGGACTCGTCATGGGCTCAGACTCCGACTGGCCCGTCATGGAGGCTGCGGCGGACGCCCTGGCCGAATTCGGCATCCCGTTCGAAGCCGACGTCGTCTCCGCCCACCGCATGCCCACGGAAATGATCCGCTACGGCCAGAACGCCCATGGGCGCGGCATCCGTGTCATCATCGCCGGAGCAGGCGGCGCAGCCCACTTGCCGGGCATGCTCGCTTCCGTCACCCCGCTGCCCGTCATCGGCGTCCCGGTCCCGCTGAAGACCCTGGATGGCATGGATTCCTTGCTGTCCATCGTTCAGATGCCCGCCGGCGTTCCCGTCGCCACCGTCTCCATCGGGGGCGCCCGCAACGCCGGCCTCCTGGCAGTGCGCATCTTGGCGTCCGGAACCGACGAGCTGGCCGTCCGGCTTCGCGGCGGGCTGATCGAATTCGCCCAGGAACTCAACAACACCGCCACCGAGAAAGGGGCCAGGCTCCGCGACAAGGTCGCCGAAGTCTTTTCCACCGCGAACGTCTCCGCCCGCAGCAGCCGCTAGGAGACCGGCCAGCCGCCCGGAGGTCATCCCCGGCGTCCCCGAATGAACCCTCCCGCAATGACAAGGATCCCCTGCCGTGTACCAGCTTGAGAATGTTCTCCGCCCCTACGCATGGGGATCGACGACGGCGATCGCCACTCTGCTGGGAAGGCCCGCCTCGGGCGGTCCGGAGGCAGAGTTGTGGATCGGAGCGCACCCGGACTCGCCGTCCGTGGCCATCCGTCCGGACGGGTCTTCCGTCGCCTTGGACGCCCTGATCAGCCTGGATCCCGAGCACTTCCTCGGTGAAGCCAGCCTGGCCGAATTCGGTCCCCGCTTGCCGTTCCTCACCAAGCTCCTTGCGGCGGACAAGCCCCTGTCCTTGCAGGTCCACCCGCGCCTGCAGCAGGCCCGGGACGGGTTCGCGAAGGAAAATGCCGCAGGCCTGGCCGCGGACGCACCGGAGCGCAATTACCGCGACGACAACCACAAGCCGGAGATGATCTTCGCGCTGACCCCGTTTCACGCCCTGTGCGGTTTCCGTCCGGCCACCGATTCGCAGCGCGTCTTCGAGCACCTCGCGAGCCTTCTGGACCTTGCCGCCCTCGACGTTCCTGACGTCATCACCGGAGTCATCGCGGACCTCTCCGGCTCCGATGAGCCTTCGGCACTCAAGGCCGCCTTCACCCGGCTGATTACCGGCGGGGATGCCGTCTCCGCGGCGACGGATCAGGTGGTTGCCATCCTGAAGTCGGGCGCGCCGATGGGTCAGCACGCCGCGGAACTCTCCACCTTGGTGGACATCAACAGCGAGTTCCCGGGCGATCCCGGTGTCCTGATTTCCTTGCTCTTGAATCTTGTTTTCCTGTCCCCGGGCGAATCGGTGTACCTTCCGGGCGGAAACGTCCACGCCTACCTCAAAGGTCTCGGCGTGGAGGTGATGGCGGCTTCGGACAACGTGCTCCGTGGCGGCCTCACCCCCAAGCACATCGATGTTCCCGAACTCCTGAAGACGATCGAATTCGCTTCCCTCGGCGTACCGCGCATCGAGCCCAGGACCTCCGGATTCGGCCAGGATCTGTATGTGCCGCCGTTCCGGGAATTCCAGCTCCAGCGCATCGAGTTGGCTCCCGGAGCGGAACCGGTGCCGATGGCGCAAGCGGGTCCCGCCGTCGTCGTCGTGGTTTCCGGATCCGTCGTACTCGACTCCCCCAAGAGCGAGCTCGCAGTGGAGCGCGGCGGGAGTGCGTTCATCCCGGCATCCGAAGAGCCTGTCATGGTGCACCCGGTTGCCGGTGCGACGGGAACCAGCGTCGCCTTTGCCGTCACAACAGGCCTCGGGAACTAAGCGGTGGAGTACTTCCTGCAGACGCCCGCCTGGGCGTCCTTCCAGCGATCCATCGGCCGTACCGTGCATGAGGAGTCCGGGCCGGGATGGCGTTTCCTCGCCGTGGAGGAAAGGAACCCCGCCGGCAAAGTCATCTACACCCCTTACGGACCGGTGGCCGATTCGCTGGAAGCCTTCGACGAAGCCGTAGCAGCACTGGTGGCGATCGCGCGCCGCAGCAAGGCGGTGTTTGTCCGGATGGAACCCGTCACCGCCGGGTTCGAAGCCGCCGACGCCGGCGCGGTACTGCGGGAACGCGGCATGGTGCCTGCGCCGTCCAACCAGCAGCCGGAATTGAGCTGGATTGTGGATCTGGACGGCGATTTCAAGGACGTCCTCGCGGGCATGAAGCCCACCAACCGGAACCTGTACCGCAACATCCACAAGAAGGGTGTCACCTTCCGGTCCTCGCAGGATCCTGAAGAGATCGAAGTGCTTCTGAACTTCCTGCACATGACGGCCGCACGCAACGGATTCAAACCCCAGAGCGACGACTATCTACGCTCCGTGGCCCGCTCCCTCATGCCGGCCGGTGCCGGCACGCTGTTCATCGCCGAACTCGAGGGCGAGCCCATAGCGGCCGCCCTGGCGTACGACTCCGCCGACACGCGCACCTACGCCCACGCGGCACTTGATGACACGCACCGCAAGCTCAGCGCAGGCATTCCGTTGCTCGTGACGCTCATGGCGGACGCCAAGGAGAAAGGGCTCAAGCACGTCGACCTGTGGGGCGTGGCCCCGGAGGACGAGCCTGACCACAAGTGGGCCGGATTCACTGCCTTCAAGAAGTCCTTCGGGGGCCGCGAAATGGCCTACCCGGGCACATGGGACCTTCCCGTCAACAAGTTCCGCTACGGCGCCTACCAACTGGCCCGGAAGCTGCGCGAGAAGCTCCGCTGAGGCTCTTTCTGACGCGCGAACTGGCAGCAGATGCCCTCAAAATCCGATGCTGCGGGCATCTGCTGCCAACTCGCGGCCAGCCCGTAACGCCCGGCGGACTTTCTCCACCACTTCCGGCCGGGGTCCGAGCAAATCCTCATGGTGGACCCGGACTTCGCGCCAACCCAGCCGTTCCGTCAGCGACTGGCGCCTGATGTCCCTCTGGTACTGCTCAGCTTCCCCATGATGCCGCCCGTCGTACTGGAGGGCGACCCGCTCCTTGACGTAAGCGGCATCGGGCCACACAGCGGGAGCGCCCCACGCGTTGAAGATGACGTGGTTCAGCACGGGCTCACGCAAACCTGCATGCAACAATATGAGGCGCATTTGCGTTTCCTGCGGCGAATCCGCGCCGACCCGGACCAGATCAAGGGCCAGCCGGGCCTTGCGGACCCCTCGCATTCCCGGGTGGGCTGCGACCATCGCCTTCAAATCGTCAATGGTTGCCAAGGCCTCGCGCGGCCTGGGATGGTTTTCGCCGTGCTCGACGACGATCGAGTCGCCCGCCGCGACAGTGTCGTCGATGTTCATCAATTGGGCCAAGTCCAGCCACGTCCGGGCAGGCGAGGTGAGCCGGACGCCGTCGAGCTCTATCACTTCACCGGGCTTGAACGTGAGTTGGTGCCCTACTACATTCCGTCTCCGCGGTTTCCACCGCCCTCCCGGGCGTGCCAAGTGGATCCGCCAATCCTCTTCGAGGGCTTTGGACAAACTGATGCCATGGATCCGCGCCGCGGAGCCATGGCTAAGGCAGCACTCTGAATCAAGGTCGGTGTAACCCCGCAAGTGTTCCGCCACCGTCCCCGTGCTGTTCAGCGGCAGGCGCATCCCACGCGACAACGTGAGAATGCCGTCGCGGCGCAATTGCTTCTGGCTCAATCCGAGGGTCCCAGCGGCCGACGCCGGAAAGGAACCGTTTGGAAGCTGCGGGGGCATCGGAGTCCGGGACATGCTCAATTCTTGCCCGGCTTCGAGTCCTAAATTGAGTTATCCACAGGACGGATTCCGCGGATTAACGCGAATTGGCAGCAAATGCCTCCAAAATTCGATCCAGAGGGCATTTGCTGCCAGTTCGCACGAAAGGTTTGTGGGTCTTACTTGCGGGCGTAGCCTTCCCACTTGCTGGCCTGGTGCTCGCCGTCCACAAAGCGGATGGTGCCGGACTTGGAGCGCATCACGATGGACTGGGTCAGGACCTTGTCCTTGGAGTAGCGCACACCCTTGAGGAGGTCGCCGTCGGTGATGCCGGTGGCTGCGAAGTAGCAGTTATCGCTCGTGACGAGGTCGTTCGTGGAGAGGACGCGCTCGAGGTCGTGTCCGGCGTCGATGGCCTTCTGCTTCTCGTCGTCGCTCGTGGGCCACAGACGGCCCTGGATGACGCCGCCGAGGGACTTGATGGCACACGCGGCGACGATGCCTTCGGGGGTGCCGCCGATGCCCATCAGGGCGTCGACGCCGGTGCCGGAACGTGCGGCGGCGATGGCGCCTGCAACGTCGCCGTCCATGATGAACTTCGTGCGGGCACCGGCTTCGCGGATTTCCTCCACGAGCGGGCGGTGGCGGTCGCGGTCCAGGATCATGACGTTGAGCTGGTTGACCTTGACGCCCTTGGCCTTGGCGATCAGGTGCAGGTTCTGCTTCACCGGCAGGCGCAGGTCCACCATGTCGGCGGCTTCGGGACCCGTGACGAGCTTCTCCATGTAGAACACGGCCGAGGGATCGAACATGGTGCCGCGTTCGGCAACTGCCAGCACGGCGAGGGCGTTGTTGATGCCCAGGGCAGTCAGGCGGGTTCCATCGATGGGGTCGACGGCGACGTCGCACTCCGGTCCGGTGCCGTCACCGACGTGCTCGCCATTGAAGAGCATGGGGGCTTCGTCCTTTTCACCCTCGCCAATGACAACGACGCCGTTGAAATGGACGGTGTGGAGGAAGGAGCGCATGGCGTCAACGGCGGCGCCGTCTGCCTTGTTCTTATCGCCGAAACCAACCCAGTGGCCGCCGGCAATGGCGGCAGCTTCGGTAACCCGGACAAGTTCGAGGGCCAGGTTGCGGTCCGGCTCATCGGTCCCGACGGCGAGCGCCGGCGAAATCGTGGAATACTTCTGGGACATTGGCGCTGGAGACACGTGAACCTCTTCTTCGATGACGCGATTCGTGGGACCAGGAATGGCTGCGCTTGGCGGCCTGAATGATTCCTCTACAAGAGATCATAGTCGGGGCGGGGCGGCATGGTCATGGGATGACCAACTCCCGGAACGCCCCTTGCGCGGACCCGCCGATGTGTATTAGCCGCTTGGATAGGAGACTATTGAAGCGTGAGTGAAACGCAGGACAAAGCAATTGCCGCCGCCCCCTCGGACAACGGAGGCACCGGCGCAGCCGGCACCGACGACGCCGGTCGGCCCGCCGTCAAGCCCGTTATCGCGGCGAAAGCAGCCAAAAGGGCCAACGCCTCGGTCATTGGCATGCTCATCGCGTTGCTCCTCTGCGTGCTGGCGTTCCTGCCGATCGTGCTCATGAATCCGGCGCCGAAGAGCAACGGTTACCGGCCCAACGTCGACGTGGCCGCAACCGCAGCCAACGCGAAAGATGTGGCGGGTTTCACACCTGTGGCGCCGGATACCGGCGACACATTTAGTCCGAACTACGCCCGCTGGGTATCCGGGACCGGCGATGGCGTGCCCACGTGGGAGGTCGGATACGTCACCCCCAAGCAGGCGTTCATCGGAATTGTCCAGGCCCGCAAGGCCAATCCGACCTGGATTTTCCAGCAGACCGGCAGCGCTCCCGTGACCGGTACGCGTAGCGCCGGCGGCCACGACTGGGAGCTCCATGACACGGCCAAGGGCAACCGCAGCATGGTCTTGAACTACCGGGGCACCACGATCATCCTGAGCGGCAGCGCAGGACTGGACGAGTTTTCCACCTTGGCCGCAGCCGTGGTCAAGGCAATGGACGCAGCTCCTGTCGCTTCCGCGGACACGGGCACGAAGCCGGGCGACACAGTTTCGCAGCCAGCCACCGCTAAGCCGTAAAGTAGCGCCGTGGCTACCTATCTGACTCCTGCCCTTGCCTGGCGCCGTCTGCGCGAAGGAAACGAACGCTTTGTCGCCGGGGAATCCCTGCATCCCAACCAGGACGCTTCCCGCCGGCATTCCCTGGTCGAGGACCAGCATCCGTTTGCTGTGATCTTCGGTTGTTCGGATTCCCGCCTGGCCGCTGAGATCATCTTCGACCTCGGCCTGGGCGATGCCTTCGTGGTCCGTACGGCCGGGCAGGTGATCGACGACGCCGTCCTCGGTTCACTGGAATACAGCATCTCCCAGCTGCGCGTTCCGCTCATCGTGATTCTTGGCCACGACAGCTGCGGCGCCGTGACCGCGACCAAGAGTGCGGTCGAGACCGGGGACATGCCAGCTGGTTTCATCCGCTCCCTCGTGGAGCGCATCACGCCTTCCGTCCTCACGGCAATGCGCAACGAGCAGACGGACGTCAACGAGATGGTGGTGGAGCACGTCAAGCAGACAGCCCGCCGGCTGGCCGACAGTTCCCGTGTGATTTCCGACGCGATCGACGACGGCCGGGCCGCCGTCGTCGGCCTTTCCTACAAACTGGACGAAGGCCGCGCTGCGCTTGTTTCCGGGATCGGCGAGCTCTAAGCGGGATGCCGGGCCGCCCCCGACGGGGCGGCATCCGGCGGCCGTAGCTTTGCTCCACGGTTTTCGGTCAAGCGGCTGCTCGCCATAAGCTAGCCCCATGACTTCCACTCAAGAATCCAACACGGCCGAGTTCCGTATTGAACATGACACGATGGGCGAAGTTCGCGTTCCTGTGAACGCCCTGTACCGCGCCCAGACGCAGCGCGCCGTGGAGAACTTCCCGATCTCCGGCAAGACGCTTGAGCGCGCACACATCGAAGCCCTGGCCCGCGTCAAGAAGGCTGCGGCCCTCGCGAACGCTGAACTGGGAGTGCTCGACGGCGAGCTCGCCGAGGCGATTGCCAGCGCTGCCGATGAGGTTGCCGCCGGAAAGTACGACGGCGATTTCCCCATCGACGTCTTCCAGACCGGTTCGGGTACGTCGTCCAACATGAACACCAACGAGGTCATCGCCGAGCTGGCGACGCGGGCCCTCGCGGCCGCCGGGAGCGACAAAGTTGTCCACCCGAACGACCACGTCAACGCTTCCCAGTCCTCCAACGATGTCTTCCCGACGTCGGTCCACGTCGCCGCGACGTCGGCCCTGATCAACGACCTGATCCCGGCGCTCGACTACCTGGCTGCTTCCCTGGACCGCAAGGCCGTGGAGTTCAAGGACGTCGTCAAGTCCGGCCGCACCCACCTCATGGACGCCACCCCGGTGACCTTGGGCCAGGAGTTCGGCGGCTACGCCGCCCAGGTCCGCTACGGGATCGAGCGCATCAACGCAGCCCTCCCCCGGGTCGCCGAGGTCCCCCTGGGCGGAACCGCGGTCGGCACCGGCATCAACACCCCGGAAGGCTTCCCGGAGCGCGTCATCGAGCTCCTCGCAGCCGACACCGGCCTGCCGCTGACCGAGGCACGCGACCACTTCGAAGCGCAAGCCAACCGCGACGGCCTCATCGAGGGTTCCAGCCAGCTGCGCAACATCGCGATCTCCTTCATGAAGATCAACAACGACCTCCGCTGGATGGGTTCCGGCCCCAACACGGGACTGGGCGAAATCTCCATCCCGGACCTCCAGCCCGGCTCGTCGATCATGCCGGGCAAGGTCAACCCGGTCATCTGCGAAGCATCGATCATGGTCTGCGCCCAGGTCATCGGCAACGACACCGCCATCGCCTGGTCCGGTACCAACGGCGCTTTCGAACTCAATGTCGGCATCCCCGTCATGGCTGCCAACCTGCTTGAATCCATCCGCCTCCTGGCCAACACCAGCCGCGTCATGGCCGACAAGATGATCGACGGCATCACCGCCAACGTGGAGCGCGCCCGCTTCCTGGCCGAGGCTTCCCCGTCCATCGTGACCCCGCTGAACAAGTTCATCGGTTACGAAGCAGCGGCAAAGATCGCCAAGAAGGCCGTTGCCGAGGGTTTGACCATCCGCGAAGCCGTGATCTCCCTCGGGTATCTTGAGCGCGGCGAACTGAGCGAAGAGCAGCTCGACAAGGCTCTCGACGTCACCACCATGACCCGCCCGGCCCACAAGGCCTAGCTTCCCGCCAGCCCCGACTGGCCAGCCCGACGGCGGCCGGCACCTTCTCCACGGAAGGTGCCGGCCGCCGTCGTCGTTTTCATTCACTATAGTTTCTTGCACTTTGATTGGAAAAGTGCAAAACTTCACTCTGTGGAAAATAGTGCAACTATCGACGGCGGACTCCGGGAGCGCAAACGCGCACAGACCCGCGCGGCGATCACCGCCGTCGCAAGGTCCTTGACGGCCCAGCGCGGACTCAGCGGCTTCACCGTCGAGGAAGCCTGCGAAGAAGCCGGAATATCGCGGCGGACGTTTTTCAACTACTTCCACACCAAGGAAGACGCAGTGATCGGCTCGTTCTCCGACGAGCTTCCCGAAGAGGCGCTGGAGGCCTTCAGCCGGAACCCTGCCCGTAGCACCGGCGCGATCTCCGACTCGCTGCTGTCCGCGCTCCGCCATTTCACCCTGGCGGTCCTCGAGCGGTCCACCGTCAGCCCTTCTGAGATCCGCCAGCTCATCGCAGCCGTCACGGCCGAGCCCCAGCTCCTGGGCCGGTTGACCCGCGAAGGCGAAGTCCGCGAGCGCCAGTTCGCCGAACTCATCGCCGCCCGGGAAGGCCTCACCGCTGACCACCCCGGGATCATCATGGCCGCCGCGGTCTTCGGCGCGGTCACCAAGAAGACGAGCCAACAGTTCTTTTCCGAAGAGAACACCCGGCCGTACCGCGAATTGCTGGATCGGAACCTCAACGCAGCACGCGCGCTCTTCGCCCAACCGCTGGACACCGACCCCGCCGAAACCCTGAAGGATCAACCGTGAGTACCACTCTCAAAACCAAAGCGGCAGCACCGCTGCTCTTGACCCAGAGACGAATCTGGATCATCTTCTCGGCGCTCATCGCCGGAATGCTGCTCTCTAGCCTCGACCAGACCATCGTGTCCACCGCCATGCCCACTATCGTCGGCAAGCTCGGCGGCGTGGAGAACCAAGCGTGGATCACCACGGCCTACCTGCTGGCCACCACCATCGTCATGCCGATCTATGGCAAGTTCGGTGACATCCTGGGACGCCGGAACCTGTTCCTGATCGCCATCGGTTTGTTCACGGCAGCCTCCATCGGCTGCGCCTTCGCCACCGACTTCTGGGGCTTCGTGGTCTTCCGCGCAATCCAGGGCCTGGGCGGCGGCGGACTGATGATCCTCTCGCAGGCCATCATCGCGGACATCGTGCCTGCCAAGGAACGCGGCAAGTACATGGGCCCCCTCGGTGCGATCTTCGGCCTCTCCGCCGTGGCCGGTCCGCTCCTGGGCGGCTTCTTCGTCGATCACCTGACCTGGGAATGGGCCTTCTACATCAACATCCCCGTCGGCCTGGCGGCCTTCGCCATCGCCTGGTTCACCCTCACCCTGCCGAACAAGAAGGCCGAAAAGCGCATCGATATCCTTGGAGTCCTGTTGCTGTCCGCCGCGACGGCCTGCCTGATCTTCTTCACCGACTTCGGCGGCAAGAAGGACCAGGGCTGGGACTCCCCGCTCACGTGGGCCTTCGGCGCCGGCATGGTGCTTGCTGCTTTCCTCTTCGCCCTCGTGGAGCGCAAGGCCGAAGACCCCATCATTCCGCTGAGCCTGTTCAAGAACCGGATTTTCATCAACGCAACGGCCATCGGATTCACCCTGGGCCTGGGCATGTTCGCAGCGATCGCCTTCGTGCCGACGTTCCTCCAGATGTCCTCCGGTACCTCAGCCGCAGTCTCCGGCCTGCTCATGCTGCCCATGATGGTCGGACTCATGGGTACGTCCATCTACTCCGGTATCCGCATCTCCAAGACCGGCAAGTACAAGATGTTCCCGATCCTCGGAGCGAGCCTCACGATCGCTGCGATGCTGTGGCTCACCACGCTCACCGCGGCAACTCCGATCTGGGTCATCTGCGTCCAGCTGTTCATCTTCGGCGCAGGCCTGGGCCTGATCATGCAAGTCATCGTCCTGGTGGTCCAGAACGCGGTACCGGCCGGGCAGATCGGCACGGCAACGAGCACCAACAACTACTTCCGCGAAGTCGGGGCATCGTTGGGCGTTGCCGTCTTCGGCTCGATCTTCACCACACGGCTGGCCGAGTCCCTCACCAAGGCGTTCACGGGCGCCGGGGCTTCCGCTGCGCAGGCTGCACAGTCAACCAGCAAGCTTGATCCGCAGACCTTGGCCCAACTGCCGGTCCAGGTCAAGGACGCCATCATCAATGCCTACGCCGATTCGCTGGCACCGGTGTTCTGGTACCTGATCCCGTTCATCGCGGCCGCCCTCCTGCTCGCCATCACCCTCAAGCAGATCCCGCTCTCCGACACCGCCGGAATGGTGGCCCGGGGCGAGGCTGTCGGGGGCGAGGAGGCGGAACGCCTTGAAGCCGAACGCATTGGAGGATCCTCTCAGGGTTCCGCCGAGGGGACTATCGAGGGGACCGCCGAGGGGACTATCGAGGGGACCGTCGAGCCTGAGTCCGAGCCCGAGTCCGAGCCGGTGGGTCCGGTGGGCGACAACGACGGCGAGCTCGCCCGGCGCTGAGCGGGGACATGCCCGGCCTTGGCTCGGACGAGTGGACATATGAGGAATATGTCCAGTGCCCGGATGCAAGGCTGGGCATGTCCACTGGGCCGAACGTGGGATTTCATGATCGCCTGGCCGAGCCAACATGGGCGCCGCAATCTTATGGGGGTTGCGGCGCCCCTGTGTTTTCCCGCCGCCGGCTCGGACGAGTGGACATGCTCGGCGCTGAGCCCGAGACATGCCCGCCGCAGGCTCGGACGAGTGGACATGCTCGGCGCTGAGCCCGAGACATGCCCCCCGCTGGCTCGGACGAGTGGACATATGAGGAATATGTCCACTGCCCGGATGCAAAACAGGGCATGTCCACTGGGCCGAAAGTCGGATTGCGCGTCGGCTTTCCCGGCCAACACGGCGTTGCAACCTTTGGGAGTTGCGGTGCCCCGTGGCGTCCCACATACGGGCGTCTCGCTTAGGCTGGAACCCATGAGTTCAGAGCCCGAAGAATCCGCGAACATCAGCCCGGCAGTTAGATGGGGATTAGGGGCAGTCCTTTTCGGCCTTCTGGCGGTCTCCACAGCCTCCGCCAAGGGCGAATGGTGGACCATCGTCGGCGCTATTGTCTGCGGCGCCGCCGCATGCCTCTTCGCTGCCCGCGCGATCGTCGCCGCCCGTCAATCGCGCTGATACGCGACGGCGGAGCCCGGTTCCAGGGCAAGCCGGATGGTTTCGCGGTGGCCGGCACTGATGTCAGGCAACTCGCCCAGGGCAAACCAGCCGACGGCGATTGACTCGTCGTCGTTGACGCGGGCATCCCCAGAGACATAGCGGCATTTGAAGGCAATATCCAGGAAGTCGCACACGTCTCCGTTGGGATACGTGACCGGGCCGATCACGCCCACTGCCAGGATGCGCTCGGTTTCCGCCACGACCGCAGTCTCCTCGAAGATTTCGCGGAGCAAACCGGGGGCCGGGTGTTCCCCTGGTTCCAGCATTCCGGTGATCAGGGTCCAACGGCCATTGTCCGCCCGTTGGCACAGCAGGACCCGGTTCTCGTCGTCCAGGACCACGCCCCGGACGCCGGGCAGCCACAACGGGTCGTTGCCGATCTTCTCACGGATTTGCCGGATGAAGTCCGGGACCGCCACAGCCTAGCCCGCTTTCGTTGAATCAGTCATCACCAACAAGAGCTCTGCCTCCGTTTCCGGATCGGATCCGCCAGTAGGGCGAGTATCCCACCGGCGATGCCCGAATGACAGCGGGGAAGGCTGCTCAAACCGCCGTCTCTCGCTCCGCTTGCTCACGGCTATCCTCACGCGGGCAGGGCAAACATCGCGGCAGCGGCGCCGGCCAACATGAACGGCCCGAATGGTATTGATGATTTCAAAGTTCCCCGCCGGGCAGCCAAGACTCCAACGCTCCACAGGCCGCCGAAGAGGAACGCCGCAAACGTTCCGGCGAAAACATGCGCCCACCCCAGATACCCAAGGTAAAGGCCGAGGACACCGGCCAATTTGACGTCGCCGAAGCCCATCCCGGGCGGGTACACCAAGCGCAGGATGAAGTAGAACACCCACAGCACTGCTCCCCCGGCCACGATTCCCAAGGCGGGCACCCCGAGGAAGGAGGCACCGCCGTCGGGCACGGACCCTGCCGTTCCCGTACTGAGGTTCGCTGCCGCTCCTCCGGCCAGGGTTACAGCTATCGCCGCGCCGAGCAGCAACCCACCGGCGATGGCATAGGACGGGAACACGATCCGGTTGGGCAGCAAGTGGTGGCGGACGTCGATGACCGTGAGGCGAGTGGCCATGACCGCAAAGTAAACACAAGCAGCGAGCAGCAGCCAGAAGGCCGGGAAACTGGTCCCCCACAATTCGCCGAGTCGTCGGATCACCCTCGGATGCTATCGGTTTTCTCAAAGCTGCGCCGGTCACGCACCCTTAGACTGTGGATATGGGGCGCTACAGTGCAGAAATCCAAGGCAATCCCGACGCCGACATGTCCTCCACCTTCCGAAACCTCTGCCGTTCCTCCCCGTGGAAATGGACCAGCCTGAGGTTCGAATACGCGGACCGGCCGCGCGACACGGGAGCCACAGTGCGCGCCTGGTTGCGTCGACCGGGAGCGCTTAGGCTCGAAACCGTTGACGGCGCGTTGCTGCATAGCACCACGGGCATCAACGACTCCCGCGACGGACTTTACCTTGGCTCCAAGCGCAAGTCCTGGCTGTTGCCGGCCCATTTGGTGACCCCCGTTTACGACTCCGCCGGCTTGGTCCGCCGGCGCCCCGAGGCGGCCTACGGCGAACCGTCCTTTGGGAACGGTCGGCTCGCAGCGGCCCTCGATCCTGTCGAGCTCGCCGGGAACGCGCCGGTGCCGATGGAGTTTCCCGAGTCCAACCGGGTATCGTTCGGCCCCATTCGGGAAGTGGATCACGAGGGGCGTCCAGCCCTCGAAACCATCGCGACGCCCGGATCCAGCTACCTGCCGTCGGATGCGGCAACGCCGCTCTGTTTCCCCGGACGCACGCTCCTGCGCGTGGACTCAGGAACGGGCGTGTGCGTTTCCAGCCAATCGCTCGACGGCGATACCTCCGGCCAGGGGCACTGGATGCGGATCCTGGGGGTGGACGAATACATGCTGGACGATCTGTTCCTCGCCGAATCGATGAACCTCACCGATGTCCGGAAGCACATCAGCTGGGACATCGGCCCCCGTTCGTAAGACCGCCCTCTCCGGCAAACCCCCGCTCACATATACCCCCCTTCCGACAAACCCCCGCGCACAAATAAGCGCCAACGGCAGGTACCGCGGCCAATGAGGCACCGACGTCGTGGAAGTCCAAAGCGTTCGCCTCACCTCAGACTCCTTCGGGGAAAAACCCGACATACGTGAGCGGGCGTCGGTGAAAAACCCGACATACGTGAGCGGGCGTCGGTGAAAAACCCGACATACGTGAGCGGGCGTCGGTGAAAAACCCGACATACGTGAGCGAGCGTCGGGGACGGGCGCCCGAGTGTCAGCGGATGGCCGTGGCCAGGCGAACCCGGCCACGGCACTCCGCGAAAACGCAGCCTAGATTTCCGCCCCTTCAAGCAGTTCCGTCACGAGAGCCGCGATCGGCGAGCGTTCGGAGCGGGTCAGGGTGATGTGGCCGAACAGCGGGTGCCCCTTGAGGGTCTCGACGACGGCGGCGACGCCGTCGTGCCGGCCGACACGGAGGTTGTCCCGCTGGGCGACGTCGTGGGTCAGGACGATCTTGGAGTTCTGGCCGATACGGCTCATGACCGTGAGGAGCACGTTCTTCTCAAGCGACTGGGCCTCGTCCACGATCACGAAGGCGTCATGGAGCGAACGTCCGCGGATGTGGGTCAGCGGCATGACTTCGAGCATCCCCCGGTCCATGACTTCTTCGACGACTTCCTGGCTGACGAGTGCACCGAGGGTGTCGAAGACCGCCTGCGCCCAGGGGTTCATCTTCTCTGCCTCGGAACCGGGCAGGTAGCCAAGTTCCTGTCCACCCACCGCGTACAGGGGGCGGAAAACGATCACCTTGCGGTGTTCCCGGCGCTCCAGGACGGCCTCGAGTCCGGCACACAAGGCCAAGGCCGACTTTCCAGTGCCCGCCCGGCCGCCGATCGAGACGATTCCGACGCTGGGATCCATGAGCAGGTCGATCGCAAGCCGTTGCTCCGCCGAGCGGCCGTGTAGTCCGAAGACATCACGGTCGCCCTTGACCAGCCGCACTTGTTTGTCCGCGCCCACGCGGCCGAGGGCTGACCCCCGGTTGGAGAGCAGCACCAGGCCCGTGTTGACGGGCAGCTCGGCCGCGGCCGGGATGAACACCGGTTCGTGCCCGTACAGGGTGGTGATTTCGTCCTCGCTGGCTTCGATCTCTGCCATGCCGGTCCAGCCGGAGTCCTTGACGAGTTCATTGCGGTATTCGTCCGCGAACAGCCCCATGGCGGAGGCCTTGACGCGCATCGGGACGTCCTTGGAGACCACCGTGACGTTGTGGCCTTCATTTGCGAGGTTCTTGGCGACTGCCAGGATGCGGCTGTCGTTGTCCGCGCCGCGGAATCCTGCCGGCAGCACTTCGGTGGATACATGGTTCATTTCGACACGCAGCGTGCCGCCGTCGGATCCGATCGGGATGGGTTGATTCAACCCGCCATGCTCAATGCGCAAGTCATCCAGGAGCCTGAGGGCCTTGCGGGCGAAGTAGCCCAACTCGGGATCGTGGCGTTTGCCTTCCAATTCAGTGATGACCACGATCGGGACAATGACTTCGTGCTCCGCGAAGCGCAACAGGGCGTGCGGATCGGAAAGCAAAACGGAAGTGTCAATCACATAGCTCCGGCCGGTCGGGGTCCCGGACTTTGCAGTCCGCCCACTGTTGGCCCGCTTGGTGCGAGAGGTAGCTGAACTTTCCCCGTCGGAAACGACTACGGGCAGTTGCTCAGAAATAGCCACATCGACTCCAGCCCCGGGCGAACCCGGCTTATTCGTGAGGCGGCTCGGCCGGAAGGCCGGGCGCGGCCCCCCACGTAACTGGTGCGATGATTCGCTCCATCTACTGGCCTCCCCGATCAGCAGGCGGTTTGCCTACTGATGGGAATAACGTATTCCCGTGCGATTACATTTCCGGTTAGCCCAAACGGCGATTCGTGAAGACAGATTGTGAACTTCCCGTAAACGGGAGCGCACGGGGAAGGCGCCGTGTCAGGAACCGAAGCGGCGCTGGCGGCCGGCATAGTCCCGCAGGGCGCGCAGGAAATCAACCTTGCGGAATGCGGGCCAGAGTGCCTCGCAAAAGTAGAACTCGCTGTAGGCGCTTTGCCACATGAGGAAGCCGGACAAGCGCTGTTCGCCCGATGTGCGGATCACCAGGTCGGGGTCCGGCTGGCCCCGCGTGTAGAGGAAACGCGAGATGTCGTCCACTGAAAGTTCATCGGCCAGCTCGGTGATGTTGCGGCCGTGCGCGACGGCATCGTGCAGCAGTTCCCGCACAGCGTCAACGATCTCGCGCCGTCCGCCGTAGCCGACGGCCACGTTCACATGGAGCCGCTCGCGGACCGGAGTGCGGGCCGTGAGCTTGTTGAGCCGCTCGGCGAGGTAGTCCGGAAGCAGTTCGGGCGCGCCCATGGCGTGGACCGAGATATTGGCGTCGTCATCCAAGCGGTCGAGCGTATTGGCGATGATTCCCATGAGCAGTTCGAGCTCTTCACCGGAGCGGCTCATGTTGTCCGTCGAGAGCATGTACAGCGTGACGACTTTGACCCCAAGCTCCTGGCACCAGCCGAGGAACTCGTGGATCTTGTCCGCGCCTGCTTGGTGGCCTTCGCTGGTTGGGGCGTTGAATTGCCGCGCCCAACGGCGGTTGCCATCCACCATGACGCCGATGTGCCGGGGAATCTTCTCCTGCTCGAGGGACCGGAGCAGCTTGCGCTCGTAGAAGCCGTAGAGGAAGCCGGGCCACTCCATCCGGACACTCACCTGACTTCCTTTGAACAACACGTAAAAAGCGAAACAAACGACGACGGCGGCTGCCCTGGTTGGCAGCCCGACCTTCAGTCAAACAACAATCGACACCTCCGGACCTCTGCCGTAGGCGCACCACCAAGGCTACCTTCCCAAGCTCGGCAGTCGGCACACCTGGGCGGGCGAAAACCAGCGCAAGGCGCATTACTCAGCAGTAACTTATCCGTACCCGGGTTACGCTTTAACGATGTCGGAGCTGCTCACAACCAAACCAAGGTGGCGCGGCTGGATACATGCTGTGGCCACGCCTTTCGCCATCGCGGCAGGGATCGTCCTGGTGACGCTGGCGCCGACGACAGATCGCAAAATCGCCTCCGCCATCTACGCTTTGACGGGCGTGCTGCTCTTCGGCGTGTCCGCGGTCTACCATCGCGGCAATTGGGAGCCGAAGACCAGGATGGTCCTCAAGCGCCTGGACCACACCAACATCATGTTGGTGATCGCGGGCAGTTACACACCCCTCGCGTGGTCGCTCCTGGAGCGCCCCAAGGCCGTGCTCCTGCTATGGGTGATCTGGTCCGGAGCGCTGCTGGGAGTGCTGTTCCGGGTTCTATGGACCGGCGCTCCACGTTGGCTCTACGTGCCCATCTACGTCGCACTGGGCTGCGGGGCGTTGTTCTACCTGCCGGAGTTCTTCGCGGCGAACGTTCCCGCCGCGATCCTGATCTGTGTGGGAGGGGCCCTTTACATCGCCGGCGCTGTTTTCTACGGGATCAAGAAGCCCAACTTCAGTCCGTTGAACTTCGGCTTCCATGAACTTTTCCACGCCCTCACGGTGCTGGCCTTCGCCGCGCATTTCGCCGCAATCATGATTGCCGTGCTGAGCTAGCCGGCGGCCTCCGTCATCACTTCGAGTCGCTGCACCAGTTCCTCGACAGAGCCAAGCGGCAGGTCACACACCATCCCCCGGCACAAATACACCTGTGGCGAGCCGTCCGCGGCAGCCGTGCGGGCCTCAAGGAGCGGCACCTCCGGTTCCGTGGTGCGGGACCCGGGCGGCGCGCCGTCGTCGGCCTCTTTTCCGCCAGCCACACCGGGCTGGACCGCGACTACCATGCCCGGGCTCGGCGAGGTCAACAGGGCGCGATGGAGTTCTTGCTGCTTCCGGCCTGTAGGGTCGGATAGGGCTGCCTCTATGGGGCCGGCGGCGGCCGCCTGGGCGGTTGCAAGCAGCCATCCAGCTACCCTGGGCGCCCGCACGGCTATCGGCGGCAGGAGCGACAGGATGCTGCTTGCCATGGCCCTGTGCTCATGCGAACCGGAATAAGCCGCATAGCTCAGCAACACTCCGGCAAAGGCCGCTGCCCCGCTCGGCGCCGCATTGTCGAAGGGGTCCAGGCCCGCGTGCTGGCCCTGCGCGTTGAACACCTGGGCCGACTCCCCCACGGAGTCCGACAGCCTGCCGTCCACCACGAAACGCGCGCAGGCTCCGCTGATCAGCTCCTCTGCGAACCCGTACCAGCGCCGCCGGCCGGTCACTGCGTAGAGAGCCAGGAAGCCTTCGGCGCAAAACGCATAGTCTTCCAACAGGCCGCTGATCCCTCTCGCAAAGCCATCGTGCGAGACCCTGATCAGCACCCCCGCGCCGGGTTTTGAGGAGCCGGTCGCCGGACGCCAATGCACGCGCATGAGGTACGCGGCCACGCTTTCGGCCGCGGCCACCAGTTCCGGCCTGTCCAGGACCACACCGGCTTCGGCAAGGGCCGCGATGGCCAGGCCGTTCCAGCCCGCTACTACTTTGTCGTCCCGGGCCGGCTGGGGGCGGGCCGAGCGCGCGGCGCGCAGGGCGGGCCTGACACGGTTCCACAACCGCGATTCCGCGCCGGACAGCCGACGCCCGGGATGGAGCGGAGATCCAAGCTCCGAGACCGTTCCCGACGGCCCCACGTTCATCAGCCGGGCCACGGCCGCGCCATCCCCGGGGCCGAGCACGGCCTCGAGGGCCGCCGGAGTCCACAGATAGGACGCACCTTCGTGATGCACTCCGTCCACCACGGTATCGGCGTCAAGCGAGGAAGCGAGTCCGTCCGGGGTTGCGGGATCGCCCACGCCGAGCGAATCCAGCATCCAGTCCGCCACCCGGGACGCCACACTCGCGGCCTCGCCGGCCGGCAGGACCCAGTCGCCCCGGAGCCGGACCCAGTGGACGTAGGCGCGCAGGAGCTGGGCATTGTCGTAGAGCATCTTCTCGAAATGCGGCACGGACCAATCCGCGGTCACGGAATACCGGGCGAAGCCGCCGTCGAGCTGGTCGCACAGCGCGGAACGGGCCATCGCGGCAAGAGTGCGGCCCGCCATGTCGCGGGCGGCGTCCGAGGTATCCGACGGCACGGCAGCGTGCCGAATCAGGAACTCAAGAACGGCCGACGGCGGGAACTTGGGAGCGCCGCCGAAGCCGCCGTCGTCGGGGTCTTCGGAACGGGCGAGAAGACGCACGGCTTCCGACAGCAGGCTTATGTCAACGCTTGCGGACGGCCTATCGAGGAACACCGCCGACGCGAGCTGGGCATTGGCCATACCGGCGGCGAGCGCCCGCGCGTTCTGCTCGACGGCGTCCCGGCGTTCCAGCCACGCCTCGCGGACCGCTTCGAGCACCTGGCGGAAGGACGGCCTTCCGGGCTGTGGGGTTGGCGGAAAATAGGTGCCTGCATGGAAGGCCAAGCCGTCGGGCGTCAGGAACACGGACATCGGCCAGCCGCCCTCGCCGCTGATCGCCTGGGTGGCTGCCATGTAGATCGAGTCCACGTCGGGGCGTTCTTCGCGGTCCACCTTGACGGCCACGAAGTGGGCGTTCAGGTAATCGGCGGTGTCCTGGTCTTCGAAGGACTCGTGGGCCATGACGTGGCACCAGTGGCACGCGGCGTAGCCGATAGAGAGAAAAACGGGAACGTCTCGGGCCGCCGCGAACGCAAAGGCCTCATCGCCGAACGGCCGCCAGTGCACCGGATTGTCCGCATGCTGGCGGAGATAGGCGGACGGTTCCGAGCCGAGGGCGTTGGACGCCCCCGGCCATTCCCGGGTGGTTCCCGGGTCAGCGGGCTCCGGAGCCGGCATCGCCGTCGGAGTCTTCTGCGCTGAGGGCCTCTTCAACCTGGGCGCGGTAGCGGACCCGCCGGATCCGGCGGACCATGTCGACGATCAGGAAGGTCGTGAGCACCACGATGAAGGCAGTCAGGACGAAGCCCCAGGTCCCCGGGGTCACCTGGTCTTCCGACAAGCCGGGGCGCAACGACGGGGTCGGGGTAGGCGACGGGGTCGTGGCCAGGGCAATGAGAAAGTGGTGCACGGTTCAAACCTTCTATGGGAGTTTCCAGCCGGTTGGCGACTTCTACGCTTGATAGAAATCGCCGGCGATCCTATCTTAGCCCTGCGAACAGGTCCTTTTCCGGCAGTTCGGTCGGGATGCGGGAGTGGACCAGGGTGTAGTCCTCCCACGGCCAGGCCCTACGCTGCATCTCCGGCGACACTGCGAAGAAGAAGCCGAGCGGATCAATCTGCGTCCGATGCGCCCTGAGTGCGTCGTCACGGGCCTCGAAGTAGTCACCGCAATCCACTTGCGTGGTGGTCAGGTGCGTCGGCCTCGGCGGAGTATGGCCTTCCGCATCGGCTTCAAGCCAGGCGGCCAGGCGTTCGGCATAAGGCGATTGCAGGCCGGCCTCTTCGAGTGCGAAATGCAACGCCCGGAAACGCTCGGGACTGAAGGCGCGGTCGTAGTACAGCTTGATGGGCTCCCAGGCTTCGCCTGTCCCGGGGTAGCGCTCCGGGTCACCGGCAGCGTCGAAAGCTTCGACGGCAACCTTGTGCGCCATGATGTGGTCCGGATGCGGGTAGCCGCCGTTTTCGTCGTAGCTCACCATGACGTGCGGCTTGAAGTCGCGGACCAGGCGGACCAGGGGTGCCGCTGCCCGCTCAAGGGGCTGAAGCGCAAAACAGCCGCTAGGCAGCGGCGGCAACGGATCGCCGTCGGGCAGTCCGGAATCCACGAAACCCAACCACCGCTGCTTGATTCCCAGCACCGAGGCAGCTTGCTTCATTTCCAGGCGGCGCGCGCCTGCCATGTCCCGCTTCGGGTGCGGAGCCGACTCCATGGCGGGGTTCTGGATGTCCCCGCGGGAACCGTCGGTGCACGTAGCCACCATGACCTCCACGCCGGAAGCCGCATACATCGCCATGGTTGCCGCGCCCTTGCTTGACTCGTCGTCCGGATGTGCATGGACGGCGAGCAGCCGGAGCTGCGTGTCGGGGCTGGTGGATGTGCTCATCCGGTACGGTTCCTCTTTCCGGGTAATGCTTTTCTGTGTTTGCTGGCAGCTGTGTACCGATCCGGCATTTCCAACGTCTGCGACTCCGCTGTGTGCGGGGAGGCGCCGGAAGCCCACTAAACTGGATGGGTGACTTCGGAAGACCCCTCGGGCACGGCGCTGCCGGCAACTACCAGCCTAGCCAATCGCTACGGCAGCCAAAAGCGCGCCTTCGGAGGGAAAACCAAACGGAGCATCGTCATTGCCGTCCTCCTCGTGGCCATCGGGCTGCTGTTTTGGGTCACCACGTCTTCCTCGCAGTCGTCTGTGTCTTTCAAGGACATCGGCTACAGCGCCACCGACGCCACCGAGCTTTCGGTCGATTTCCAGGTCACCAAGAGCCCCGATGCCACCGCAAAATGCGCGGTCAAAGCCTTGGACTCCAAGTTCGCGGTGGTCGGCTGGAAAGTCGTCGAGATCGGCCCGAACGCCCCCAAGGCAGGCGCCGACGGCGGCCAGACAACCGCCCAAAGAACCATCCTTCGCACCGAGTCCGAAGCCGTGTCCGCCGTCGTGGACAACTGCTGGATTGTTGGCAGCACCAAATAGCAAAGGTGTGACGCGCGACTCAGTGAGCTTGGGTTTGTCCACAGGATTGACTACACTGGATCAATACCTTAACCCCGCTGAGTTGGTTGCTTAGTTCCACGAGTGGCCTGCACCGGCGGGGTCTTTGCTTGTCAGATCCATAAGGAGAAGTCCGTGTCGACCACCAACAGCGCGCCTGCAGCTTGGCTTACCCAGGACGCATTTGACCGCCTGAAGGCAGAGCTGGACCACCTTTCCGGCCCTGGCCGTGCGGAGATCGTACAGAAGATCGAAGCCGCCCGTCAGGAAGGCGACCTCAAGGAAAACGGTGGATACCACGCCGCCAAGGAAGAGCAGGGCAAGATCGAGGCCCGCATCCGCCAGCTGACCGTGCTCCTGCGCGACGCGCAGGTCGGCGAAGCTCCGGCCGATGACGGAATCGTCGAGCAGGGCATGGTCGTCGTCGCCCGCATCGCCGGCGACGAAGAGACCTTCCTGCTCGGATCCCGCGAAATCGCCGGCGATTCCGATCTCAACGTCTTCAGCGAGAAGTCCCCGCTCGGCGTAGCGATCATGGGGCACAAGGAAGGCGACAAGATCAGCTACATCGCCCCCAACGGCAAGGAAATTCCGGTGGAGATTGTTTCCGCCAAGCCGTTCGCCGGCTGATAGTTCCGCAAAACAACGGCGCCGGCCCACCCCTTCGCGGGGAGGGCCGGCGTTTTGCTTAGTTCCCCCCACTGGGCTGGGCCAGGGCGCGGCGACGCGGGCGCAGCAGCAGTGCGGCCACCACTCCCCCAATGGCCCCGCCAAGGTGCGCCTGCCAGGAAACGAACCCCATCACCAGCGGCAGCAAGCCGAACAAGATGCTGCCGTACGCGAGGAAAAGCACTACGGACAACAGGATTTGCCACCAGCTGCGGTTGAAGAAGCCGCGCACCAGCAGGAACGCGAAGAGCCCGAAAACCAGGCCCGACGCGCCTACTGTCACGCTTCCCCCGCCGATGAGCCAGACGGCAAGGCCTGAGCCCAGCCAGCTAAACGCAAGAGCCGTCAGGAACACCCGGAGTCCGGACAGGAACACCAGGAATCCGAAGATGACCAACGGCAGCGCATTGGACAGAAGATGGCCGAAATTGGCGTGCAGCAAGGGGAACGTCAGGATGTCGAACACGCCGTCCACGCTCCGCGGCCGCAGCCCGAAGATGACGTTGAGGCTATGCGACATCAAGGTGTTGACCAGTTCGATCACAGCCAACAGCGCCACGAAGCCACCCATGACCAGCAATCCGCCCTTGGCGCGGGCTGCCAGTGATTCCTTGGCCGGAATCTGCCCGTCCCCGTTGCGGTAAAGCGCCATGGTCAGCAGCCCGTCAGTGC
The DNA here is from genome assembly GCF_040686575.1 of Arthrobacter sp. NPDC080073. NCBI lineage: Bacteria > Bacillati > Actinomycetota > Actinomycetes > Micrococcales > Micrococcaceae > Arthrobacter > Arthrobacter sp. NPDC080073. Next base: position 423,354 of record NZ_JBFBKR010000001.1, read on the forward strand.
ACCACGATCGGGTGGAAGCCTTCGGCCCGAAGGGCCGCCAGGACCTGCTCACTGTGCTCGTGGCCTTTGGTTTCCAGGTTGACGGTGATGGAGACGTCGCCCATGCTGATCGCGCCGCCCACGCGGGTGTGGTCCAGTCCGGTCACATTGGCATCGTTTTCGGCAATGATGCGGGCGATGGTGGCCAAAGAACCGGGCCGGTCGTCCAGCATCATGCGCACGGTCATGTAACGTCCGGCCGCTGAGAGGCCGCGCTGGATGACCTTGAGCATCAGCATGGGGTCGATGTTGCCGCCTGACAGGATAACGGCAGTGGTTCCGGGGTTTTCGATCTTGCCGTCCATGAGGGCCGCGACACCGACAGCACCGGCCGGCTCGACCACCATCTTGGCCCGCTCGAGCAGGAAGATGAGCGCCCGGGCCAAGGAGTCTTCGCTCACGGTCACGACATCGTCCACGAGTTCGCGGATGATGCTGAAAGGCAGCTGGCCGGGGCGACCGACGGCGATGCCGTCCGCCATCGTGGAAACCTTCTTGAGCGGCACCAAGGCATCAGCGGCGAGCGACGGCGGGTAGGCGGCCGCATTCTCGGCCTGCACTCCGATGATCCGGATCTCGCGTCCGAGCTCCCTGGCCCTCGCTTTGATCGCGACGGCGACTCCAGCCAGCAGGCCACCGCCACCGACGCCCATCAGGACAGTGTCGACATTGGGGACTTGATCCAGGATTTCGAGCCCGACGGTGCCCTGCCCTGCGACGACGTCGACGTTGTCGAAGGGGTGGACGAAGACGGCACCTGTTTCGTTCGCGTAGCGCTGCGCCTCGGCCAGTGCCTCGTCGACGTTGTGTCCGTGCAGGACAACTTCGGCTCCGTGGCTGCGGGTCGCGGCAAGCTTCGGAAGCGCTACACCGAGCGGCATGTAGATGCGTGCCTTGATTCCCAGGCTTTTCGCCGCCACAGCAACGCCTTGCGCGTGGTTGCCTGCCGAAGCCGCGACCACACCGCGCTTCTTTTCCTCCGGGGACAGGCGCGCCATCCGGACGTAGGCACCACGGACCTTGAAGGAACCTGCCCGCTGGAGGTTCTCGCATTTGAAGAAAACCTCTCCGCCTACCATGGCTCCCAGTGCCCGCGAGGACTCGATGGGGGTCTTGGTAATAATGCCCTCGAGCAGCTCCCGCGCCTTAAGGACATCGTCCAGGGTGACGGGCAGGGTATCGAGGGTATTCACGGGTTATTCTCCTTTGTTGGTGTGCTCTGCGGCATCCTTGGGGAATGTCCGTTCCGCAGCCGCGTGCTGACCTGCGGCGCCTTCGCCGCTGTTGGACCGTGCGCCCGCGTTGGCGCCGGGACCGTGGATTTCCTTGATGGTGGGTTCCTCATCGGAGTCCGGTGGTGCAATCCCTGCGCCGGCGTACGCCGTCATCAGTCCTTGATCATGTTCCCACGTCCGCGCGGCAATATAGCGAACCGCCGTATTTGCTACGGCGAGGAGCGGGACGGCAAAGAGCGCTCCCGGGATTCCGGCGAGATAGGAACCGGCCGCAACGGACAAGATCACGGCGACAGGGTGCAGCGATACGGCTTTGCCCATGATGAGCGGCTGGAGGATATGGCTTTCGAGCTGCTGCACGAAGAGCACGATGGCCAGCATGACGAGCGCGTTGACGGGACCGTTGGCCACCAAAGCCAGCAGCACGGCGATGGCTCCCGTCACGAGGGCACCGACCACCGGGATAAATGAACCGATGAACACCAGGACACCCAGCGGCAGGGCTAGGGGAACTTGGATAATCGCCGCGCCGACGCCGATCCCCACAGCGTCGACGAACGCCACGAACATCTGGATGCGCACGTAGCTGACCATGGACGACCATCCGCGCCGGCCGGCGCCGTAAGCGGCTGCGCGTGCGGTCCTGGGCAGGAGCCCGACGATGAACCGCCAGATCCTGGAACCTTCCAGAAGGAAGAAGATCAGGATGAAGAGGGCCAGTACCATGCCTGCGGCAAAGTGCCCGGCAATACTGCCGAACGACAGGGCGCCGCTGAGGATGCTGCTGCTGTTGTTCTGCAGGGCCGAGGTGGCGCTCTGGATGTAGGTGTCGATCTGATCCGCGGTCAGATGCAGCGGCCCGTCAGCGAGCCACGCCTGGATTTGCTGGATGCCCGTGAGCGCTTCCTGCCACAGCTCGCCAAATCCGACAGCCAGCTGCCGGCCCACCAACGCCAGGGCCCCCGCAACGACCCCGAGGAATCCCACCACCGTGATGGCAACGGCCGCACCATGGGGCACCCTGAGCTTCCTGAGCCACACCGTGACCGGATAGAGCAAGCCGGCAAGCAGCGAGGCGACCATGAGCGGGATGATCAGGAAGCTGACCTTCCCCAACAGCCAAATAAGCGCTCCGACTACCACCAATATGAGGCCCACCCGCCAGGCCCAGGCGGCAGCGATCCGCACTCCGTATGGGATGTCCTGTGCAATGCGACGCTCGGGCACAGGCCTTCGCCCGGTCGAAACGGGGTCACTTGGTGGTGTGGCGTCCTGTGCTGGCGTCATTCACCCATAATTCCGCAGGGAGTGCCGGATGGGAAACCCACCTACAGCGCGCTCACAATTCCCCATCTCATGGTGAAGGTTCCGCCTGGTTCAAGCCACCGGAGGCCCTCCCCCGAGTTGAAGGCGTTCGCCGGGCCGGTCATGGGCTCGATCGCAACGGCCTTGGAACGGCCCGGAAAAGTATCCGTGACGAAGACATGGACGTAGGCGCAGTTTTCGTCCTGCTCCAAGGAAACGCTCCGCCCGTCCGGCGCCGACAGCGTTTGGCGTGCGATGCCGCCGTCGAACTCCAGATCGGTGAACGCCACATCGAGATCCAGGCCTCCCACCCTCCGGCCGCCGCCGAGGTCGAAATCGCCGTCGACCGGCACCGAACCACGCGGGATCATCCGCTCGTCAGCCACGAGCCGCGTGCCGGCGTGGACCGTCAGGACCATCTCTTCCGGCGGAACGTCCCCCACGCGCAAATACGGGTGCGCCCCGAGCACGAAGGGAGCGCGGGCCGCCGAATCGTTGATGAAACTCTGGGAAACCCGCAACGCGAGCGCCTCGTCGATCTCGTAACGTACCTGGTGCCGGGCCAGGAAGGGATATCCGTGCTGCGGGAAGATCACGCCTTCGAGGGTCACGGAGAATTGGTCTTCGGCCACGAGGGCGTAGGACGAGTTGCGCAGGAGCCCGTGGCTCGCGTTGTTGCGGGACACCTCCGTGATGTCCAGTTGCTGCTTCTTGCCGTCGAGGTACCAGATCCCGTCCTCGATCCGGTTGGCCCAGGGGGCCAAGGTAATTCCGGTGGCGCCGGGCGGAAGTTGCCCGTCGCCGTAGCTCTCGGTGAGCTGGACGCCGCCGCGGCTGAACAACCGCAAGCCTGCTGCAAGCTCGGTGACGACGGCGAGTGCGTCACCGCGGCGGATCTCGAACTGGCGTCCGCTGGCAAAGCGGCGGGATACGGTCTCTCCGACCGGCGCGGAAGGCGGTGTGGTGGAAGGCATGGCACCACCGTACTGCATCCCGCGTGTTGCTTGACTCCCCAGCATGATGTTCACTTTTGTTAGTTCTTTTGCCTTTTTGATCACTCTGTGGCACCATAAATCCATGACTCGCCTTACCAGCACGCGCCTCGCCGATGGCCGGGAGCTGATCTATTTCGACGACGCCGGCTCACCGGAGCGCGACCCCGGCTCGCTGACGGATCACCGTGAGCTGCCGCCGCGCGCTGATCCGGGCGAGCTGCGCTATGACGCGCTGAGCGGTGAATGGGTCGCCGTCGCGGCACACCGCCAGAGCCGCACCCACCTGCCCCCCGCGGACCAATGTCCAATCTGCCCCACTACGCCGGCAAACCCTTCGGAAATTCCCGCGCCGGACTACGACGTCGTGGTTTTCGAGAACCGTTTCCCGTCGCTGGGACCGGCGGTCGGGACGATTCCGGGCAGCCCGGCCTGGGGAACGGCGGGCCCCGCGTACGGCCGCTGCGAAGTTGTTTCGTTCACCCCCAGCCACACCGGATCTTTTGCCGAGCTCGGCGAAACCAGGGCGCGCACGGTCATTGAGGCCTGGGCGCACAGGACCGAGGCGCTCAGCGCGCTCCCGGGAATCCAACAGGTGTTTCCGTTCGAAAACCGGGGTGCGGACATCGGGGTAACGCTCCACCACCCGCACGGACAGATCTATGCCTACCCCTACGTCACGCCACGGGCGGCAAGCCTTGGCGCCGCTGCCAGCCGGCACTTCGAGAACTCCAAGGGCCGGGAATCGCTGACGTCCTCGATCCTCCAGGCCGAACGGCAGGACGGGAGCCGCATGGTGCTCGAAGGCGAACTCTTCAGTGCCTACGTGCCGTTCGCCGCCCGCTGGCCGCTGGAGGTCCACCTCGTCCCGCATCGCCAGGTTCCGGACCTCGCAGCCTTGAGCGGCGAAGAACGCGACGAACTGGCCCACGTCTACCTTGAGTTGCTCAAGCGCATGGACGCCCTATATCCAACTCCCACGCCGTACATTTCCGCGTGGCACCAGGCGCCCCTCGACGCTTCATTGAGATCCTCCGGCCACCTGCACCTGCAACTGACCTCCCCGCGTCGTGCCGCCGACAAGCTCAAGTACCTTGCCGGTTCCGAGGCGGCCATGGGAGCCTTCATCAACGACACAACGCCAGAATCCGTGGCAGAACGGCTGCGCGCCGTCGCCAGCGATTCGCAGCGCGCCATTCCCGAAGGGGCACCAGCATGACCTCCACTCCCGACGCCCCCGCCCTGAGCGACCTGTCCGGGCTTTTCGAGTCGACGTTCGGTTCAGCCCCCGACGGCGTATGGCAGGCACCGGGACGCGTGAACCTGATCGGCGAGCACACCGACTACAACGAAGGTTTCGTTTTGCCGTTCGCAATCGACAAGACGGCGAAGGTCGCAGTCCGGATCCGCCGTGATTCACGCGTCCGGCTGCTGTCCACTTTCGGTGGGCAGGGCCTGGCCGAAGCCGACGTCGACATGCTGGTCCCGGAAGCGGCCAGGGGCTGGACGAAGTATCCGCTCGGCGTGGCCTGGGCCTTGCAACAGCGCGGCATCCTCGTCCCTGGCTTCGATCTCCTCATGGATTCAGATGTCCCCCTGGGCGCGGGCCTGTCCTCCTCGCACGCCATCGAATGCGCGGTCATCTCGGCGCTCAACGAGCTGAGCGGTGCGGGGCTGGCCGCCGAAGACATGGTCCTGGCAACGCAGAAGGCCGAAAACGACTTCGTGGGCGCCCCCACCGGAATCATGGACCAATCGGCGTCGCTTCGCGGGTCAAAGGGCCATGCGGTCTTCCTGGACTGCCGCGACCAGAGCGTACAACTGGTCCCCTTCGACGCCGAGGAAGCCGGGCTCGTGCTGCTGGTCATCGACACCAAGGTTTCCCATTCGCATGCGGACGGCGGCTACGCCTCGCGTCGGGCTTCCTGCGAATTGGGCGCCCAGGTACTGGGGGTCCCGGCCCTCCGCGACGTCGGCATCGGCGATCTGGAGGAAGCCAGCGGCCTCCTGGACAGCACGACTTTCCGACGGGTGCGGCACATCGTCACGGAGAACGACCGCGTGTTGCAGACCGTGGAACGACTCACGACGGACGGACCCGCCCATATCGGCAAGCTCCTGGATGCGAGCCATGCGTCCATGCGGGACGACTTCGAGATCTCGTGCGCGGAACTGGACCTCGCGGTGGAAACCTCCCGTGCCCACGGCGCCATCGGCGCCCGGATGACAGGAGGCGGTTTCGGCGGCTCGGCTATCGCCCTCACCCCTGTGGGCCACGAGCGGGAGGTGCGCGACGCCGTCGTACGCGCCTTCGCGGCGGCCGGTTTCACGACGCCGGACATCTTCACGGTGACCCCGGCCGCCGGGGCCAAACGCCTCGCCTGACTGGAGTGCATGCGCAGCCTTCGGCGAGCTGGCCCCCGGCGTAAGCTGGGGGCATGACTGAGGCCGTCATCGTTTCCACCGCAAGAAGCCCCATTGGACGGGCCTTCAAAGGGTCCCTCAAGGACGAACGTCCCGATGACCTCGCGGCGGCGATGGTGACTGCTGCACTGGAAAAGATTCCGGCATTCGACCCGGGAGCAAGCGACGGCCGCGGCCTCGATGACCTCTACCTCGGCTGCGCCGAGCCCAGTGGCGAAGCCGGTTCGAACATGGCCCGCGTGGTGGCCGTCCTGGCCAGCATGGACACTGTCCCCGCGGCCACGATCAACCGCTTCTGCGCCTCGAGCCTGCAGACCCTGCGGATGGCCTTCCACGCCATCCGCTCCGGGGAAGGCCATGCCTTCGTCTCGGCGGGGGTCGAGTCGGTGTCCCGCTACCAGAACTGGGTCGGGGCCGGGGAAACGGACACCAGCCTGCACAACCCCCTGTTTGAAGCTGCGCGTGCCCGCACGGCGGCCCGGGCGGCGTCCAACACCCCGTGGACGGATCCCCGCATGGGCGGACGGATGCCGGACGTCTACATCGCGATGGGACAGACCGCCGAGAACGTCGCCACGAGCCACGGAATCAGCCGCGAGGAGCAGGACATGTGGGCGGTCCAGAGCCAGAACCGTGCCGAGGCGGCGATTGCCTCCGGTTTCTACGCCCGGGAGATCACGCCGTACACGCGCAAAGACGGCACAGTGGTGGAGCGGGACGATTCACCACGCGCCGGCGTCACCCTGGAAGCGGTCAGCGCCTTGGAGCCGGTCTTCCGGAAGGAAGGGACCGTGACCGCGGGGAATGCCTGCCCGCTCAACGACGGCGCCGCCGCCGTCGTGGTCATGAGCGATATCCGGGCGCGGGAGCTTGGCATCGAACCGCTGGCACGCATCGTCTCCACAGGCGTCAGCGCGCTTTCCCCGGAGCTCATGGGCATGGGACCCGTGGAATCCTCCCGCCGGGCCCTGGCCCTGGCGGGGCTGAGCATGGCAGACATCGACCTCGTGGAGCTCAACGAGGCCTTCGCCGTCCAGGTAGTGGCGAGCGCCCGCGAACTAGGCATCGACCCCGGGAAGCTCAATGTTCATGGCGGCGCCATCGCCCTTGGCCACCCCTTTGGCATGACAGGGGCCCGGATGACCACCACCTTGCTCAATGGCCTTCGCGAACGGGACGGCACCTTGGGACTGGCCACCCTGTGCGTCGGTGGAGGACAAGGCATGGCCGTGGTCTTCGAGCGGCTGTCCTAAGCCGCTCGAAGACCACCCCGCGTTAGTTAGTCGTTGCCGCGCAGGATCGCCAGCAGGCGGATGATCTCCACGTAAAGCCACACGAGCGTGACGGTCAGGCCGAAAGCGGCCGTCCACGAGTATTTCTCCGGAGCGCCCTGACGGACACCCTGCTCGATGCTCGTGAAGTCCATGACCAGGGAGAACGCGGCCAGGCCGATAGCCAGGATGCCGATGAAAACGCCCAACGGGATGCCGAAGATGTGCACGCTGCTGCTCAGGCCGAACGGCGACTGGACGGCGCCGGTCCACACCATGACCATGTTGATGACGGCGAAGACGAGGTAGCCGAGCGTGGCGATCATGAAGAAGCGGATCGCCTTGGGGGTGGCGCGTACCTTGCCGCTCTTGAAGAGAGCCAACGTCACGCCGAACACAGCGAGGGTACCGATGACTGCCTGCAGGCCGACTCCCGGGAACATGCCATCCAGGAGGCGGGTCAGGCCTCCGAGGAACAATCCCTCAAGGCCGGCGTAAGTCAGGATCAGCGCCGGGGACGGCTGCTTCTTGAAGGAGTTGACCATGCCCAGGGTGAAGCCGCCCAACGCACCGACAATCATGAGGAGGCTTGCCGTGCCGGGAGCCACGAACAAGGTGACGGCTGCGCCAAGCAACAGCACCGCAAGGCACGCCGCGGTCTTGACGATGACGTCGTCGAAAGTCATACGGCCGGTTTCGGCCGGACCGGCTGCGGGCTGGTTGTACATCTGCTGCAGCTGGTCGCTCGTCATCGGCGGCTGTGCCGCCCAGGCGGGCTGGCCGTACTGGCTCTGGCCGTATTGGTTCTGGCCGTATCGGTTCGGGCCGTGGGAGTAGCTGGGAACAGGCGGAGCCTGTGTGGCTCCACGGAAATTCTTTCCGTTGAAGATCGGGTTGCCGCCGAGTGCCATGGTGGGTGTCCTTCTTGCTGTGGGTGCGAAGTGATAGTTCACGCTACCAATTTCCACGCTTGGTCCGCACCGAAAGTTCCACCGCCGCTGATGCCGGCACCCTGTTGTCGTGAGGGTGCCGGCACATGCGGCTATCCGACGCCGAGGTATGCTTCCTTGACCGCCGGGTTGGCGAGGAGCTCCTTGCCGGTGCCCCTGTGCGTAATTGACCCGGTTTCCAGGACAAAAGCACGGTGCGCACGGGCGAGGGCCTGGTTGGCGTTTTGCTCCACCAGAAGCACCGTAGTGCCTTGCTTGTTGATCTCGGTGACGATCTTGAAGATCTGGCGGATGAACTGCGGAGCAAGCCCCATGGAAGGTTCATCCAGAAGCAACAGCTTGGGGTTGGACATCAGCGCCCGGCCAATCGCGAGCATCTGTTGTTCGCCACCGCTCATGGTGCCGCCGTACTGCTTGATACGCTCCTTCAACCGTGGAAACAGGTCGAAGACACGCTCCAGATCGTCTGCCACCTTGGTCCGGTCCTTGCGGCCGTAGGAACCCATGTCCAGGTTCTCCTCCACCGTCATGCCGGGGAAGATTCCGCGTCCCTCAGGCGCCTGGGAAATACCTTGGACGACGCGGATGTGCGCCTTCATCCTGGTGATGTCCTTGCCGGCGAAGGTGATGGAGCCGGCCGATGGACTCAGCAATCCGGAGATGGTCCTCATGGTGGTGGTTTTTCCGGCACCGTTCGCGCCGATGAGCGAGACGATTTCGCCTTCTTCCACGCTGAATGACATGTCCGAAATGGCTTGGATCCGGCCGTAGTGGACGGATACGTTCTTCAGCTCAAGCAAGGTCATCTTCAGGCTCCCCGAGGTAGGCGGAAATAACTTTCGGGTCGTCGCGGATAATTTTGGGCAACGCATCCGCGATCTTCTTCCCGAACTCCAGGACCACGATCCGGTCGGTCACGCCCATGACCAACTTCATGTCGTGCTCAATGAGCAGGACCGTGTAGCCGTCGTCACGGATGGTCCGGATCAGGGCCATGAGCTCTTCCTTTTCCGCCGGATTGAACCCGGCCGCAGGCTCATCCAGGCACAGGACCTTAGGGTCCGTGGCCAGTGCCCGCGCGATTTCCAGGCGACGCTGGTAGCCATAAGGAAGGTGCCGCGACAAGAAATGCGCATGATCAGCGATGCCCACGAACTCAAGCAATGCCATGCCGCGTTCAATCGCGGTTTTCTCTTCCCTGACATGGGTGGGCAGACGCAGGAGTGCCCCGCCGACGCTCGTGCGGTGGCGCGCATCGAGACCAACAACCACGTTTTCCAAAGCTGTCATCTCGCCAAAAAGGCGGATGTTCTGGAAGGTCCGGGCCAAACCCCGCCTGGTGATCCGGTGCTGCGGCAGTCCGTTGAGCAACTGGCCTTCGAGCAGGACCTTTCCCGACGTTGGTTTGTACACGCCTGTCATGGCATTGAAACACGTGGTTTTGCCGGCGCCGTTAGGACCGATCAAGCCGAGGATTTCGCCTCGGTTGATATCGAAAGTGACATTGTCCAAGGCTGTCAGGCCACCGAACTTTATCGTCAGGTTTTGGACCTGGACCAAGGCTTCGCCCACCTTGGTGACGATTTCCCTTTCAGGCGCTACCTTCTCGGCGACCTCAAGGTCCACACCTTGTTCCTTGAGTGCGTCCACATCAATATCCGGCTCAATTGCTTCGCTCATTGCCAGCCCCCTTTCCAGGTTCCAAAACGACTTTGCCCGAAGCAGGGATGTCGCTCAAGGCGCCCTTGAGCTTGTTGTAGGCCAAGCGTCCGTAGGCGAGGAGGCTCTGGCGTGCCGGCAGGAGACCGCCTGGGCGGAAAATCATGATGATCACCAGCGCCGCACCAAAGATCAAATACTTGAACTCCGCAATTGCGGTAAAGCGGAGGGGTATATATGCCACCAATGCACCGCCAAGAAGCGCACCAACTTTGTTTCCCGTGCCGCCCATGACAACAGCGGCGACGAACAGGATCGAGGTGGCGATGTCAAATTTCTGGTTGTTCACGAAACCAACCTGGCCGGCGAACAAAGCACCCGAGAGTCCGCCAACGGAAGCACCAATCGCGAAGGCCCACACCTTGTACTTGAAGGTGGGGACGCCCATGATTTCCGCGGCGTCTTCGTCTTCACGGATGGCAATCCACGCGCGTCCCACGCGGCTGCGCTCCAGGTTTCCGGCGGCCAGGAGCACCACAATGATGATGGTCAGCGTCAACCAATACCACGGAGTTCCGCTTGAGTTCAGGAAGATCGGTTGGCCGTTTGAATCCGTTCCAGGAGGGTGGCCAACATTCTGGAAGCCTACCTGGCCTTTCATCGCCGGAATGATGGTGGCCAAGATGCGCACGATTTCGCCGAAGCCGAGCGTGACGATAGCCAGGTAGTCGCCGCGGAGGCGAAGGGTAGGCACACCCAGGACCACGCCAAAGAACATGGCCACCGCCATCGCCACCGGAAGTGTCCACAAGTAGGGAATGTGCACATACGGCGAATCCGGGCTGGTAAGCATTGCTGCCGTGTAGGAACCCAGGGCAAAGAATGCCACGTAGCCCAAGTCAAGGAGTCCCGCATAGCCCACCACGACGTTCAAGCCCACAGCCACCAGGGCATAGACGGACATTTGCGCGAGCGCAATTTGCCAATTGTTGCCCGGTTCCGTCGTGATCAGCGGCGGATTAAGGATGGGAAGCAAGTACGCAATGACAACGACGACGATCAGGATCAGCCATTGGGTTTGGCGCGGGAGCGCATTCCATTTGTCGCTGAGGCCCGGGAACCAGCCTTTGCGGCGCCGCATCCTGGCTTCACGGTCGGCGATCTCCTGAGCTGAAGCATCATCGGGAATTAGCGTGGGGCCGTCTGTTGTGCTCATGCCTTACTCTTTCCTAGCGAGCTACCCAAGACACCTTCGGGTCGCACAATCAATACCAACACCAGGACCACGAACGCCACAACGTCCGTCCATTGGGAACTGCCCAGGAGCACCTGGCCGTAGTTGCCGATCAAACCGATCAGCAGGCCGCCCAGCAACGCGCCGCGCACGTTGCCGATGCCTCCGAGGACGGCGGCGGCGAAGGCTTTGACGCCAAGGATGAATCCGCCGTTGTATTGCACGCCGGACGGGATCTTCATGACATAGAACAAAGCTGCCGCCCCGGCCAAGATACCGCCGATGATAAAGGTGGTCACGATGATCTTTTCCTTGTTGACACCCATCAAGGTTGCGGTATCCGGGTCCTGCGCCACGGCGCGGATGCCTCGGCCGGTCCGGGACCGCCGAATGAACTGGTCTGTGGCGATCATGAGGATAATCGCAGCGATCACAATAACCACCTGCTGCGAATCGATGATGGTCCCGAAGACGTCAAAAATCGCGAGCGGCCGGAACATCGTCAGCGCTGCCTCCGGGCTCGGTCCGCGCCACCAGTAGATGGTGTACTGAATAGCGAAGGACACACCGATGGCGGTAATCAAGAATGCCAGGCGAGGCGCTTTGCGCTGGCGCAAAGGCTTATAAGCCACCCGTTCCACAATCACTGCCATCAAGGCGGAGGCGATAATGGCGACCACGAGGGCGAGGACAAGGTTTCCCACGATGGCCCAAAAAGCCAGCCTCGGAGCAGAAGGGCCGAAATTCAGGGCACTGAGGGTAAAGAACACCCCGTAACAGCCCGTGATGAAGACTTCGGAGTGGGCAAAGTTGATGAGGTTGAGAACGCCGTAGACGAGGGTATAGCCGAGGGCCACCAACGCGTAAATTGCCCCGAAGGTCAACCCGTCAAAGGTTGAACTCCAGAAGTTTTGGGTAAAGGAGTTTACGTCGAAGGTGATCCACGTGTCGTCCACGGGTACAGAGTGGAGCAGGTTGGGAATTACTTCACTGATCATGGCACTTCCTGATGTAATCAAAAGAAATGCTGGGGGTCGGCATGGATGCTAACCCCCAGCATTCATCTGGGCCCGGTGTTATTTTCCGATGACGCCGATGGGAACGATCTTGCCGTTCTCAACTTTGTAGCCGTAAACATCAGGCGTTGCCAGTTCGCCGGTTGAGTCCCACTTGTAGTGCTTCGACAGGCCGGCTGCGTCGTAGGACTTGACCCAGGAAAGCAGGTCCGCGCGGGACTGCTTGCCCTTGTCGATACCCGAGAGCAGGACGGTGACTGCGTCGTAACCTTCAATGGAGTAGGTTCCGGGCTCAGCGTTGGCGAGCTTCTTGTACTCGGACTCGAAGCTCGGGATCAGCTCGCCGGGGATGCACGGGCAGGTGAAGTATGCGTTGGACGACGCGTCGCCCGCCTGCTTGATGAACTGGTCATCCTTCACGCCATCGGGACCCACGAAGGAGCCGGTGAATCCCTTTCCAACCAGCTGCTGGTCGAAGGGAGCACCTTCTGCGTAGTAGCCGGCGTAGTAGACGGTGTCTGCCTTGGCGTTCATGATCTTGGAGATCACGGCCGAGAAGTCCTTCTGGCCGGTGACGACCTTGTCGGACCCGATCATTGCCGAGCCAAGAGCCTGGGACGTCGTGGTTCCCAGACCGATGCCGTAGTCAGAGTCGTCCTGGACCAGGTAGACCTTCTTTGCCTGCAGCTTGTCCGTGAGGAACTTTGCTGCAGCCGGACCCTGGACGGCGTCATTGCCGAGGGCGCGGAAGAAAGTGGTCCAGCCGTTCTTCGTCAGGCTCGGGTTGGTTGCGGAGGGCGTGATGTGCACCAAGCCCTTCTGTTCGAAGATGTTGCCCGTTGCCTTGGACTCTCCGGAGAACGGCAAGCCAACCACTCCGATGATGTCCGGCTCGGAAACAATTTGCGTCACCGGGCCTGTGGCCTTGTTCGGATCGCCTTCAGTATCGAATTTCTTGAACTGGACCTGGCAGCCGGGGTTCGCGGTGTTGTGCTGGTTAATAGCCAGCTGGATGCCGTTGAAGATGTTGATGCCCAGCTGGGCGTTGGGTCCTGTCTCGGCACCGGCATAGGCAATGGTGGTGGTAGACGGGCAATTTGCTTTGCCATCGCCTGCAGGCAAAACAGCTCCGGCAGGAACGTCGACTTTGGAAATCGCAGGGATATTGATCCTGCCGCCGCCGCCCGAGGTCTCCGTGCCGCTAGGGGCAGACTGATTCGCACAGCCCGCAACTAGCATGCCAAGGGTGGCTGCTGCTGCAATCGCCGAAATGACTTTCTTCCTGTACATAAATAGCCTCCGCGGTGCGTCTGATTCGTGGTCATTCGCCCGAAGTCACTTTCACTTCGAACATGTTCCATGAGAGTACTACCAAATATGTGTCCTGGAACACATATATGCAGGTCAGGATCTAATAACGGTGGATCACCACCCTGCTCGGAGAGCCCTTCGCATGAACGCGGGGTTAAATTCCTTTCACGGCACCAGCCGGCGCAACAAGGGAGGCGGCGCGGTTCGCATCTCGCGTGCACCTTCGTAGAGAGTTTGAGAGCCCTGGCCCCGCCCTGAAGACCGTGGTTTCTCGCTGGTCGCGGGGTCTCCACGATGAGTCCGACGGGCGGGGCATGGGATCTCCTCGAATAGTTAGGCCGTCAGCCCAGTGGGGTGATCGGGGTGACCGTGAACGGCTCTGCGAGCAGGTCCACCGAACCGCGTACGAATTCTTTGACGTGGGCCTGCTCGTTGTGGCTGTCGAGGTCGGCGCGGCTGTCCCAGCCCTCGATGAGGACGAATCGTCCATCGACCTCAAAGACGCTGTATTCGATGCAGCCTTGGTCCTTGCGGCTCGTATGCTGGAGCTCTTGGAGAGTGGTGCGCAGCTCAGCTCCGCGGCCTGATTTAGGGGTAAAGACCGGCATCAACCAGGCTTCTTGGGCCTCCGGTCCTGCTGGATTGCGGTCTGCTGGGGGTGAGGGGTTCATCTTTCCTCCTGTTGGCGGGAGAGGTGAGGGCGGCGTAACCGCTGCCCCCACCCCCTGGGTTGTGCGCCCTAGTCAGCGAGCTCCGCCACGCGGGCTACGTCGACCCAGGCTTCCTTCTCTGCCGATGCGAGGATCGCGTCGTCGATGAGGGCGGTCTGGTAGCCGTCGGCGAAGTTCGGGCTCACGCTCGTGCCCTCGGCGATGGCCTTGAAGAAGTCGTGAGCCTCGATGATCTTCGTCTCTCCGTAGCCGACGCCAAGCGCGGGGATCGGCCACAGGCCATCTCCATACGGGTGGGCGGGCCCCGTGTAGACGGTCCGGAAGCCGCGGCGGTCGTCGCCGTCGTTCGCGAAGCAGACCTGGAGTTCGTCCCTGCGTTCGTAGTTGAACACGATGCTGCCTTCGGTGCCGTGGATCTCGAAGGTGATGAAGTTGTTCCGCCCCCAGCCGTTGCGGGTGGCCTCGATGGAGCCGACGGCCCCGTTGGCGAAGCGCACCATGGTCATGACCTCGTCGTCGACGTCGACCTCGCCGCGGGGGCCGTCGCCGCCGCGGACGTTGCCGAGCGCGTCGGCACCTCCGGACTGCAGGGGCCGGTCGGGGATCCAGGTCGAGAGCATCGAGTTTACGGAGGCGAACTCGCCGACGAGGTAGCGGGCCATGTCGATGACGTGGGTTGCGATGTCGCCCAGCGCGCCGGAGCCGGCGATGGACTTCTGGAAGCGCCACGACAGAGGGGAATTAGGGTCGGCGCTCCAGTCCTGGAGGTAGGTGCCGCGGAAGTTGGTGATGCGGCCTATGGCCCCTTCCTCGATGTACTTCTTGGCGAGGGCGACGGCGGGCGTGCGGCGGTAGTTGAACGCGACCATGTGAACGATGCCGGCGTCCTTGACGGCGTCGTACATCGCCTTGGACTCCTCGCCGGTGCGGGCGAGCGGCTTTTCGCAGATGATGTGCTTGCCGGCCTGGGCGGCGGCGATTGCGATTTCGGCGTGCAGGTGGTTGGGAGTGGCGATGTCGACGACGTCGATGCTCGGGTCATCGATGATCCGGCGCCAGTCGGAGGTCGAGTTCTCGAAGCCGAAGCGGCGGGCCGCCTCGGCGGCGAGCTGGTCATTGGCCTCCGCGATCGTGTGGCGGATGGGCATGGCCGGGGCGGGCCAGAAGAACATGGGCATCGCGGAGTAGGCGAGCGAGTGGGCCTTGCCCATGAAGCCGCCTCCGATGAGGCCGACGTTGAGGTTCTTCATGATGATGGGTTCCTTTCGATGGGGCATCAGGAGTGAAGGAGAGCGTCCAGATACTTCTTGCTGATCTCGGCGGCAGCGCGCGGGTCCCCGTCGTACTCGTCGAGCTCGACCATGAGCCAGCTGTCATACCCGCTCTCGCGGACGGCCTGGATGATGTCCGGGAAGTCGAGCTCGCCCTGTCCCAGGGGCAGGAAGGTGAAGGGATCCTGGCGGAAGTCCTTCAGGTGGACGTGGCGGAGGCGCTCGGGGTATTTGCGGATCAGGGCCGCGGGGTCGGCGCCGCCCGCGGCGAGGTGCGCGGTATCGGGGCAGAAACCGATCCTGGTGAGGCCCATGAGCCGCTCGAGCTCCTCGGGGCCCTCGACGATGGTGGTGAGGTGGGGGTGGTAGCTGGCCGAGAGGCCGAAGCCCTCCGCGATGTCGGCGACGCGGTCGAGGGCCTCGCCGAGGCGCCGGTAGTCCTCGCCGGTCGTGCCCGCCGCGCGTCGCGCCCCGCCGCCGACGACGAGGCGTTCGGCGCCGAATGTGGCCGCCAGTTCCGCCGAGCGCTGGATGCGGTGCAGCTCGTCGGGGAGGATGTCAGCGTAGATGAAGTTCGCCCCGGTGTAGACGCTCACGAGCGAGACGCCCGCCTCCTCGAGGAGGCCGCGCAGCTCCCCGGGCCGGTCGGCGTACTCGGCGAGGTTGCCGTCGAACATCTCCACGCCCTCGTAGCCCACGGAGGCGATGTCCTTCACTGCCCGGTCCATGGACCCGTGGGTCATGTAGAAGAGGTCTTTGACGCTCGTCACCCCGACCGGGTGGCCTACCACGCCGCCCCAGGTGATGGTGCAATATCCGAGTTTCATTGGCTGCGGCCCTTTCAGATGCTGGTGGAAATCTTGTCGTGCGCGGGAACGCTGACTCATCCGCCGCCCCGCTGAGCTGACGAGCGCCTGCGTGAGCTGGGCTGCGCGGCGTGGTTCGAATTGGGGTGCAGACGTGGACGACGTCGACGTCGTCGCGCTCGATCAGCGGCTCCTCCTCGTTGAGTATTCGCGTTCCGTGAACGTTCACGATTTTTCTATCGTGAACGTTCACGGTGCGTTGTGTCAAGAGTCCCGCTCCGACTTTCTGTTGGTGAATTCCGGTTCAGGGGCTGGTCTGGCGAAGGCGCGCCGGGATGGCGCTCGCCCTCACCACGAGAGTGGGGACATTCGGGGTCCTGTCGACCTCGCGCCCCTCGACAGCCCCGAGGAGCACCTCGATGCCGGCCTGGGCGAGCGCCGGGAAGTCCTGGCGCACGGTTGTCAGTGGCGGGAGGAAATAGTCCGAGCCCTCGACGTCGTCGAAGCCGACAATGCTCACGTCCTCCGGGACGCGCACACCGTTCTCGGCGAATGCGCGGATGAGGCCCAGCGCCGTGTGGTCGCTCACAGCGAAGATCGCCTGCGGGACCCTTCCCTCCGATACGAGACGCAGTCCCGTCTCGTAGGCGAACTTCGGGCTCCAGTCGCCCTCAACGCACAGCCCGGGCTCCAGCCCGGCATCGCGGATCGCCGCCTCCCAGCCCCGCTTGCGGACACGGCCGTCGAACCACTCCATCGACCCTGCAATGTGGGCAATGTCCGTGTGGCCGAGGTCGATGAGGTGCTGAGTCGCCATTCGGGCTCCCAGTTCCTGGTTCTCCGAGTAGGCGAAGACGTTCGGCGTCGAGGAGGCCCCGGCCGCGATCATCTCGACCGGCACCCGGACATCCGCGTTCCAAACTGCGGCAGCCATGGCAAGACGCGGCGCGATGACGATAATGCCGTCGACGCCGACATCGTCGAGAGTGTCGAGCGCCTTGGGCACACTCTCCTCGTAAGGCTCAACGACGGTCACGACCGTCGTCGCGTAGCCGTTCTGCCGCGCCAGATTCTCTAGGGCCATGAGCGTCCCGACCGGCCCGAAACGCGGAGAGCCGTCCGTCAGGATCCCGATGACCGTCGACCGGCTGGTGACAAGGGCGGTGGCCGTCCGATTGCGACGGTAGCCGACCTCCTGAATCACACGCAGCACCCGGTCCCGGGTCACCGCGCTCACATCCGGGGCATTGTTGATGACGCGAGAGACGGTCTGGTACGAGACCCCGGCGAGCCGCGCCACATCATTGATGCTCGGCTTGCGCCGTCGCGGGGGAGCCGCCGGACGCCACGATTCCTGTGCCAACCGCCCTCCTCTCCGAAGACCTCCCACTAAGGGAAACCGGGCCAAGCCTACAGCCAGAGCCTAGCCGCGCACCATCAGGCTACAGGGCAACACCGAGTCTCGGCGGTGAAGGCCGGGGTGCTCAGACGCTCGAAGTGAGTCTTGACACAACGCACCGCGCGCCTTCACGATGAATATACCCGTGAACGTTCACGGTCCTCAAGTAAAGGGAACCAGCCAATGAAACTCGAATACTGCGTCGCCATGCGGCTCCCGGTTGGAGCGGCGCAGGCGACAGCAGCGGTCAAGTTGCTGGAGGAGCCAGAGGAGACGAGCGTATGAACCGGGAAGGCGGAGTTAAGTCCCCTCCCCCGGAATTGACGCCGGAAGTCCCGTGTGGCATGACCCGGGAGCAGGACCATTCCTAAGCTCGCCAGCACCTTCGATACCAATCAGGCTACGGCTCGCGCCTCATCGCCTGGGGACTGCGCCGGCCGGCTCAGAGGAGTCATGACCGATGCTTCTCGACTTCGGCTCTGGACGCGACCCCTTCCGTCCATCCACGGTGGGAACGACGGACGTGGAGGACCTGACAACGAGGTGGCCCTCTACGACCGCGTGGGTGACGACGTCCAAGCCGCGGATGATTGCCCCCAGCTGATCGATTGCAACGCGTCCGAGATCTGCAGAGCAGGTATCGAAGGTTGTGAGCGGAGGCAAGTGCAATGCGCTTTCCTCGACGTTGTCCGTGCCGACCAGGGAGATGTCCTCGCCGACGGTGAGCCCCCGCTCCCGGATAGCCGACGCAGCCCCGATCGCGCTCTTGTCGCTGACCGCATAGATTGCCGTGGGCGGTTCGGGAAGATCGAGGAGGGCCTTGGCCTGCTCGTAGCCCTTGCGGGCCGCATGCGCGGGCTGCGGAATCATCAGCTTCGGGTCCGGAGCGATTCCTGCTTCCGCCAGCGCCACCACATATCCCCGATGGCGCTCATGGAGCGACTCGTATCGCTCCGATCCGGGAATGATCGCGATCCTCCTGTGGCCCAGCTCGATGAGGTGACGAGTTGACTCAAGGCCTGCCCGGAAGTTGTCCGAGCTCACCGAGGAAATGGCGCGCTCGACGCGGTTCTCGATCAGGACGGTGGGCAGCTTCGCCTCTGCCATCTGATCGATAGCCTCGGCATCGATGTCCCCTCCGTTTGCGATCAGGAGCCCATCGAGTGGACGGGAGGCGATGTCGGAGAGCTCGGCGACCGGGTCAGAGCCGGAGCGGTAGAGGCCGAGGACAACCTGGGCGCCGATCTCACGAGCACCCCTGTAGACGCCCTGAAGCAAGGTGTCTATGAAGCCGTCCGCCTTGGCCTGCGGCGACAGCTCTTCCATGACCAGGCCATAGAGGGGTTTGCGGGCTTTGGATGTGTGGTCATAGCCGATCGCCCCCGCAGCACGCAGGACAGCTTCACGCCGCTCGGGAGACACCCCAGGCTTGCCATTGAGCGCGAGCGGCACCGCCGAAAGGGGCACTCCGGCTGCGGCTGCAACATCACGCATGGTCGCACGACGGTAAGACGTTCCCTCGGTCATCCAACATTCTCCGATCTCGACACCAACAAGGACCTTCACCATGAACAGTAGCTGAACAAATCGGAACATTCGAGCTTCCCGCTGCTGCCAGTCATCGGCTGCTGCAAGGCGCGAGCCTCAGGCGGGCCGAGGCAGCGGTCGTCTATACCGTCAGTTCCGGAGCCAGCATGAACATCCTAGTCGGTTGCCATGAACAATGAAAAGAACAAATACAGATACAAGCTAAGAACAAGTTCTTGACACCATGAGAACAGAGCATTAGGTTCGGATGTGCCGCCACACATTTCCATACATCGAGAAGGCGACAACGAAGTCACCCAGGAGGAGAACCCCATGAAGAGACGGCTCGCAACAGCTGTAGTCGCCGTCGTCGGAGCTGCAACTGCCCTAACCGGCTGCAGCTCCGGAGGCGGAGCATCGGCAAGCGCAAAGTCCAACTGCAGCAACACCATCGTCCAGAAGAACGCACCTGTGGTCTCGGTCTGGGCGTGGTACCCGAACATGAAGAACGTCGTCGACAACTTCAACAACCAGCACACGGATGTCCAGGTGTGCTGGTCCAGCGTTGGGGAAGGCGTCGAGGAGTACAACAAGGTTCAGACCGCCGTCTCAGCCGGGAAGGGGCTCCCGGACGTGGTCATGCTGGAAGCCGACCACCTTCCCACTTTCGAAATCCAGAATGCCCTCGTCGATCTGAGCAAGTACGGCGCCAACGACGTGAAGTCGAACTTCAGCGCAGGCGCGTGGCGTGACGTGTCCCAGGGAGATTCCGTGTATGCGATCCCCGTAGACGGCGGCCCGATGGGGCTGATCTACCGTTCGGACATCTTCCAGAAGTACGGGCTCACTCCCCCGAAGACATGGGATGAGTTCGCTGCGAACGCCAAGAAGGTCAAAGACGCCGGGGGACCGATGTTCGGCGACCTTGGCGCCAACTCGCCCGCCCAGGTCATGGCTCTGATGATCCAGAAGGGGGCGGTGCCATTCCGGTACAACCTGGCCGACAAGAACACCATCACCATCAAGGTCAACGATGACGCGTCCAAGCAGGTTCTGAACTACTGGGCGGGCCTGGTGAAGGACGGCCTCGTAGGCACGACAGACCAGTTCACTACGGATTACGTCCAGGGGCTCATCGCCGGCAAGTACGCTACCTTCCCGTCGGCCGCGTGGACGCCCGGCTACATGACCGGTGCCGGCATCGGGAAGAGCGGATCCGGCTCCTGGGCTGTCGCTCCGATGCCCCAGTGGGATCCCTCCAACCCGGTCTCCGTCAACTGGGGCGGCTCGACGTTCGCGGTCACGAACCAGGCCGGCGACAAGGCGCTGGCAGCGAAGGTCGCCGAGCAGCTCTACGCAGATCCTGCGTCGCTGAAGGACGGCTGGTCGAACCAGGTCATATTCCCCCTGAACAAGCAGGCTCTGGACTCACCGGATTTCGCCAACAACAAGACCCAGTTCTTCAACGGAGAGACCTCGAATAAGGACATATACATCCCAGCGGAGAACGCCTACAAGGGCATGGACTATGCACCCTTCCAGACGTACTTCTACGCCCAGTTCCAGGACGTTCTCACGAAGATGAACCACCAGCAGCTGACAGGCGACCAGGCTGCCGACCAGCTTCAGCAGACTCTTGTGAAGTACGCCCAGGGCCAAGGCTTCACGGTCAAGGAGTAAGAAACATGGCTACGACCCTCTCTGCGTCCCCGAGCCGGCAAAAGCCGGTTTCGGATCCGGGGCCCAGACGTTCGGGCCGGGGCCGACGGCGCAACGTCGGCTGGCTCTTCGTCGCCCCCTTCGGAATCGTCTTCGTGCTGTTCCTCGTCGCGCCCCTCCTGTATGCGCTCTACCTGAGCCTGTTCAACAAGGGATTGGCGACCGGAACCACCTTCGCCGGGATCTCGAACTATGTGAAGGCCTTCACGGACCCGAACTTCCTCAACGGAGTCGTCTTCGTCCTGCTCTTCGCACTCGTACTGATTCCAGTCCAGATGGCGGTGTCTCTCGCAGTGGCACTGGTCCTCGACGCATTCAGCTCGCTCTTCGTGCGGTTCTCGCGCCTGATGATTTTTCTGCCTTATGCCATCCCGGCCGTCATCGGCGCACTGATGTGGGGCTTCCTCTACAGCCCTTCGTTCGGGCCGCTACAGCAGATCTTCGGAGCGAACGCGCCCGCCCTGCTCAGCCCGTCGAACATCTTCGGTGCGCTCGTGAACGTCGTCACCTGGCAGTGGGCCGGATACTACATGATCATCATCTACGCAGCCCTCCAAGGGATCGACAAGAGCCTGTATGAGGCGGCCAGGATCGACGGCGCGAACGGCTGGCAGATCGCGTGGCGGCTCAAGGTGCCGATGGTAGCGTCCTCCTTGGTGCTGATCGTCGTGTTCGCCTTGATCGGCACGCTTCAGTTCTTCACCGAACCGGAGATACTCGCCCCGATCTCCAACGGCAGCATCCAGCCGAACACGACCCCCAACATCTACGCGTACAACCAGGCGTTCTCGTATGCCAACTTCAATTACGCCTCCGCCCTGTCGTTCGCCCTCGGGATCGTCGTGCTGATCGCCATCTACATCTTCATGTTCGCCACTCGCAAGCGAGGGAGCATCCTGTCGTGAAATCCCCACAGCTCGCCCCCGGGCCAAGCGGAGTCCGCCCTCGCGGCAACACCGAATCCACCGTCCGGGCTCTCCGCGGCCAAAGCGCCGTCCTCCCATACCTGTTCCTCGGGTTCCTGATCGTCTACTTCCTGATCCCCATCTGGTGGCTCTTCGTCGCCAGCACCAAGGACGCACAGGACCTGTTCACCAGCCCCAGCGCGCTGTGGTTCGGAAAGAGCTTCAACCTGATCCCGAACCTGTCCGATCTGTTCACCTATGACGAGGGCATTTACATCCGCTGGCTGTTGAACTCTGTGCTCTACGCAGTCGTCGGCGGCCTCGGCGCAACCGCCCTCGCCGTCCTCGCAGGCTATGGCTTCGCCAAGTTCAAGTTCAGCGGCCGCCGCTTGAGCTTCTCTATGCTGCTCGGCTCGGTGATGGTCCCAACCACCGCCCTCGTGATCCCCACGTTCACCTTCTTCTCGGACCTGGGGTTGACGGACACAATCTGGGCCGTGATCCTGCCCTCCCTGCTGAACCCGTTCGGGGTCTACCTCATGCTGGTCTACTCCTCGGACGCCGTTCCGGAGGAACTGCTCGACGCGGCCCGGGTCGATGGTGCGGGCGAATTCCGGACCTTCGTGCAAGTGGCACTGCCCCTGCTGCGGCCCGCGATCGTGACCGTTCTGCTGCTGTCGGTCGTCGCGAACTGGAACAACTACTTCCTGCCGCTGGCGATGCTCTCCGATAAGAACCTCTTCCCGATCACCGTGGGAATCGGCCTCTGGGAAGGCCAGGCCTCCGCGAACAACGGAGGCGGCCACTCCCTCTGGGGACTGATCATCGCCGGCTGCCTGATCTCGATCGTCCCCCTCGTGATCGCATTCCTCTCGCTCCAGAAGTACTGGCGCGGCGGACTTGCCATCGGAGCCCTCAAATAAAAACCCAGCCCAACCTCCACCCATTCGGCAGCGAACGCCGCTTTCAAAGGAGCATCGTGAATCAGACACCTATGGCCTCTATGGAAATCGACCCCCAGCGCAGGCAGGTCGAGTACAGCAGGCACATCTTCGGACAGTTCATCGAACACTTCCACCGCCAGATCTATGGAGGCATCTTCGATCCCGGCTCGCACCTGTCGGATGAGCGAGGATTCCGCGTCGACGTCCTCGAAGCCCTCCGGGAACTGAAGATCCCCAACGTGCGCTGGCCCGGCGGCTGCTTCGTCTCCGCCTACCACTGGCTTGACGGAGTCGGGCCCGACAGGTCCCCAGTCTACGACCCCGCATGGCGAGTGGTTGACCCCAATACCTTCGGCACTGACGAGTTCGTGGAATGGTGCCGCGAACTGGGAACCGACCCCTACATCTGCACGAATGCAGGCACAGGGACGCCCGAGGAGATGGCAAGCTGGCTCGAGTACACGAACCGCGAGAAGGGCAGCAAGTGGGCCAACCTGCGGGCAGACAACGGCCACAGCGAACCATTCGCTGTACCGTTCTGGAGCATCGGCAACGAAAACTACGGAGATTGGGAAATCGGCGCGAAATCGGCTGCGGAATGGGCGTCCCTCGTCACCGAATCCGCCAAGCTCATGCGGCGCATCGATTCAGAAGTCAAACTCCTCGCGGCCGCGGTCGAGAAGCCGGACTGGGCCATCCCGCTGCTCGAGCAGGCCGGGAAGTACCTCGACTACATCAGCATCCACGGATACTGGGACAAGCTAGCCTACTCCAACAACCCCTCGTCCTACCTGGACTGCATGGGCCTGACCCTTGCACCCGAGAAGCAGATTGCCATGGCACGCGCCCTTATCGAGGCCTCCGGGCAGCGGCACGTGAAGATCGCCTTTGACGAATGGAACCTGAGAGGCTGGCACCACCCCTGGGGGAACGACGACGCTGCCATCGCCGCGCGCGACCTCAACGACAACAACGCCACCTACACGATGGCCGATGCGGTCTTCTCAGCGGCCTTCCTCAACAGCTGCATACGCAATGGTGACATCGTCGGAATGGCCAACCTCGCCCCCACGATCAACACCCGCGGGCCCCTGTTCGTCCACCCGGAAGGTGTCGTCAAGCGCACCACCTTCCATGTCATGAGCATGTACGCGAACCTCCTCGGCCCGCGGGTGGTCGATTCCGCCGTATCGTCCTCCAGCCTCAACACACCCGCCGGCGCCGTCCCGCTCGTGGACGCCATCGCCACAGCCGACGAAACCGGGCGAATCAAGGTAGCGCTGGTGAACAAATCCGATGTTGAGCACGCTCAAGTCCGGATCGGGATACAGGGCCAGTCGGTCAACGGAACGCGAACCGCCGTCATCCTGACCGGCCCCCACGCAGATGCATTCAACGACGTCGAGAGCCCGGAGAGAGTCAAGCCCGAACCGGTTGAACTCCTCTTCAGCGACGGCGTGACCACCCTCCCGCCCCACAGCGTCTCCATATGCGAAATCGGCGAGTTCAAGGCCAATCACAACCCCTACCAGTGGAGCACCGCGATGGGAGTCTGGACGGCAAGCCCCACCACCCCCTGACGCATCTGCTGCCCTCGGGAGGAGCGCCCTTGGGAGTGTCAGCTGACATCGGAACCCCGAGCTGAGGGTTCGTCTCCGCCGGGGGAGATCGCCCTGAGGTAGGCCCTCTCCCCCGGTGTCGCCCGCTGCCACAGCTGCACCACCACTACCTCAAGGGCACCGTCTATGCGGTGCCGGCGCGTGCCCCAGGTGGGACTCGAACCCACAACACGCGGATTTTAAGTCCGCTGCCTCTGCCAATTGGGCTACTGGGGCGCCCGGATAATGGTAACCCAGGGCACTCCCCTCCTGGGTCTCCTAGAGCCGTTCGAATGGCGTCGCATAACGAAAGGTTCCGCCGACGCCGTCGGGCCATGCTTTGAGGGGCAACAACTGGAAATGGTCTCCCCACCCGGCGTCGGGGGCCATCACGCCCAGGGTGCGGGCGGGCAGAAACCCGAAGCGCGGATAGTACGCGGTGCTGCCCAGCAGGGCGATGCCCGGTTCTCCCGCATCGTCGGCCCGTCGCGCTGTTTCCCGCAAGAGCGCAGATCCGATGCCGCGCCGCTGCAGGTGCGGCTGGACGCTGACGGGCCCTAGACCCAAAAGCCGTAGCTCACCGATCCAGCCGCGGGTACTGATGACGTGGCCTACGATCTCACCAGCGATCTCGGCCACGATGCTGAACTCCGGCAGGTACTCATCGCAGTCGAAAAGTTCGCGCAGCAGCGTCACTTCGGCCGGGACTCCTTCGACCGGCAGCCCGGTGACCGGGCTGGTGGAAAAGGCGGCAGCGGTGAGCGCCAGCACGGACTCGCGGTCGGCCGGCCGCTCCGTTCGAAGCACCACGCCTTGGCCCAGCAGTCCAAGGACTTCCATGGCGTGCCCGCGTTCGGCGGATGGAACCAAAAGGTGGTCGTGATGGAAGCCGGCCAGGACGTTGCAGCTGATACCGGCTGCCGTGAGGGCGGAGCTGACTGCCGCGGTGAGCCCCACGGCTTCCAGCGCAGAGTGGATTTGAAGGGTGATCCACGCCGCCACGAAATCGTAGGACAGTCCCAGGCGCCCGGCTTCCTCTCGGCGCAGCACCACGGTGAGGCCTTCCGCTTCGCGGACTGCGGCTTCGATATTGCCTTCGAGCGGTTTCCCGTGCGGCCACAATGCGTACACGTAGTCGCCGTCTCGAAGCACGGGCTGCATGGATGTCAGGAGAGTCGTCAGATCGCTTTCGCCGGCCATGCTGCAAGTCTAGGACCCGCCGTCGCGGACCCTGCCGGCATCCGCCGTCGAGGACAGGACCCGGGCCAACGACGGGTAAACGACGGGTAAACGACGACGGCGGCCGCCTCCCCGCGGGGAGACGGCCGCCGTCGGCGGTACTACTTGGCGTTCGCTACTTGGCGTCAGCCGTGACCGGGGCCTTTGCTGCAGCGGGCTCAGCAGCCGGCGCGGGTGCGGCGGCCGGCTTGGGGGCCGGGGTGGCCGCGGCCACGAAGGCTCCGCGCGGGTTGTCGAGGTCCAGCAGTTGGGTGGTGTCGCGGCCCATGGTCATGCCCAGGAGCCAGTTGAAGATCACGCGGACCTTGCGCTCACCGGTGGGGATGGCCAAACCGTGGTAACCGCGGTGGGCCAGCCAGGCGAGTCCGCCCTTGAGGCCGATACGGCCCAGGAGGTTGATGTTGGCAACACCCTTCCATTCGCCGAAGCCGGCAACCGCACCGAGGTTCTTGTGCTTGTAGTCGGCCATGGGCTTGTCCCAGCGGGAGGCCCACAGGTTCTTGGCGAGGCGCTTGGCCTGGCGCAGTGCGTGCTGGGCGTTGGGAACGCAGGTGCCGTCCGGCAGGCCGCTGCCCGTGAGGTCCGGAACGGCAGCGATATCGCCGGCCGCCCAGGCGTTGTCGATGATGCCTTCGTCGCCTGCAATGCGCAGGTCCGGGAGGACACGGACACGTCCGCGCGGCTCGAGCGGGAAGTCGGTGGAACGGATCATCGGGTTGGCCTGCACGCCTGCCGTCCACACGAGGGTGTCGGCTTCGAACTCCTGCGCAGGGGACTTGTCCGGCAGGTTGATGAGCTTGAGGCTACCCTCCGCGTTGTCGAGGGAGGTGTTGAGCAGGACCTCGATGCCGCGGCTGCGAAGGTGTTCAACAACCCACTCGGCCTGGGCTGCGGTGACCTCTGGCATGATGCGGCCCATGGCTTCGACAAGAACGAAGCGGACTTCTTCCTGGCGGATGCGCGGGTTGTTCTTGACGGCGGCGCGGGCGAGGTCTTCCATCTCGGTGATGCACTCGATACCGGCGAAACCGCCACCCACGACCACGAAGGTCAGGGCCTTGGCGCGCTCGGCGGCGTTCGTCATCGTGGAGGCGACCTCGATGCGCTCAAGGACCTTGTTTCGCAGGGCCACCGCTTCTTCGATGGTCTTCAGGCCAATGCCCTCGTCAGCGAGGCCCTTGATCGGGAAGGTGCGGGTAATGGCGCCGGCGGCAACCACGACGTCGAAGTAGGGGACCTCGAAAGGCTCTCCACCGTCGGCCGGAGCAACAACAGCGGTGCGGTTCTGGTGGTCGATGCTGGTGACGCGGCCCTGGATGAGTTCCGTCTGCTTGAGGTGCTGGCGGTGGGAGACGACGGCGTGGCGTGCCTCGATGTTGCCGCCGGCCACTTCGGGGAGGAAGGGCTGGTAGGTCATGTAGGGAAGGGGATCAACGACGGTGACGATGCCGCCGGCGTTCGCGATCTTCTTCTGCAGCTTGAGTGCTACGTACAGGCCGACGTATCCGCCGCCGACAACGAGAACACGGGGACGGTCAATGAGCTCAGGGGTGGTTGCCATAACAATAGAGTACAGCACCTTGTGAAAATCTTCACTAACTATTTCCCGAAGCTACACACCAGCCCCGGAGGCTATTTCGGGCCGCTCGGATCCACGGTGTCCACCACGCCGGTCGCGGGCTCGTCGGGAAGTTCCGGGGAGCTCCGGTAGGCGCGCCTCAAGTGGACCGAAGCGCCCGCGACGATCGCCACGAAAAGCAATCCAAAGCCGATGACCACCGCGGCCGGAACCGCAGTGTCGGCTTGCGAGGGCGCCTTCGCCGCGGGAACCGTGGGATCCGGCAAGGTGGCTGCGGGGATGCTCGGTTTCGACGTTGGCTGAGGCGTGGGGTTGCTGAGGTCCCCGCGCCGATGGACCCGTATCCATTCCGCAATGGATCCCACCGGATTGCTCGCCACTTCGGGCACATCGGCTTTCAGGGCCGCCTCGGCATTGAGGATGCCGTAACCGTAGATGGGGTCCTTGCCGGGCGCGCCGGCATCCCCGGCCGTGGACACAATCCTGTTGATGACCTGCTTGGCGCTCATCTCCGGCCATTTCGAGCGGATCAGCGCTGCGACGCCGGAGACTATCGGTGCGGAGCCGGACGTGCCGGCCCAATCTTCATAGCTCCCCCCGGGCAAGCCACCCACCAGCTTTTCCGCGGGCGCCGAGACGGCGATGCTGATTCCCTGCGAAGAGGCGTCGACGCTGGCCGTACGGTTCCGGTCGAGTCCCGCAACGGTCAGGACGCCCGGAATCGTGGCGGGTGCGCCCACCTGGACGTTTCCGCCGATCCGGTTCCCCGCCGCGGCCACGATCACCACGTCCTTTTGTTCGGCATAGAGGAACGCCGCGTCCCAGCTTTGGGGCCAATCGGGCGAAGTGCTGCCGAGGGAAATGTTGATGACTTTGGCACCGTTGTCCACGGCCCATCGAACAGCTTCGGGAATCTGTTCCTGGTCCGTCTTGCCAGCGGGATTCGGCGAACCGAGCCAAGCGGAGACGGACAGGATCTGGGCTTCGGGGGCGACGCCCACGATTCCGTCCGGGCCAACGCTGGAATCGGGCGAAGAAGACGACGTCGGCGAAGGAGACGCCGATGGGCTGGCCGTAGCGTGTCCGCGCCCAGCAAGGAGAGTTGCAACGAGGGTCCCGTGCTCGGGTTTGGCCCCGATGCTCTTCTGTCCGTCCGGATCGCCCGCACCGGAAGTGTCGGTTCCGCCGACCACCGCGCCCTTGAGGTCGGGGTGTTGCCCGTCCACCCCGCTGTCGATGATGGCCACTTTCACTCCCGCACCCTTGGATACCTGCCAGGCTGCGGAAATGCCGTACTCGTTGAGCCAGTATTCCTTGTCACGCCAGGAGTCGGCGAACGCCGATGGTGCGGTGAGCAGGGCCCCTGCCAGGGTTCCCCCGGCCAGCATGGCGGCCAGGGCGGCCGATGCTGTCCGGCGGCCCCAACCGTGTGGCGACGTCATCAGCGAATACCCACCTTTAACGAGTACTCCGAGTACTCCGGATGCTCAGCGCGATGCCGTCGAGGATGTCGTGCTCGCTGGCGGTGGCCTCAGTGATGGAGCCCCCTCCCAGCTCAGCCAAGTGCTGAAGGATACGGCGCCATACGAGAGCTCCGGCTCCGATGACGTCCACGCGTCCGGGGTGCATGTAGGGCAGCCGGGCCCGTTCCTCGCGGCTCATTTCCAGCAGGCTGGTAGCGGCGTCGGTGATGGTCTCGAGGTCCAGGCTGGCACCGTGGATGAGTGCGGGATCGTATTCGCTCAGGCCCAGGGCGTGCGCCGTGATGGTGGTGACGGTACCGGCAACGCCCACGACGGCGGTGGCCCTGCCCAGCGGGACCGTGCGGGCGACGAGATCAATGGCTGCGTCGACGTCGGCTTCGGCAGCGGCGATCTGCTCCGGCGTCGGAGGGTCGCTGCGGAGGTGCCGTTCGGTCAGCCGCACGCAGCCGATGTCGACGGACCTGGCGGCGATGACGCCGTCGGAATCTCCGAGGACGAACTCGGTGCTTCCGCCGCCAAGGTCCACTACAAGGACCGGGTCCTTGCCGCGCGAAGGCAGAACGCTGCTCGCACCGGCGAAGGACAGGGCCGCTTCTTCGTCGCCGGAGATGACTTCGGGTTCGACGCCCAGCAGGTTCCGGATTCCGTCAACAAAGACGTCCCGGTTGCGGGCGTCCCTGCTGGCAGAGGTCGCCACGAAACGGACGCCCTTGGCGCCATGATGGCGGATCAGCTCGGCGTAGTCCGCGGTTGCCGCAAAGGTGCGTTCGAGCGCCTCGGGGGCAAGTTCGCCCGTGGCGTCAACCCCTTGGCCGAGCCGCACCACGCGCATCTCGCGGACGACGTCCCGCAAGGGAGAGCCGGCGTCCGCACCGTTTGAATCCGCGATCAGGAGCCGGATCGAATTGGTGCCGCAATCGATGGCAGCTACCCGGTTCATATGTTGAGCTCCCCTGCGGCTGGTTCCCCTGATGGCTCTGTTGCGTGGGAGGAGGACTTGGATTTGCGGACCGGAGCGGGACGGCCCACGATGTCCGGCAGGCCCTGCGGTCCGTGACGGCTGAGGTCCCGGGACGGGGCCTCCCCCGCACTGTCCCACGCGCCGTCGCAATAGCAGCGGTCTGCGGTCCACCATTCGCTGATCGCCACGATGGCCTCGTCGCCGAGCGGATTGACGCCGGGACCGGCGGCCAGGGAGTGTCCGACCAGTACGTGCAGGCACTTGACCCGGGTGGGCATGCCGCCGGCGGAGACGCCTGCGATCTCGGGGACGTCCCCGGTGCCGGCCCGTCCGGCAATCTCGTCACGAGCCTGGAGATAGGCTTCGTGGGCGCTCCTGTAGGCCGCTGCCAAAGCCTCGTCAGCCGTGAGCCGTTCGTTCATCTCATTCATGAGACCCCCGGCTTCCAGCCGCGACACGGCGGCGGTGATGACGGGGTGCGTCAAGTAGAACGTCGTGGGAAACGGGGTGCCATTGCTCAAGCGCGGAGCGGTCGCGGCAACAAGCGGGTTGCCGCACACGCAGCGCGCCGGGATTTCGACGACGTCGCGCACCGGACGTCCGAGCTGGCGGCTGAGGATTTCGAGATCGTGTGCTGATGGCTTGCGGGACTCCTGCGATGCAGGTGCCGAGTTCTCTTCCACTGGCGCTGCCATCCTTCCTGCCCTGTTTGGCCGCGCCCGTCAGGGCGCGACGGCGGCGGGCACCGCGTCTAGTCTGTTGCCGAGCGCCTGATGGATTCCCACAGGCCATCCACCCATGGCAGATTGGACGGGCTCCCGGAAGCTCCCGAGCTGGTGCTTCCGCCCGGTGTTCCGGCGGGAACGTCTCCACCAAACACCCAGTAGCCTGCTTCACCCGGCATAACCATGTTAATGCGGTCTCGGGCTTGTTGTTTCACATAGTTGGGGTCCTGCCACCGCGTGATCTGTTTCTGGAGGCTGGCCTGCTCGGCCTGTTTGCTGGCGATATCGGCTTCCAGGCCGGAGATTTCCGCCTTTTTCTCCAACCAGATCTTGACCGTGGGCGCGAGCATGATGGTGATCGCAATCATCACCACGGCGAGGGCAAGCATGCGTCCGGAGAACGCCTTCGCGGGCACGGGACGCGCGCTGTGGTCCTTGTCGGGGTGGGCGGAGCCGGCACCGGACGTTTTGTTGGATGCCTTGCCGACAACCGGGGTGTTTCCAGCCCTGCCCGGAAGCGAACCTCCCGGTTTCGGCGCAGAACCAGCCTTGGATCCGGACTGGCCCTTCCTTAGGGTGCCGCCCTCAGGCCCGGCATTGGATGACGTCCTGGACCCGACGTTAACCTGGCTCTCTTGCTGGCCAGCGCTTGCCTTGCGGGACTCGCCGAAGTCGGCACGGATAACATGGCCGCCGTCGGGGTTCTTTTGTGGCGACCGGCCCAGGGCATCTGCCCGGGGGACCTTGGGGCGGCGGGTGGCCATGACACTCCTGTAATGCCTGGTGCTTGCCTGGCGGGTTGCTGCGCGTTGCGTGCCTCACGGAGCCTGCGGTTTGCCGAAGTGCTCGCACATTTCGTTAAACAGAACCGGTGGCTATGGTCTTTCCACCATAGCCACCGGTCAGCTGTTTCAGCGGATACTAGCCCTTGAAACGCGGGAAAGCGCTGCGGCCGGCGTAGCGTGCGGCGTCGTCGAGCTCTTCTTCGATGCGCAGCAGCTGGTTGTACTTGGCGACGCGCTCGGAGCGGGCCGGGGCACCGGTCTTGATCTGGCCCGCGTTGGTGGCAACGGCGATGTCAGCAATGGTGGTGTCCTCGGTTTCGCCGGAGCGGTGCGAGGTGATGGTGGTGTAACCGGAGCGCTGGGCCAGGGAAACGGCGTCCAGTGTTTCGGTCAGCGAACCGATCTGGTTGACCTTGACGAGCAGGGAGTTGGCCGTGGCGGAGTCGATGCCTTGCTGCAGGCGGACCGGGTTGGTGACGAAGAGATCGTCGCCTACCAGCTGGACCTTGTCACCGATGGTGTCGGTGAGGGTCTTCCAGCCTTCCCAGTCGTTTTCGTCCAGCGGGTCTTCGATGGAGACCAGCGGGTAGTCGGCAACGAGTTCGGCGTAGTAGGCGCTCATCTCGGTAGCCGAGAGTGCCTTGCCTTCGAACTGGTAGGCGCCGTCCTTGTAGAACTCGGAGGAGGCGACGTCCAGCGCGAGGGCGATGTCCTTGCCCGGAATGTAGCCGGCGTTCTTGATGGCTTCCTGGATCAGGTCCAGTGCGGCGCGGTTGGACGGCAGGTTCGGCGCGAAGCCGCCTTCGTCGCCGAGGCCGGTGGAGAGGCCCTTGGCCTGCAGGACGGACTTGAGGTTGTGGTAGACCTCAACGCCCCAGCGCAGGCCTTCGGAGAAGGTCTCGGCGCCGATCGGGGCGATCATGAATTCCTGGATGTCGACGTCGGAGTCGGCGTGGGAGCCGCCGTTGAGGATGTTCATCAGCGGGACGGGCAGGACGTGGGCGTTAGGGCCACCGAGGTACTTGTACAGCGGCAGGTCCGCGGAGGCGGCGGCTGCGTTGGCCACGGCGAGGGAAACGCCAAGGATGGCGTTGGCGCCGAGCTTGCCCTTGTTCGGGGTGCCGTCGAGGTCGATCATGGCCTGGTCGATGCTGCGCTGGTCCGTCGCGTCGAAGCCGATCAGGGCCGGGGCGATTTCGTCGATGACCGCGTCAACGGCCTTCTGGACGCCCTTGCCGAGGTAACGGCCCTTGTCGCCGTCGCGCAGTTCAACGGCTTCGTGCTCGCCGGTGGAAGCACCGGAGGGAACTGCGGCGCGGCCGATCTGGCCATCGGAAAGCAGAACTTCAACTTCTACTGTCGGGTTTCCGCGGGAATCAAGGATCTCGCGGGCGTGGATGGCATCGATAAGCGCCATGGACTGCTCCTTATGGTGAAGCGATTTACTGGGAATCTTGAGGGAAATTCTCGACGTCCTCGTCGCCACTAGCCTAGTCGAGACCGGCCAAGGTTACGGAACGGCGTCGGACCCCTCACGTTTTGTGGCTTCCCCGTCGCGCCCTTGATAGCGGCGGACGGCACTGCGCAAGGCCCGTTCGGCGTCGAAACCCTTCTCCCTCGAGCCCGCGACGACGGCAAGCAGCATGTCTCCGAGCGCGGCTTCGGAATCGGGAACCTCCACCGCCGCGACTGGATCGACACTGCGTTCCGGGCCGCCCGCGCGCTCGGCGCGCTCGGCACGGTCAAGCGACTTTTGCGCCAGGGCGAGGGCGGGAAGGTGTGGTGGTATTCCTTCAAAAGGATCCGAACGCCCGGGCTTTTCGGCCTTCTTCACGGCGTCCCACTTTTCGACGATCTCCTCCACGGTGGCCGGGAAGGATTCCTGCAAGGACCCGTCCGGCTTGAAGACGTGCGGGTTGCGCCGCA
Organism: Arthrobacter sp. NPDC080073; assembly: GCF_040686575.1. NCBI lineage: Bacteria > Bacillati > Actinomycetota > Actinomycetes > Micrococcales > Micrococcaceae > Arthrobacter > Arthrobacter sp. NPDC080073. Next base: position 456,329 of record NZ_JBFBKR010000001.1, read on the forward strand.
CCATCTTCTCCGTGATGGTGTGCGCGACGTCGTCGAAGGTGAACTGTCCTTGCTCCTCGGCGAGCCGGGCGTGAAGCACCACTTGGAGTAGCACATCGCCCAGCTCGCCCCGGAGTTCGTCGGCGGTATCGGAACCGGATGCGCCGGCCTCGATCGAGTCGACCACCTCGTACGCTTCCTCGATCAGGTACTCGACGAGGGATTCGTGGGTCAGCGCACCCATCCACGGACAATGCTCGCGCAGGGAGGCGATTGTTTGCAGCAGCTCCCCCACCTCGCAAGCCCGGCCGGGTACCCCTGCCGCCGTGGGCCGTTCAGGAGAACCGGCGCCTGCAGGAGTTTGCTCAGCCAAGGTTGGCGTAGGCGTTGTTGATGTACTCCACCAACGCTTCTTTTTCGTCCAGCGGCAGGAACGAGGACTCGGCGGCGTTGAGGGTCAGTTCGAGGAGGTCGTCGAGGTCGTAGTCGAAGGTCTCCACGAGCAGCTCGAACTCGTCCGTGAGCGTTACGCCGCTCATGAGCCGGTTGTCGGTGTTGATGGTGACGTTGAAGCCCAACTGGTAAAGCATGTCCAGCGGGTGGTTCTCGATGCCTTCGCCGAAGTTCGCGATTGCCCCGGTCTGCAGGTTGGACGAGGGGCAGATTTCCAGCGCGATTCCGCGATCGCGGACCCAGCCGGCCACTTCACCCAAGGTGACCATGCCGACGGTGTCCTCGGCGTCGTCGTCGGCTTCTTCGCCCTCGGCATCTTCGAACTCAACGGTGATGTCCTCCGCGATACGTACGCCGTGGCCCAAGCGCAGGGCGCGGCCGTCCACAAGGGCGGACTGGATGCTTTCCAGGCCCGCGGCTTCGCCGGCGTGCACCGTAGCCGGGAAGTTGTGCTCGGCCAGGTAGGTGAAAGCGTCCTTGAAGCGGGAAGGCAGGAAGCCGTCCTCGGCACCGGCGATGTCGAAGCCGACAGCTCCGTTGTAGCGGTGGCGTACGGCGAGCTCGGCAATTTCCTGGCCGCGGTCCGCGTGGCGCATCGCCGTGATGAGCTGGCCCACCTGGATCTGGCGGCCGGACTCCTCAACGATTTCCACGCCGGCGTCGAGGCCTTCCTGGACAGCGTCCACAACCTCATCCAGGGTGAGGCCCTTCTGCAGGTGCTGTTCGGGTGCCCAACGGATCTCGCCGTACACGACGCCGTCGTCAGCCAGGTCCTCGACGAATTCCTTGGCGACGCGCGCCAGGCCTTCCTTGGTCTGCATGACAGCGATCGTGTGGTCAAAGGTTTCGAGGTAGCGGACCAAAGACCCGGAATCGGCGGACTCACGGAACCATTGGCCCAGCGCTACGGGATCCGTGGAAGGCAGGGTGTGGCCGACGGCCTCCGCCAGCTCAATGATGGTGGCCGGACGCAGTCCCCCGTCCAGGTGGTCGTGAAGGGAAACTTTCGGCAGGCTCTTCAGGTCGAAGTCAAGGGCAGGGGCGGCGTCAACAATAGGCTCAGTCACGTCTCAACTTTAGGGGGACGGAAGAAGCTTAGCCAGCAGGGTTCGAGCGCTCGACGCCGGCAGCCGCGTTAACGGCGGTGCCCTCGTCTGTTGCGGCTGCTTCCGCGGAAGCTGCTTCCTTCTTCCCGCCGGCCTTCTTTTCCCCGTCCTTCTTTTCCCCGTCCTTCTTTTCGAGGTGCTTGTGCCACCAACGCAAGGTGTGGTCCACAATGACGCCGAGCACTACGGCGAATGCCACGGCAATTCCCACGCCGAGGAGCGGGTTGTTGTGCACCCAGTGGCCGGCCAGGGATCCGATGCCGATCGAATAACCTACCCACGTGAAGCAGGCGAAGGCATCCAGGACGAAGAAGGTCTTGTGGCGGAAGCCGGTCTGTCCAGCGACGTAGTTCACCGCTACCCGGCCCCAGGGTATGTACCGGGCCGTGAAGATAAGCACCGCGCCGCGCTTGTCCAGCTCGTAATGTGCCCAGGCGAACATCTTCTGGACCTTCGGCTTGCGCATCCATTTCCAGCGGTCCAGGCCGATCTTGCGGCCCAGCATGTACGCCATGTTGTCGCCTGCCATGGCCCCGACGAGCGCAGTAGCGCCGAGGAGCCACAGGTTCGGCTCGCCCCGGTGCATGGCAAGGGCCGAGAGCCCTACGATCGCGGTCTCACTGGGAAGGATCGTGGCGAAGCCGTCGATGAAAAAGAAAACCAGGAGCACCGGGTAGATCCACGGTTGCCCGGCGGCATGCTCGAGCATGTGGTTCATGAATTCCACGCAGGCATTGCTCCTCAAGGAAAGTCACACGGTCGCGTGACATAGATCGCTATCCAGTGTCCCACGGCCCGGGCGTCGTTCGCTACGTCCCGGCCGGCGGTGAACACAATTTAAGGCTAGCTCGAAAGCTGGAATGGAGGCATCCCCCCGTGGAGGGATCTTCGGGCGCCGGGGGCCTCATACCAAGGGAGGAGGCGGCGCCACCCTTGCTTGCGCAAACTACACGACGGATTCCTCTTCGGGCTCGCCCGTTTCTTCGTCCTCTTCGGTGGAAGGCGCGGCCCCGCGGACTTTGCTGATGATCCGGTCCACGATGATTCCCAGGATGATGGCCGCGCCGATCGCGATGATCGCTCCGAGCAGGTGGTTGTGCTCGAACCATTGGCCGAAGAACACGCCGATGGCCACCGAATAACTGGCCCACAGAACGGCGGACATGGCCGTGAGCCCCACAAACATGCCGTGCGGGAAATGGGTTGCACCGGCCGTCAGGTTGACCGCCACCCGGCCGATGGGGATGAACCGGGCCACCATGATCAGCGACGCGGCCCGGCGTCGAAGTTCCCTCCCGGCCCAGCGGAAGGCACCCTGCATCCGTTGGGAACGCATCCACCGCCAGCGGAGAACACCCACTTTGCGGCCGATCAAGTAGGCGATGTTGTCGCCTGTGAAAGCCCCGAGGGCCCCCACAAGGATCAGCAGCCACGTGTTGGGCATCCCTGTGGTCACGGAGACTGCAGCGAGTCCCACCACCATCGACTCGCTGGGAACGGGCGGGAAGAAACCGTCGATCACGCAGCAGGCGAAAACCAGAAGCAAGACCCAAGGCTGCCCGGCCGCGGCGAGGATGAAGTCGTTGATGGCTTCCACGGTCTTCCTAACGATTGCCCGCAGGGATTATCTCCCGGGCATCCCAAAATGCCCGGGAGATCAACCTAGGAAATCCGGTCGATGATGAGCTGTTGCGCCGGCCGCGAGCCTTCCGGTGCGATGAGGACGGCGCCCTCCAAGGCTTCCTTGGCCCTTTCGAACTTTTCCGGCGTGTCGGTCAGGAGGGTCATGAGTGGCTCCCCCGCCCGGACCAGGGCGCCCGGTTTGGCGTGCATCCGCACCCCTGCCCCGGCTTGGACGATGTCTTCCTTCCGGGCACGTCCGGCGCCGAGGCGCCACGCAGCCACACCCACGGCCAGGGCGTCGAGCTCCACCAGGACGCCGTCGGCCGGGGCCGGAATGACCTCGGATTCCTTGGCCACCGGCAGGGCGGCACGCGGATCGCCGCCTTGGGCTTCGATCATGCGGTTCCAGACGTCCATCGCGCGGCCGTCCTTGAGGGCTGCCGCAGGGTCGGCGTCGTGCACTCCAGCGCAGGCGAGCATCTCTTTGGCGAGCCTGACGGTCAGCTCGACGACGTCTTCCGGACCGCCGCCCGCAAGCACCTCCACCGATTCCTCCACCTCGATGGCATTGCCCGCAGTCAAGCCCAGCGGCGTGCTCATGTTCGTCAGGAGGGCCACCGTGTTGACGCCCGCATCCTTGCCCAGGGCCACCATGGTTTCGGCCAGCTCGCGGGCACGGGCTTCGTCCTTCATGAACGCCCCGGAGCCCACCTTCACGTCCAGCACCAGGGAGCCCGTGCCTTCGGCGATCTTCTTGCTCATGATGGAGGAGGCAATCAGGGGAATGGCTTCCACCGTGCCCGTGACATCGCGCAAGGCGTAGAGCTTCTTGTCCGCCGGAGCCAAACCCGTGCCGGCAGCGCAGATGACTGCACCCACGTCCTGCAACTGGGCAAGGATTTCCTCGTTGCTCAGGTTCGCCCGCCACCCGGGAATTGCTTCGAGCTTGTCGAGCGTGCCGCCCGTGTGGCCCAGTCCCCTGCCGGAAAGCTGGGGAACAGCCACCCCGAAGACCGCCACCAGCGGTGCCAACGGAAGGGTGATCTTGTCACCGACGCCCCCGGTGGAGTGTTTGTCGGTGGTGGGCTTCACGCCGCCGTCGGGACGCCGAAGGCTGGAGAAGTCCATCCGCTCGCCCGAGGCGATCATCGCCTCGGTCCAGCGTGAGATCTCGGCACGGTCCATCCCGTTGAGCAGGATGGCCATGTTCAGGGCCGCCATCTGCTCGTCGGCAATGACGCCGCGGGTGTAGGCATCGATGGTCCAGTCGATCTGCTCGGGGCTCAAGGTGCCCTTGTCCCGCTTGATGCTGATGATCTGTACGGCATCAAACGCTTCAGTCTGTGTCACCAGTTCTCCTCCAGGTTGTCGGGACCGAAGGCATCCGGCAGCACTTCGTCCATGGTCTTGATGCCCTGCGTTGTCATGAGTTGCATGCCGGGTGCCCGGAATTCATGGAGCAATTGCCTGCACCGGCCACACGGCATCAGGACATTGCCTTTTCCGTCGACGCAATAGAACGCCCGCAGCCTGCCGCCGCCACCCATATGGAGGTCTCCCACCAGGGCGCACTCGGCGCACAGGGTGAGTCCATAGCTGGCGTTCTCGACGTTGCAGCCGCTGACGATCCGTCCGTCCTCGGTGAGGGCGGCTGCCCCCACCGGGAACTTCGAATAAGGAGCGTAGGCCTTCCCCATGGCGGTCACCGCAGCGGCCTCGAGGGCCGCCCAGTCCACGTCGGTATCTGTGAGCGCCACGGTCAGCCCTTGACGTACGGTATGCCGCTTGCCGCCGGCGGCCGGGACCTGCCCACCAATCCGGCGACGGCGAAGACCGTCAAGGCGTAAGGCAGCATAGCCATGAATTGGCTCGGCACGGGCGATCCGATGATGGTGATGACGCTCTGGAGGTTGTCCGCGAAGCCGAACAGCAACGCGGCCAGGAAGGCGCCAATCGGGTTCCAGCGCCCGAAGATCAGCGCCGCCAGGGCGATATACCCCCGGCCACCGGACATGTCCTTGCTGAACGCATCCACGGATACCAGGGTGAAGAACGAGCCGCCGATGCCCGCGATCGCACCGCCCATGAGCACGTTCCAGAAACGGGTCCGGTTGACATTGATGCCCACTGTGTCGGCTGCCTGCGGGTGTTCGCCGACTGCCCTCACGCGCAGTCCCCACTTCGTGTGGAAAAGGCCGAGGTAAACGACGATCACGGCGATGTACATCAAATAGCCCACGAGGGACTGGTGGAACAGGATGGGGCCGATGATGGGGATATCGGACAGGAAGGGAATGTCCACCGGGGGCAAGCGGCCCGGCTTGTTGAGTCCATCCGGGTCAGCCGTCAGCAGCGTCGAAAAGAGGAAGCTCGTCAGTCCACTGATGAGGACGTTGAGCACGACGCCGACGATGATCTGGTTGACAAGGTACTTGATGCTGACCACGGCCAGGACCAAGGAAACAAGCGTTCCAGCGACAGCCGCCGCGACCAGCCCGGCGTAGACATTGTGCGTCACCGTGGCAACAACGGCCGCGGAGAATGCTCCCAGCAGGAGTTGCCCTTCAATGGCAATGTTGACCACACCGACGCGTTCGCACAGGACGCCGGAAAGGGATCCGAAGACCAGCGGCACGGCCAAGGTTACGGATCCTGCGATCAGTCCGGCGAGGGAGATCGACGGCTCGTCGCCATTTCCGCCAGCCACGATCCAGACCAGGAATCCGATGAGGAACACCGCGGCAAAGGTACCGCCCACCCAGCGGGGTGCGGCCGTCTTCGCCTGGGTGAGATACACCGTGTAGCCGGCCAGGGCCAGGAGAATCACCGCGGCGGTCCAGCCGATGGCCGCCGATGGAACCGTGATCTTCGAAACCTTTGCCACTCCGAGCGCGGCAAGGCCGAGGACCACCACGGCGGCGACCGTGGATGCGGGCAACCAACCCGGCACGGTGCCTGAACCCGTCGCGAGGCCCGAACGACGGCGGGTGAACCACAGGTATATAAACCACACGGAAAGCAGAAGGGCCAGGACGAACGTGACCAACGCAGCAACGCTGGAGGCCGCTTCATTGGCCGCCTCGGCTATGCCGAAGCCTGCCGACTTCGAATTGGACATGAAACCGAACAGTACGGTTCCCAGGATTGCGAGCAGGGACAGCCCGATTCCGGCCTTCCAGCTCACCAGCTCGGTGGCAGCCGCTCTTCTGCTGCTCGCCGGGGCATTGCCGGCGGGTGTGCCACCGCCGGGCTGAGTTGTTGTGGTGCTCATGCTGTTGCAGCTCCGCTCTCGATTTTTCCGGAGGGGATGCTTCCGGAGCCGGGACCGCGAGTGGCCTTCTTCTTTTTCCGCGGGTTCAGTCCGAAGATCGCGCGCACCAGTGGCGGTGCCGCAATGAACAGGACGATCAAGGACTGGATGACCAAGACGATGTCGATGGGGGTCTGGGTTTGAGCCTGCATCGCGACGCCTCCGGCACGGAACGCGCCGAACAGGAGCCCGGCGAAGAAGGTTCCCCACGGCGTCGAACGGCCCAGCAAGGCGACTGTGATGGCATCGAATCCAATGGAAGCCGCGACGCCTCCGGAGAGATATTTCTCCGTTCCGGATACCTGCGCGATGCCGGCCAGGCCCGCAAGCGCGCCCGCAATCGCCATCACCAGGATCACGGCGCGGGGAACGTTGATTCCAGCGGTACGTGCCGCGCTCTGGTTGGCGCCCACGGCCCGGAATTCAAAGCCCAGCGTGGATCGCTTGAGGAGCCACCAGACGAAAACCGTTGCCAGCACAGCCAGGAGGAAGCCCGCGTGGAGCCTGAACTGGGGGCCGAGCAACCCCGGGAACAGTGCCGACTGGTCCAGGAACGGCGAGATCGGGTTGGTCGAGCCCTTGCGCTGGAAAGCCGGAGTGGTCAGGAGGAACAGGAGCAGGAAGTTGGCGATGTAGTTCAGCATGATGGTCACGATGACCTCATGCGCGCCGGTCCGGGCCTTAAGGAGGCCGACGACGCCGCCCCACACCGCGCCGCCGACCAAACCGGCAACGATCACGAGCAGCAGGTGAACCAGGAAAGGCAAGTGCCAGGTGAAGCCCACGTAGGCGCCGAACAGCGCGCCAAAGATGATTTGCCCTTGCGCACCGATGTTGAACAGGCCCGCGCGGAAAGCCAAGGCCACGCCGAGACCGGCCAGGATCAGCGGCGTCGACACCGTCAGGGTTTCAGTGATCGGGTACAGCTGGGCTGCGGCGTCGGCGCCGGCCCAGTTGAATATCGAGCCCTGGACAAGCGCCACGTAGGGCCTGAAGACCTCGGTGAGCATGTCCCCCGGTTGCGCGAAGAAATAGCCCGCGGTTTCGGCCACTTTGGGGTTGGTCACCGCCATCAGGATTCCGCCGAGAACAATCGCGAGCAGCACGGACAACACCGAGACCATGGCGTTTCCCGTCACGATCTGCCGGAAGACCGAACCACCGGCGGCGTGCGGGATCTGGCCGCCCCGGCTGGTAGCCGGAATCACGGACGGGGCCATTGTGCCGTCGGCCGTGTCCAGTGCGACGTCCAGGACGACCTCGTCGTCCAATGTTTCCGGGCGCTCCGGCTCGACTTCGTTTTCTTGTCGAGGGGTGGTGGACTCAGACATGTGTTCCTCCCTCGAGGGTCTTGTGCGCAGTCAGTTCTGCCTCATGTTCCGGAACGCCGGCCATCATCAAGCCCAGCACATCGCGGGAGGTACCGGCGGGAACGATGCCGACCAGCTTTCCACGGTAGAGAACGGCGATCCTGTCAGCGAGCTCGAGCACTTCGTCGAGCTCCGTCGAGACGATCATCACCGGAGTTCCGTTGTCCCGTTCGGCAATGACCCGCTTATGCACGAATTCGATGGAGCCGACGTCGAGGCCCCGGGTGGGCTGCGATGCGATGAAGAGCCTCAATGGCCTGGACAACTCCCTGGCCAGGACCACCTTTTGCTGGTTGCCTCCGGAGAGCGTGCCCACGGCGACATCGATCGACGGCGTCCGCACATCGAACTCCTCGACCTTCTTCTCCGCGTGGGAAGCAATCAGGGCCGGTTTCATGCCGATGCCTTGGGCAAAAGGCTGCTTGTCGTACAAGTCCAGGATCATGTTCTCGGAAATGGAGAACGTCCCCACCAGGCCGTCGATCTTGCGGTCCTCAGGGACGAACCCGACGCCGGCGGACAACACCTGTTTGACACTCTTGCCGAGCAATTCGACGCCGTCAAGGACGATGGACCCGGTGACGTGCTGCTGGACGCCGAGGATGGCTTCCGTGAGCTCGGTCTGGCCGTTGCCTTGGACGCCGGCGATGGCGAGCACTTCGCCCTTCGCGATGTCGAAACTCAGCCCGTCCACGACGTGCTGGCCATTGTGGTCCACAACGGTCAGGTCGCGGACCTTGAAGGTCGCCTCACCCGGTTGGGCCGGCTTCTTTTCCAAGGTCAGGCTGACCGCCCGGCCCACCATCGCCGAGGCGAGTTCCGTCGGGGAGGCCGAGGGATCAGCCGAACCCACCACTTTGCCCCGCCGGATCACCGTGATGATGTCCGATATTTCCTTGACCTCACGCAGCTTGTGCGAAATGAAGACAATCGATTTTCCGGCCGCCTTGAGCTGCCGGATGATGTCCAGGAGCTCATCGGTTTCCTGCGGAGTGAGAACGGCGGTCGGTTCATCGAGAATCAGGACCTCGGCGTCGCGCACGAGTGCCTTGATGATCTCGACCCGTTGCTGCACGCCCACGGGCAGGTCTTCCACGAGGGCATCGGGGTCGACGTGGAATCCGTACTGCTTGGAAATCTCGGAGATCCGGCGGCGGGTTTCATCCAGGTTCAGGAAGCCGGCTGCCTTGGTGGATTCATTTCCCAACGCGACATTTTCGGCGACGGTGAATACCGGAATCAGCATGAAGTGCTGGTGGACCATTCCGATCCCTGCCGCCATGGCATCTCCGGGACCCTTGAAAACGACCGGCTTTCCGTCGACGAGGATTTCGCCGTCGCTGGGGTCGTAGAGTCCGTAAAGGACGTTCATCAGGGTGGATTTACCGGCACCGTTTTCGCCCAGGAGGCAATGGACTTGGCCGGGTTCAACCACGAGATCGATGTGGTCATTGGCTACGAGGGATCCGAAGCGCTTCGTAATCCCTTTCAGTTCGAGTTTCAAAACTCCAACCCATCTATAAAGGATGGCTCCTCGTCATCACCGTGCTCCCAGCATAGTGCTCGGCCAAGGAGTGTCGAAGAGCAAAAGTGGAGGCAACGCAGAACGCGCTGCCCTTCTGCCAAAACTCGGCTGAAGGGCAGCGCGACGCGGTTTAGCCCGGATTTTTACTTGGGGCTGGACTTCGATTCGACCTTGACTGCGCCGGAGATGATGTCCTTCTTCAGCTGGTCAAGATCGCTCTTCATGTCAGCCGGCACTGCGGAGTCGAGATCGTGGAACGGGGCAAGCGCCACGCCCCCGTTGTCGAGCGTGCCGACGTACGGGCTGGGGTCGAACTTGCCGTCCTTGTCGGCCTTGATAACCGTTTCGACGGCGGTCGCCATGGTCTTCTGGACCGAAGTCAGGATGACCGACTTGTAGGCGGGTGCGGTCAGGTAGCCATCCGAGTCGACCCAGATCAGCTTTGCGTCCGTGCCCTTTGCCTTGGCGTCAAGGATCGCACTTCCGGCGCCCGCTCCAACCGGACCAGCGACGGGAAGGACGACGTCGGCACCCTGGTCCAGGAATCCCTGGGTGAGGACCTTGCCCTTGTCGACCTGCTTGAAGTCGCCGACGAAGGTTCCGTCCTGCTTGTCCTTGTCCCAGCCAAGCAGCTGGACGGACTTGCCCTTCTTCTGGTTGTAGTACTTCACGCCGTCGGAGAAGCCGTCCATGAAGATGCTCACGGTGGGGATGTTGAGACCACCGAAGGTGGCAACCTTGCCCGTCTTGGAAGTGCCGGCAGCAAGGTACCCGGCCAGGAACGCGGCCTGGGCCGTGTCATAGACAATCGGCTTGACGTTCTTCGGGAAGGTGGGGTCCGAGTAGTCGATGATAGCGAAGTGGCTGTTCGGGTTCGCCGTCGCAATATTCTTGGTGGCGTCGCCCAGCAGGAAGCCGACGGTCACCGTCAGCTTGCAGCCTTGCTGGACCATGGAACGAAGGTTGGGGTCGTAGTCCGTGTCGGCCTTGGACTGGACGTGCTTCTCCTGGATGCTCAGGTCCTTGGCTGCCGCCTGGAGGCCCTCGAAGCCTGACTGGTTGAATGACTTGTCATCGAAGCCGCCGGAGTCGGACACCATGCATGCGGTGTAGTCGGATTTGGTGGCGCTGCCCGAGCTCGACGCCGACGGTGCGCTACCGCAGCCTGCCAGCAAAAGTGCAGCGGCGCCCGCAGTTGCGACGCCCGCAAATGAACCGCGCTTTAATGTGGCACGCAGTGATTGCTTCAATTTTCCTCCAGGAAGAAAGTGATTGATGCTACGACAGTTGGTCAATGAGTGTCCGTTTCGAAAACTCGAGTCTGAAATTCTGTTTTCACTGATGCTTCGCAGCACTGCGCCTTGGGCGCACTGATGGCACAACCTTAGTGGGATTGGACACACCCGGCTAACACAAAAGCCCAACAACCCGAAGATTGTTGAGCTTTTGTTACCAAGCAGTAGAGGAACTCCCAGCCAACGGTTCTAGGATGCCCGCCCGCCGGGGCCGGTACTCATTGCAGTCTCAGTGCAGGCGGACCAGCATCTTGCCTGTGTTGGCTCCGTCCAAGAGGTCGATGAAGGCCTTCGGCGCGTTTTCGAGCCCGTCGACGATTGTCTCGTCGTAGCGGACCGTTCCGTCGGCCAGCCATCCGGCCATGTTCTCGGCGAACTCGGCGGCGTGTTGCCGCTGGCCGCCCACGAGGAAGCCACGGAGGGTCAGTTGTTTTCCGATCGCCACGGCCAGGTTCCGCGGGCCCGGTGTGGGCTCGGTGGAGTTGTACTGGGAAATAGCACCGCACATTGCCACGCGGCCACCCACAGTTAGGACCGCGAGGGCGGCCTCAAGGTGTTCGCCGCCGACGTTGTCAAAGTAGACGTCGATGCCGCGCTCCCCCGCCGCCTCACGGAGCTGCTTCGCCACCGGACCGTCGTGGTAGTCGAAGGCCGCGTCGAAGCCGAGTTCCAGCAAACGCGCCACCTTCTCGGGGGAACCGGCGCTGCCGATCACCTTGGAGGCGCCCATGGCCTTGGCGACCTGGCCGACAATCGAACCCACTGCGCCTGCGGCACCGGAAACGAAGACGACGTCCCCGGCTTTGAACTCGGCCACCTTGAGCAGCCCGGCATACGCCGTCAGGCCCGTCATGCCAAGCGCTCCGAGGAACGCCGACGTCGGCGCCAGGCCGGCCGGCACCGGCGTCGCGCTTGCCGCGTCCACCACGGAATATTCGCGCCAGCCGAGCTGATGCACGACTACGTCACCCACCTTGAGCGCCTCGGAACGGGACGCGATCACCTCACCCACCGCACCGCCGTCGAGCGCTGCGTCGAGTCGGAAAGGCGCCGAATAGGACTTCGCGTCGTTCATGCGGCCGCGCATGTAGGGATCGACCGACATGAACTCATTGCAAACCAGGATCTGGCCGACCTGCAGCTCCGGCAGATCAGTCTCGTCCAGCCGGAAGTTCTCCTGGACTGGGCGTCCTTGCGGGCGGGATGCCAGCTGGATTTCGCGGGTGCTCTTGGGAACTGCGGCGCTCATGCGGCCACCTCCACAAGCTTGATGTCGACGGCGATGTTCCCGCGGGTCGCGTTGGAGTAGGGGCAGATCTGGTGGGCCTTGGCCACGAGCTGCTCGGCGGTTTCCCGGTCAAGGGCAGGCAGCGCGATCTCAAGCTCCGCGGCGAGCCCGTATCCCTCGCTGCCCTCCAAGGCACCGAAATGGATCTTGGCTGCCACGGCCGAATCACTGAGGTCCACCCGGGCCTTGCGTCCCACCAACCTGAGTGCGGAGTGGAAGCATGCAGCGTAACCGGCTGCGAAAAGTTGCTCGGGGTTGGTGCCCTGGCCGTTTCCGCCCAGTTCCACCGGGCTCGCGAGCGCTACGTCCAGCTTGCCGTCATTGGTGCGTGCATTGCCTTCGCGGCCTTCGCCCGAGGCAAGCGCCTCGGCTGTGTACAAAGTCTTCACTGTGGTTCCTTTTCCTTCGATGGGATGGACGATCAGATGGCTGAATGGAGGGCTGCGGTAAGCCGGCCCAGGGTGTCGTGAAGCTGCGCGAGCTCGGCTGCGCTCAAGCCCGCGGCGTCGGCGAGGCGTTGCGGAACAGCCCCCGCCCGGGCACTAAGGGCCCGCCCGGCGTCGCTCAAGTGGATCTCGACGCGACGCTCGTCCTCGGCTGAACGCCGGCGCTCCACGAAGCCCAACGCCTCAAGCCTCTTGAGGAGCGGTGACAAGGTGCCCGAGTCGAGTCCCAGCTCGATACCCAGTTCCCGGACGCTTCGAGGCTCGTTTTCCCAGAGCACCAGCATCACGAGGTACTGCGGATATGTCAGCCCAAGCTCATCCAGCACCGGCCGGTAGACCGCCGTGGCCGCCTTCGATGCGGAATACAGCGCGAAACAGACCTGGCGGTCGAGGCGTGGGGTTTCGTTCATGAGCATAACGATAGCTCACAATTAATTGTGCACAACTCAACTCAAGCCGCAACCCCCGCTCACAAACAACCCCACCCCCGGCGACGCCCGCTCACAAACAACCCCACCCCCGGCGACGCCCGCTCACAAACAACCCCACCCCCGGCGACGCCCGCTCACAAACAACCCCAAACGACGGGATCCTCCTGCAGATAATCTGCAGGAGGATCCCGTCGTTTCGCCGATTGGACGATACAAGTGAGCGAGCGCCCGCCGATTGGACGATATAAGTGAGCGAGCCGGAAATTGTCAAGCTGTGTGGAGTCACTGGGCTAGTTTTTGGGGTGTTTTGGTCTCGGGCAGGTTGATCCCGACGTATTGTGCGGGGGCCGGTGTGCTGGGTCGTTGGCGGAATCTTTCCGGGTGTCGTTCGTAGTAGTCCTGGTGGACTTTGTCTCGCTTGTCCCAGAGCTTTTGCCAGGAGCCGTCGTGGACTTGTGATGGTGAGAACAGCGCGATGCCGGAGTGTTTGTGATCGGTGCTGTACCAGTGCACGTAGCCGGTGAGGTACTCCCTGGCGGCCTTGAGATCGTCAAAGGTCCGGGGGTAGCCGGGCCGGTATTTCATCGTGCGGAACCCTGACTCCGAGAAGGGATTGTCGTTGGAGACGTACGGGCGGTTGTGGCTGAGGTCCACGCCGTGGGCGGTGAGGGTCTCACGGAGCAGGTTTGATTTCATGGCCGGGCCTGAATCGGCATGCACGATGTCCGGGGCGCCGTGCCGGGCGATGGCTGTTTCGAACATGTCCGCGGCGAGGTGGTCGGACTCGCGTTCCTCCACCCGCCAGCCGACGATCTGCCGGGAGAAGATGTCCATGATGGAGTACACCTT
>NZ_JBFBKR010000002.1:0-135069 GCF_040686575.1 Arthrobacter sp. NPDC080073
TCAGGATGGTCATTCCTCACTCCTTGCAGATCGGTGCGATCATTTCCTTCAGCCGCCCGGTTTGCTATGGTGGCCGGTATAGATTTTTTATAGCAGTTGATTGAGGATGGCGCAAGGAATCCGCTTGTGTTTTTGGGCGGGATCAGGGACCGGAAGAGCGGCCACACGGCCCGGAACCGCCGTTTCCGCGGCCTGCCACGAAAGGCGGTGCCGGGCCGTGCCGCGCATGCGGGCAGGAGCCCTTCTCCGGACCGGCAAGTATGTGACGGCGGGGAGCTGCGCCTATGGGGCCTCCCTGTACCTTTCGCCGGCATGAATCCTCCAGGCCCGCGTCAAAGGGGGTCTAGGCTGCCAGCCCGGAGTCCTGGCTGTGGGACTTGCGGTTGTGCGGCGAGGCGCCTCGGGGACGCCCGGCGTCGGGGATGCTGGCGCCGTCGGGCACCAGGCTGTCCCCGTGCAGCACTACTCCCTGGCCGATGCGTGCCCCAGCGCCGATGCGCGAATGGCTGCCGACGCGCACCCTGCTTCCCAGCACCGCTCCGCGGCCAACGTAGACATCGTCCCCAATGAAGACAAGGTCAGCGATCACCGCCTGCCGATCGATCCAGCCTCCCCGGCCGACCCGGCATCCGGAGCCGACACAGGCTCCGGCCTCGACGTAGGTTGTTTCAGCGATGAATGAATCCGCCGCTACCCGGGCCCGATCAAGCCTCCCCCGTGAGGATGCCGGCGATAGGTGGTGGCCTTGCCGGCATCGTCCTCGACCACCTCGAGGTTCCCTCTCCTCCTGCTCATCCTGTTCCTTCCTGCGACTATTTGCCGCATGAAAATTAACGCCGCAGATCCGGCGTTGATTCCGGAACCGGCTCGACGGGCGATGGTCACGGACCAGTGTTCTCCGTCCAGGGCAGTCGGGCAGCCAGGTAGGAAAGAAGGAAGAAAGGAAAGAAGGGCAGCCGGGAACTCATCCGGAGTCGAGGAGGCGCAGTCACGGAAGGATCCGGTGTACGGGTGACCTGACCCCGGGTTGCAGGGCCGGCCCCGCTCTCTACTTCCCGGCCCTCGATGAATTCCTTGAACCGTTCCAGGTCCCCGGCGGGAACAACCGGTCTTGCTGTTCCGTTTCTTTCCAGAGGGCTGTGGCGGCTGCTCGGAGGCGGGGCCGAATCAATTTCCCGGGGCGACTGGCACGTCTACCTCAATGCCCGCGGCAGTCTGCTGAACCTGCAGCCGAACCTCCGTGCCGCCCAGCTCGCGGGGGATGCGGGCCGGGTTGTTCTCCTTCCGGGGCTCGGCCCGGTCGTTGGCGTCATTGGCACTTTCCGTGCGCAGACCGCGGCCAGACGCAGCCCGGTCCGGAACGCATGGTCGGGCATGGGGACTTTCCGGTTCAGGGCGCACCAGCCCACGCAGAGCCCGTAGAACGCAGCGGAGCCGGGTCGTGAACGGCCCGCCCCATCGTGGAGAGTGCAGTCCTGGAGGAACCGGCTGATTTGTTGCGGGTCGTGGTAGCCCTCCGGGTTCGCTGACGGTTGCCCGGTCCGGGTGCGGTTCAGGGTTGGGTTCCGTAGATGAATTCCTTGGCGTGGGCGACGGCTTTTCTGAAGGCGTCGTTGCGCAGGGTGGCTTGCTCGGGGTTCTTGGGGTCGGTTTCGAGGTAGTTGGTGTAGCCGGGGCGTAGGACCCAGATGTCGCCGGCCGGTGGCAGGTAGAACACCCCGAAGGAGCGGTGCTGGGGGTCTTCGGTCCAGATCGGGACGACCGCGACCGCGGCGCCGGTGTCGACATTGATCCATTGGGCCCGGGGCATGGGTTGTTCGTGGGTTTCGGGGTCCAGGAACGGTGCTGTTCCCGTGCCCCACCGCTTCTCGAAGCGTTCGTAGAACGCGGGCAACAACTGGCTGTCGTACGGACGCCAGGCGCTCATTGGGTCTCCTTGGTCAGGTGTGGTTCGGGCGGCAGCCGGTGGTCAGTGGGGATGCGCCGGCTCAACGGGTAGCTTCATGGGTTGGGGACAGGGATGGTCCCCGGTCCGTTCAGCCGGGGACCATCGTTGCGGGAGTCGTCCTTGGGGCCTCTATCTCTTGCGCTACCCGCGCTGTGGCGTGGTCTATGTACTCCATCACCCTCTTGCGTGTTGGCCGCTTCGGTGCTCCCGGTCCGGGAAGCCACTTCGATCCTCAGGCACTGATCTCCTGGCGCTGGTTTCCGGAGGTTTCGATTTCGATGCGGCGCGGCTTTGCCTTCTCCGCCACCGGGATCCGCAGAGTCAGGACGCCGCCGTCGTAGTTTGCCTTCACGCCGTCGGTATCGAGCGCTTCGCCGAGGATGAGCTGGCGGCTGAAGACGCCGCGGGGACGCTCGGAGGCGATCAGTTCCGTGTTCTCACCCACCGGGTCTGGGCGTTCGGCCTTGACGGTCAGCACGTTTTGTTCGACGTCGATGTCCACCGAGTCCACGTTGACTCCGGGAAGGTCGAAGGCGACGACGAAGTCGTCCCCATCCCGCCAAGCGTCCATCGGCATCGCCGCGGGCCGTGCCGTCGTTCCGAATACCTGCTGGGCCAGCCGGTCGAATTCACGGAACGGATCTGTTCGCATCAGCATGGTTTCTCACTCCTTGCAGATCGCAGTTTACCTCTTTGTAAACCCAGCCGATCTATGGCAGCTGGTATATATTTCTTATAGCACTATGAATGGGTCGGGGCAAGCCCGGTAGGAGAGATTTTGGAGGTACCCGATGGGCGACGCCGATGACCGGGCAGGGGTGTGTACGCGATTTCCGTGGCCGCCGAGCTGGTGGGGATGGGGCACCAAAACCTGCGCCTCTACGAGCGCAGGGGGCTGGTGATACCGGGCAGGACCCTGGGCGGCACCCGGCAGTACAGCGAGGGCGATCTGGTGACATTGCGCGGATCGGTGAGCTGCTGGACCTGGGGTTGAACCTGGCTCCTGCCGTCTTCAGCTGGGCACGACCTCCATCATGTGACCGTGGCCTAGAAGCTTCTCCTAGCCCGGGCATTGACATGGCCAGGGCGCGTTAAGCACTTAAGGGGCCGCCGCTGTTGAGCTGCGCACAACCAGACGTGGCTCGAGCATGCGCTCGATGACAGGATGGGTGGGGTTGGCAAGCCTTTCGAGCGCTGTGATTCCGGCAGTCCGTCCAAGCTCAAGCGCGTGGAGATCCACCGAGGTCAGATCGATTCCGTGGAGTCTGGCGATTCTCGAGTTGTCGTAGCCGACGAGCGAGAGGTCCCGTGGGACTTCAAGGCCGTGTACGTAGGCGCTCTCGCGGACGCCGAGCGCTATCTCGTCGTTGTGCGCGAAGATGGCGGTCGGCCTGTCCAATGCGCCGAAGAGTTGATCGGAGGCTTGCCGCGCCGCTTCCTGCGTGTAGTCGTGGACAAACACCACTTGCGGTACGAGACCGGCTTCGCGCATGACCTTTTCGTAGGTCTGCCGACGCTCCTCATGGCCTTGGTGCGTTGGTCCGGTCACGTGGGCAATGCGGGTGTGTCCGAGCCTGAGCAGATGCTCTGTAGCGGCTCGCGCGCCCGCTACGTCGTTTGAATATACGCTGTCAACGCCTTCCACGCGCCGCGTAACGTTCACGAGGGGCACGTTCCTGGCGAGTTCCTGCACCTCCGCGTCAGGCTCGAGGAGCGTCGCCGCGATGACGACCCCGACTCGCGCTTCAATGAGCGAGCCGATCGATCCTTGGTCGATGCTGCCACGGGAGTGGGAAACGCTGAGGATGAGGCGCTTCTTCATGGGGGAGAGGGCCTCGCGCACCCCGCTGAAAATATCAACGTAGACCTGATTGCTGAGATCGAGAAGGAAAAGACCGATGGTAGAGGGGCGTTTACTTGCCAGGTCTGCAGCGGCTGCATTGTGCCGGTAGCCCAGAAGTTTTGCCGCGTCGAAGATTGCCTGTTTGGTCTCGTCGCTCACGCCAGGGGCTCCGCGGAAGGCAAATGATACGAGTGTCCGAGATACACCCACCTCGCGCGCAACATCTTCCTGCGTGATGGAGTGAAGTCGCCCTGAAGGCTTATGAAGAGTCACATGAACAACCTGCTCTGATGAATGGCGCCGACGACATGAAGTCTTTTCTACCTTACATTTTGATAACTAATAGAAGGGAGGTGTCTGACTCACCTCGAGCCATCACCAGAGGTTGCCTAGATTCATGATGGCCCCGGGGCAGATGGCGTTGACGCGCACTGCCATACCCCATCAACCGCGAGGGAGATCGTAAACCCGAGGAGCGCGGCCTTGCTCGCACTGTAGTGGGTGATGCCTGCGTAGCCCAAGGGTTCGACCGCCTTGTCGTAGACCATGGCGTCAAGGTGGCCCTCGAGCTGCACCCGCGTCAGCACCGCGTACGCCGCGTCACGCTACGCACATTTTTGGCGCCCACACTGCTCCGAAACCCCGGAATCCCTGGCTCGCAGTCGGTTGGGAGCGCCGAAAACCTGCTCAGCGTGACGCGCTGCGACGCGCTATGACGGGCTCCGACTATCAGCGGGTCGCGTCAGTTGATCCGCTCGGCCAGGGCGACGATGATTCCCTCTGGACCTCGCACATAGGCCATGCGCCAGGCTCCCTCATACTGGCCGATGCCGCCGATCAACCCGTATCCCTGCGCGGCCAGCCGGTCGACGTGCGCCTGAAGATCGTCGACTTCGAAGGACAGACTGCGGAGCCCGAGCTCGTTGGCCATCGCGGCGGGTGATCCCGGCTCGGGGTCCGGCCTGACGAAGCTGGATAGCTCCACGCCTGTTCCTCCGTCAGGTGTCCGCAGCATGACGATCTCTGTACGGGAATCGGGGATGGCTATGACGGTGTCGATGAACTCGCCCTCCACGAACATCCGGCCCTCGACCTCGAGCCCGAGTCCAACGAAGAACGCCGTCACGTGGTCGAGGTCCTGAACGGTGACACCGACGTGGTCGAACCGCACGATTCGCGACATGGGAAAGCCTCCAAGTGTTCTTTACACAGGCAAGGGGCAGCCTACCGCGGACTTTAAGGCGAATCCACGTCGGGGGGAAAGGCTCCTGCCGCGCGCGGCAGGCTCCTTGCCGGGTACGGATTCCATTCGAGCCGGCGGCCCGGCTGGGTGCCGTCAAGCCTGCCGGTTGGCGCACGAACTGTGTGTAGGCGTGGGGAGTGACCATGTAAGACTGGACGCATGTGTCCCCGCCCTGTGAAGCCGCGCGCCCTGTCCGACAGCGTTGACAGCGGGAGCCCGACGCTGCCGGGCCTCGCGCGCCGCCATCTCGCCCTGAGGCTCGACGATGCCTGGCTCAGGTTCCAGACGCGACTGGCTATCCGGCGCGGTCGGGTGGAGACCGTCATCCCTTACACCGGTTACGGCACCACTTCCTGGGTCCGGGTGTTGGCGCGCGTTGTCCGCAGTGACGCGAGGGACACCGGGACCGGTGCTCAGGCAAGTGCGCTCAAACCATTGCAGGATGGAATGCGCGGCTGGCGCAATTTCACGAGTGCGCCCGTGGCACACGCCGCCGTGCGCGTGACGGTCGCGGGCACCGTCCATGACGTCGAAGCGGACCGCGGAGGCGTGGTCGACGCGCATATCCCCGTAGCCCTCGACGCCGGCTGGCATACGATCACGCTGCAATCCGGGGAATCCAGGGTGGTGGAGGCTCCGGTGCAGATCGTCGCTGACGATACACACTTCGGTGTCGTCTCCGATATCGACGACACCGTGATGGTCACCGCGCTGCCCCGTCCGTTCCTGGCCGCTTGGAACACTTTCGTCCTCGATGAACACGCGAGGACCCCGACACCGGGCATGGCAGTGCTGTACGAGCGGATCGTAAGGACGACGCCCTCGGCTCCCGTGGTGTATCTGTCGACCGGGGCTTGGAATGTCGCACCGACCCTGTCGAGGTTCCTGTCCCGCAATTTGTATCCCGCGGGTCCCATGCTCCTGACCGATTGGGGTCCCACGCCCGACCGCTGGTTCCGCAGCGGCCAGGAGCACAAGAGGACATCTCTGGAACGCCTCGCGGCGGAGTTCCCCGGCGTTAAGTGGCTGCTGGTTGGTGATGACGGACAGCACGACGAGGCCATCTACGCCGAGTTCGCCCAACGCCATCCGCAGAACGTCAGGGCCATCGCGATCCGCCAGCTTTCCGTCAGTGAGGCGGTGCTCGCCGGCGGGCGGTCGAAGTCCCCAGTCCAGCCCACCCCTGGGGTCCCGTGGATCTACTCTCCGGACGGTGCCGGGATGTCGGCCCAGCTCGAGCAAATGGGCATCATCCGGCGCGGCGACCGGTCCGCAGACGTTCCTGAGGGTTCCGACTGAGAAGCAGTTCCATCGGGCCGTGTCAGGAATCCGCCCCAGCTCTGACGCCCAACTCCGCCTATGATTGAGATGAAAGCGCGCACGGAGGTTGACGTGACAACTGCAATTATCGGAGTCGGCAATATCGGGTCAAGCGTCGCCCGCCACCTTGTTGAGGGCGGCGAGCCGGTCGTCTTGGCGGCCCGCGATCAATCCCATGCTGAATCGTTGGCCGCTGAGCTGGGTGCGTTGGCGAGTTCGGCGAGCGTCGCCGATGCCGTGGCACAAGCTGACGCTGTCCTGATGGCCGTGTGGCTGGACACCGAGAAGGAACTCATCTCCCAATTGTCCGACGCGCTGGCTGGCAAGGTGGTAATCGACCCGACCAACCCGATCGGGCCTGATGGCCAGGGCGGCTACACCACTACGCTGCCGGAGGGCCAATCAGCAGCCTCGATCGTGGCAAGCCTGCTTCCTGACGGCGCGCATTTCGTGAAGGCTTTCGGCACGTTGGGTGCCGACGCACTGGGTTCTGCCGCCAACCGGCCATCCGGGCGGGCAGTTCTGTTTTACGCAACCGACGACGACGCGGCGGCCGAAACGGTGGAGAGGCTCATTGGTGCCGCTGGCTTTGATCCGGTCAAGGCCGGAGGACTCGGGGCGGCCGGCAGGCTGGAGCTGATGCGAGGCGACCTTCACCAGAACGGCGGGCTTGGTGGAAGGCTTTTGAACGCCGACGAGGCGCGTGCCGCACTCTAGGCCCCCGGCCTGGCTAAACGAAAACGGATAGCAGCAGTGTGAATCCGAATCCCACGACGGAAATTATGGTTTCCATGACCGACCAGGTCTTGATCGTTTGCCCTACAGTTAGCCCGAAGTATTCCTTGACCAGCCAGAAGCCGGCATCGTTGACGTGGGAGAAGAACAGCGATCCGGCGCCGATGGCGAGTACAACCAGCGCCAGCTGAGCCGGCGACAAGCCGGTTGCCAGGGGTGCGATGATGCCGGCCGCCGTCACCGTAGCAACAGTTGCCGAGCCGGTGGCGAGGCGAATGAGCACTGCGATGATCCACCCAAGCACGAGGGCCGACAGACTGGCAGCTACAGCGATTTTGGCGATCGCGGTTCCGGTACCGCCGTCGACGAGCACTTGCTTGAAGCCGCCGCCCGCGCCGACGATGAGCATGACCCCGACAATCGGCAGCAGGCTCTCGCCGATCTTCTTCGTCAGGGTCGAGGCGGAGAATCCCACCCTTGTACCAAAAGTCACCATGGCCAGAAGCACCGCGACGAGCAGCGCAAACACCGGATCGCCGATGAAGTCCAGCAAGGGCCGGAGCGCGGCGCTCTTGTCCATCCAAATGTCTGCCCCGGCTTTGATCAGCATGAGCACCAACGGCGACAGCAAGGTCACCAGGGTCCAGGCAAAGGACGGGCTGCGCGTGGCCTGTGGATCCTGTGCCTTGCCGACGGGCGCTTCGCCGCGGGACCCTGCGGCTTTTGCGCCGGGGCCTTGGGACCTGGCCGACTGGCTGTCACCGGCTCCGACGGTGACGGCCAGGCCAGCGCCTGCAGCTCCGATCGGTACGATCCGGGCAGCGAGACGGCCAAAGAGGGGACCTGCGATGATGACGGTTGGAACCGCTATAAGCAGGCCAAAGGCAAGAGTCACGCCGACATTGGCGTGGAGGATGCCGATCGCGGCCAACGGGCCCGGGTGCGGTGGGATGAAACCGTGGAGTACCGACAAGCCCGCCAGGGCCGGAATGCCAAGACGCATCGCCGGGCCCTTGGAACGGTGGACGGCGAGCATCACGACGGGTATGAGAAGCACGAGCCCGATCTCGAAAAACATGGGGATACCGATAATGCCGGCGATCAACGCCATCTTCCACGGCAGCGTTGCAGGACGGCCGTGGAGAAGTGTGTCCACGATCTTGTCCGCACCGCCGGAATCGGCCAAGAGTTTGCCCAGCATCGCTCCCAAGGCGATGAGCACGCCAACGTAGCCCAGCACGCCGCCGACGCCGTTTTCGTAGGACGTGGTCACCTTATCCAGGGCGATTCCCGAGGCAATGCCGACAAAGAGGGCGCCGATGCTCAAGGCCAGGAAAGCATGCATCTTTACCCAGACGATCAGCAAGACGACTATCGCGATGCCTATGGCCGCCACCACAAGGACTTGGGTGTCGTGGCCGGTCCACGGTTGATTCATCGCGTCCGTGGTGGCGTCGGTGGCGACCCCGGCGAAGGTCCTGTCGGGGATGGAGATTCCGTTCATGGTTCTCGTCCTGTTCCGCTCGGCCGCAGGCCGAACTTGTCCATGATTTGTTGGGCAATCACTCCCGGACCCGGACCCACGTCGATCCGGATTCCGGGCTCACCCGGGGACAGCTCCTCAAGGTCTGCGAACTGACTCCCCAACATGCTGGCGGGCATGAAATGGCCATGGCGTTCGGCCAACCGTGCGCTGATGGTCTCGGGCGTCCCGGACAGAAAAACGAAGACAACACCTGAACCTCGGCGATTAATGATGTTCCGGTAAGACCGTTTGAGCGCCGAACAAGTGATGACGCCGTTTTCCCCATGATCCAGCCTCCGGTCGACCCACTCGGCGACCTTCTCCAGCCAGGGATATCTGTCCTCATCCGTGAGTGGATGTCCCGCTGCCATCTTGTCGATGTTTGTTTGGGGATGCAAGGCATCGCCTTCTTCGAACGCCCAGCCAAGCCGGCCCGCAAGGAGGGCCGCGACTGTGGACTTGCCGGACCCGGAAACGCCCATGACAACCAGCACAACGGGTTCGTCCAGAGGCGGCGTCGCCATGTCCAGAGGGTCCATGGAGCCCATCATGGCAGCAGGTGGGCCTCTGTGCCATAGCTCATGGCAGCGGCCTGACGGCGCTTATTCGGGGCGCTGTTCGATCTGGGACAGGAGCGGCAATTCTCGAACGGCACCGGAGGCGGCAATCCAGCAAGCTGAAATCACGACGCCGGAGCTCGCCGCGGCGAGTACGGCACCGGTCGGAAGGAACAGGGCCAGAACGCCGGCCAGAGCAGCGCCGATCGGGTCGATACCCCACGTGAGGACCCTGCTGGCGGATGAGAATCTTCCGAGGGCTTCGTGTGGAATAAGAAGCTGTTTGAGTGTTTCGGTTCCGGTGATGTTGACCATCACGCAAGACGCCCAGAAACCGAGCGAAAGCCCGAGGAGAAGTACGTTCGCGACGACTTGTCCAGGCGTGAGTAAAAGCATGCCGAGGCCTGCGAGGGCTGGGAGCATGAAAGTTGCCATGAGTGCCCGGACAGGCCGAAACCTGTCCCAGACCCAGGGTGCGGCCATCATGGAGAGCAGGCCGATGATTCCACCGATGGCTCCAGCGATTCCGATCTCGGCCGGCGTCATCGATCCAGTCCGCAGTGCATGTGTGACATAAACCGGCTGGATCGCCGCGGTGAATAGGTTGAAATGGGCAATCGACAAGGTGACTGGCCGCATCACGCGATCCCGTACGAGAATTGCGAATCCTGAACCCAGCGACAAGAAGTAGCCCCTGAAAGTGAATGTCTGCGGTGGCGCCTGTCGCTCTTCCCGGATCCGGCCAACCGCAAGCGCTGACACCAAGTACGTGAGTGCATCCGAAATAAAGAGGGCCACAGGTGAGAGCAGCTGCAGGAGTATTCCGGCCGTCGCTCCAGCACCAATGTCGCCAGCGGATCTGATTCCCGCGACCCAGGTGTTCGCCGTCGTCAGTTTGGAACGATGGGCGACGCTCGGGAGAAGGGCTGCGAAGGCGCTGTCGTAGAGCCCGGTCAAGCCCGACACCAGGAAAGCCGCAATTACGAGGGCGAGCAGTGAAAGGTTTCCCATGAGAAACAGAACTGCCATCGCGCTGAGGACCAGTGCTCGAAGTCCCGACATCACGGACATGAACCGCGTCCTGCGCACCTTATCGGTCCAGGGTCCCAGCAGCCCGAGAAAGACCACCGTTCCCAGTCCTGCTGCCGTGTTGATCCACGCGACGTCCGAGGCGGAAGAGTCAAGGATCTGGAGCGCCACGATGGGAATCGCGAACAGGGTGAGCTGGCTTCCGAAGAACGATACGGCTTCGCTCCACCACAGTGTGCTGAAATCGCGATTCCAGAGCTTGGCGGAGCTGCGCTCTATTTGATCAGTCATTTTGAAGTCAGCGCTCCGACTTCAACCACATTTCGGCCAGCTAAGTGGAAGAGAACCTCCTTAAGCTCGTTGTCAATCCCAGAACTGAAGGTCACCCAGCGCTCAAGCTCCAGCCGCTCAAGTTGTGTCCCCACTGCCGAATTTACCTTCACTGTGAATTCCTCGAACGAGAATGAGAATCCGTCTTCAGTCTTCGTGACGGTTGCGTCCTCCTTCAGTCGGATCCGGTTTCGTTCGTTGTATAGATTTGCCCAGGAAGTGAAGGGCAGATGATGCAACACGTGCGGGACCTTGTATGGCTGCGGCTTCGTCAATTCAAGTTCGAGTGCTCCGAGAAACGCTGAAACGTCCGGCTGCTCTGTGCCCCACGATTGCAGTTTCCTTAAGTCGGGTATGTCAGACACGACGCGATTGACAGCGTCGTCGAGGATGTGGCGAACGCGAGGACGTTCGACCGAGAACGTGATGTGGATCGAGAGGTTCTCCTGGGTCGTTGCGACATGCGGCGTTCCAGCTGGCATGAAGAACATGTTTCCGGCGCTGAGCACCCGCGGTCGAACCTGTTTCATCTGTTCGTTGAAGGGGAATCCCGATGCTGTGGCAATTTCCTGCCGCTGGTCGTTATCGACTGTCCACCTTTTGGTTCCAAATGTCTGGAGCACGAACACGTCCTCTTCGTCTGTGTGCGGGCTAAGCCCTTGGCGGCCCGGAGGGGTTACATAAGCCGTGGCCGTCGCCTGCATGCCGAGTTCATCGCTGAGATGACCGCAAATCTCTCTTATGGGATCAGACAGGTATTCAAGTGAGTCCAGCGTGATAGTGGCGCCCCGTGTGAGCCAGCGGGCGACGCAACGGGCGTCAATACCATCCTGGATCCATTGGGTACCAATCCGCCTCGATTCGACGTACTCACTTGAGGGGACAGGTTTTCCTGACGAGGCGACCCGAACTTGTGGATACCTAACTAGGGGATGGGCAAGAAGGTCGCCAAGGCGTTCCGGCGAAAGGAGGCTACTTGCCGTCTCAGGTGGAACGCTTCCGGCGGTGAACCGCTCTGCGCCACGTCCGGCTGCAAGGGCCACGATTTGCGCCGAAAGGTCGCTTATTTTCATCGATTTGCCTTTCTAGGTTCTAACAGGCTGAAGTCGAACAATCCGCTCCTTGGGAAGTTCAGCGCTGATTCGCACCGGAACCGTGTGAGCAATCGTCCAATGACTGCCCTACGCAAGACGGAATCGAGCGGTCGTTCAATGTCCTTCGCGATCTGTCGACGTTCAACGGGGCTCTCTGTGCCCCACATCGCCTCAGAGAGCTCGCGAATTTTTGCTGCCCCGGGGACGGATCCATTGGCGACGACTGCGCTTTCGACGAGGAGGCCAGCGTCGTCCGGGAATTGCGAAGAATGGATTTGGAGCGAGAATCCATCCCTCGGTATCGCACCGGCTATGTAGTCTTCGTAAGGGATCACGGTTGGTATCAGCTGGTTTCCAAGGGTCCTCGCTAATTCCGTGGCGATCTCACGATTCGGGGGGAAATCCGTGAAGTACAGCGGCCAGCGGTCTGATGCGACGCGAGGCGCAGCGCATGAGGGTGGCGGCGATTCATACTCGCTCGAGAATCGCGTAAATGTTCGTTTGAGGCCGAAATTGGTGCCATCGGAAAGCCCGCACTGGGAGAGGATCTCGCTGGCCGTCGTCTGGGGAAGGTTTCGCCCTGCGGTAACGATCACATGCATGTCGAGCTGGTGGGACTCCGAAAACGGGCCCGGATCCTCGACTGACCAAAACGACGGGGGAACCCCGATCCCCCAGCCAATATCAAGCCGGCCATCCCTAAATTGCCGACGGCCTTCTTCGCGAGAAGAAGTCGTCACCAGTTCGATGACCGATCCACTGGTCCACTCGTTTGGCTCCAGGATCGCTCGGTTCCGTTGTACTCGAGCAATGCGATAATTTCCGGAAGAGCTGCCCGGGTGCCGTGGGGCGAAAAGGGGACTGGCGAATATTCGGTCGAGCAGCACGACCCTTTGTCGAGTGGTCACACTGAGTGTTCGGGCATCGTGAACCCGGCAAGCGCTTAAGAGGGCACGGACCCACACCAACTGGGGGAGGTCAACCACCTGGGCCAATCTTCTGGCAACATCGTGCGCGGAAACAGCTTCGCTCTCCTGCCAGCGTGCGTCATCTGAAATACGAAAAACCCATTCTTTGGGTCCAAGCTGGTCATGATGAGATAGCAGGTCTGGGGCGAGATCGGGACCGGCCTCGCGAAACAGAGGTCGATGGAGTTGTCGATCGAGTAGTAAGCCGGTGAACTCCCGGGACGTTCTGTATTGGGAAGGTACGGTATCGATCTCGATGGATACGGTCGCGTTCATAGCTGAACCGTGTCCACCCGGGTAGCGCGAGGGGCTCCGTCCGGAGTTCGTCGAATAATCAATGCCTTTTCGTACTCGACAAAATGATCCAGTCCCGCCAGATGGTGCAATATCTGGTCTGCAGCGATGGCCGCTGGGAACGTGTTTGTGGGTCCATGGGATGCTTGAAAGGGTTGTCCAGAATTGCGAAACTGAGCTGCCGGAAAGACGTCGCGGGGGGCTTTGGGACTAAGTTCAGGCGAGAAGACTGGGCTTACGAGGGACCTATGCAAGCCAACGGTGGCAAGTATCGAAGGCACCTGAGCCGACCAAGATACTTGCAGTATGGCGATCGCCGACTCAATCGTAGGCTTATCTATGGCTGCGACAACGAAGTCCACACCTTGTGAAACGAACGATCTTTGTTGAGATGAGTTGGGGTCCCAACTGGCTGCAAGCACGGAAACGTTTGCGGCGGGGACTCGGTCAATTACGTAAGCGCGCGCGGCGTCGACCTTCTGACTACCGACCGAGGACTGACCATAGATGAATTGGCGATTGAGATTTGATAGTTCGACATCGTCGGCGTCGAGGAGCCGAAACTGGCGCACTCCAGCTCCGACGAGATGCTGAAGAACTACTGCGCCGATACCACCCACTCCAACGATCGCAACAGTCGACGAGCATACGTTTGAAACGGCACCGACCGCGTCGTCGGTGAATGCCCGCCAGTACTCGATTTGCCGTTCTTGCTCTGGGATGGGGGCGATTGCCCGAGGTCGGAGGATACCGCGCCGGGCAAGCTCCGCTCGGAGCGGTTCCAACTCAGGCACCTCGTTTGGCGCCCAGCCTGCAAGAAGTTTCCTCATGGCTGCCGTAACGTTTTTATCCAACCTGATCCTCAGCTCGGTTTCTTCGGAGCTGAGCACGATTCGCGTCGCAGTTTGGACCACGGTCCAACCAGGCGTCAGAGTGTATTTCATCCGTGTCTCTTCTCAAGACAGGGGGTGCGCACGCATGCGCACCCCCTGGTTGTACCGCCTCAGCTGCGGTGGACAATAAGGGTGTCGATTTCGATCGACGCCTCTTCGATCTCGAACGAAGTGGTCTCCATGCTGCACCTCCTCCCGAGGTAATTCGCGCCGCTAATCGCTGTGCGTTCAAGCACGGACGGGAACGGACTTCCCTGTCCAGGTTTGACACTACGGACATCGTTGAGCAAAAACAAACCGGTCGACCTGATTTTTCTAAGCTACGTCTTGTCAGATTCATCGGGCGCCCGATCGGTTGACGCGCGCAGGCTAGTTGCCAATATTTGGCAATCGGTTGTCAAACGGGTGCCAAGGTGGCTAGACTCAAGGCGAACGCATGCCCGCGAACTACCACTTGGCGCCATATGCCGCCGTGCGGGCGAACGGATCCAAAGGAGATTTCCGTGACTGAAACCAATGCCATGTGGAGCCTGTCCGGTTTCGGCGACGAAGTAGATCCCGATCCCGCGGTCCAGGCCGCCGTACTGCAAGCCCTCGGTGCCAGCCATATCGAAGTGCGCAGCGCATGGGGCACCAACGTTTCGGAACTCGAGCAGGAAAAAGTCGAGCGGCTCAAGGCCATCCTGGACGAGAAGGGCTTGAAGGTTTCCGCGGTCGCGAGCCCCATCGGCAAGATCGACGTCAGTGTTCCCGTGGAACATGAGCTCGCCCGGCTGCGGCAAATCATTTCGGTGGCCAAGGGCCTCGATACCAAATACATCCGCATCTTCTCCTTCTACCGGGCCGAAGGGCAGAGCCACAAAGACATCCGCGACTTAGTGATGGAGCGCCTGACCGCACTCACGAACGAGGCGGCCGCGTCCGGCGTCGTACTCCTGCACGAAAACGAAAAGGGCATCTACGGCGACACGCCCGAGCGCGTCCTGGACATCATGGAGACCGTGGATTCCCCCTCGCTGCGCGTTGCCTGGGACAGCGCCAACTTTGTCCAAGTGGGCGTCAAGCCGTACACCGAGGGTTATGCCGTGCTGCGCCCCTACCTGGAGTACTTCCAGGTCAAGGATGCGGTCGCCGGTACAGGTGAAGTGGTGCCTGCCGGTGAAGGCGACGGCGAACTGGACGCCACCATCGCCGCGCTCAAGGCCGACGGCTTTGCCGGCTTCGCATCGCTGGAACCGCACCTTGCAAGCACCCACGAACTGGGCGGATTCTCCGGACCCGTCGCCTTCGGCGCTGCGGCGCGCGCCTTTGCGGCACTGGCAGCCAAGAACGGTGTTGCCCTCGCCTGAGGGCCTGTAGGTTCAAAGAAAAACATCTTTCGAGGAGAAGAATGCCTACAGCAGCAGTCATCGGTTGCGGCGATGTATCGAGCGTGCACTTCGGAGCGATCGCCAAGCTGGACGACGTTGAACTCGTGGCAGTCTGTGACACGGACGCCGGACGCCTCCAGGCGGCAACGGACGCCTACGGCGTGGCGGGGTACGCGGACTACCTGGAGATGCTCGATGCGGTGAGGCCCGACGTCGTGCACGTCTGCACCCCGCACCACCTGCACGCTTCGCTGGCCGCGGTCTGCCTTGAGCGCGGCGTCAGTGTGATTGTCGAGAAGCCGCTCGCTCACACCCTTGAAGAGGGGCGCCGGCTGGTCGAGGCGGCTGAACGGAGCACGGCGAAGATCGCCGTATGTTTCCAGAACCGCTACAACGCGACGTCGCAGGCCATACGGAGACTGCTCGACGACGGCAGGCTGGGCCAGGTTCTGGGCGCCTCGGCAACCGTGATGTGGCACCGGACGGCCGAGTACTACCGGGACAGGCCGTGGCGCGGGACCTGGGCCGAAGGAGGCGGCGGCCTCATGATGAACCAGGCCATCCACACGGTGGACCTGCTCCAGTGGCTGGTAGGCGACGTGACCAAGGTGGAAGGCCACGCCTCCACGCGCTCGCTCGGCGGCGTGATCGAAGTGGAGGACACGGCGGAATTCATCGCCGGCCACGCGAATGGTGCCACCAGCGTCTTCTATGCCACCCTGGCCAACGCAACGAACGCACCGGTGACGCTCGACATCGTGACCGAGAACGCCACCCTCAGCCTCCGGGGCGACCTTGTTGTCAGCTACGCCGACGGCACCCAGGAAACTGTCCCGGAACGTGCCTTGGAATCGGGTGGGCGTGCGTACTGGGGCGTATCCCACGAACTCCTGATCAAGGACTTCTACGCCAAGCTCGGGGACCCTGCTCCGTTCTGGATCAGCCCCGCGGAAGCCGAAAAGTCGCTCAGGATCGTCAAAGAGATCTATGCCCAGAGCTACCCGGAGATCTCCGGGCAGGTGGGCTAACCACGCGGCCCACGAGGGCCCGGAACCAACGGAGGACATAGTGGCCAAAATCGGCGTACAGGCAATGATGCTGAAGGGCAGCTTTGCCGAAGCAGGGGCGTTTGAAACGCTCCGCAAGGTCAGCGCGATCGGGTACAACGCCGTCGAGATCTCCCAGATCCCGATGACCCCGGAAAACGTTGCCGAACTGGACCGTTCGCGCAGCGAACTGGGCATGGACATCGCGGCCCTTTCGGTTGCCATGGAGACGCCGAAGGGTATGCCCGGCGACTCCCTCAAGGACCATTTCGCCAAGATCGTTGACGACGCAAGGCGGTTGGACACCCACCTCCTGCGGATCGGCATGATGCCGTTCCCTGCCATGAAATCGATTGACGCAGTTGTGGACTTCGCGAAGCAAGCCAACGAATACGCCGAAAACCTTCGGGAACATGGCATCGGCCTGTACTACCACAACCACCACATCGAGTTCGCGAAGTTCGACGGCAAGTACATGCTGGACATCATTGCCGAAAACTCTCCGGCCATGGGCATGGAGATCGACGTGCACTGGGTGCAGCGCGGCGGACTGGACCCTGTCCGGATCCTGGCCAAATACGCCGGACGCACTGCCACGGTGCACCTGAAGGACTACCGTATCGGCGAGTTGCCGGAGCAGGCCTTCGGGCTCCTGGAAACGGGGGACATCGCGGGCTTCATGGCCGAGTTCAAAAACGTGGTCCAGTTCGCCGAAGTGGGGGAAGGCAACCTTGACTTCCCGTCCATCATTCCGGCGGCCCAGGCTGCCGGCGCGCAGTACTTGCTCGTGGAACAGGACGAGCTCTACGGCCGGACGGTGTGGGAAGCGCTGCAGACTTCCTACGACAACCTGGTGGCCATGGGCCACGCAGACCTCTTCTAATCGCACAACAACGAAAGATCCACTCATGAGCAAGAAAGTACGCCTTGGCATCATCGGCCTGGGCCAGCAGGGCGGCACGTACGCCAAGTTCATCACTGAAGGAATGGTTCCGAACATGGTGATCGGCGCTATCTGCGACACCGACCCGGCAAAGAGGGAGCTGGCGGCCTCCCGGTACCCTGATGCGCCTTTCTACGACGACTACATCGCCATGCTTGAAAGCGGCGGCGTCGATGCGATCGTCACCTGCGTGCCCCACTACCTGCACCCGGAAATGGGCATCGAATCGCTCAAGCGCAATATCCACGCCCTCGTGGAGAAGCCCGCCGGTGTCTACACCAAGCAGGTCAAGGAGCTCAATGAGTTCGCGGCCTCCAAGCCAGGGCTTTCCTTCGGGATCATGTTCAACCAGCGCAACAACCCGCTGTACAAGAAGCTCAAGGAGATCGTCGACAACGGCGAGATCGGGGCCATCCGCCGCACCAACTGGATCATCA
Organism: Arthrobacter sp. NPDC080073; assembly: GCF_040686575.1. NCBI lineage: Bacteria > Bacillati > Actinomycetota > Actinomycetes > Micrococcales > Micrococcaceae > Arthrobacter > Arthrobacter sp. NPDC080073. The sequence continues at coordinate 17,576 of NZ_JBFBKR010000002.1, forward strand.
CCAACTGGTGGCGTCCGCAGGGCTACTACAACTCCAGCGAATGGCGCGCCACGTGGGGCGGCGAAGGCGGCGGTGTCCTGGTCAACCAGGCACCCCACCAGCTCGACCTGTGGCAATGGATCTGCGGCGTGCCGAAGTCCGTCTACTCCAAGGTGGCGTACGGATTCCGCCGGGACATCGCCGTCGAAGACGAGGTCACCGCCGTCGTGGACTACGGCAACGGCGCCACCGGCGTCTTCGTCACGGCCACGCACGACCTCGTGGGCACGGACCGCTTCGAGATCCTGGGCGACCAGGGCAAGATCGTGGTGGAAAACAGCAAGACCGCCACGGTCACCCGACTGGTCAAGCCCGAGCGCGAACTCAGCGACGGCATGGACATCGACGATGTCCGCAAGCTCTTCATGGGCGAATTGAAGGCCGAGGACTACTACACCACCGAGGTCATCGAGTTCGAGTCGGCCTGGGGCGGACAGCACGCAGGCGTCCTGGAGAACTTCGCGGCCAACATCCTGGACGGCACGCCGCTTTTGGCACCCGGCTCGGACGGAATCAAAGGCGTCCGGCTTGCCAACGCCATCCACCTGTCGAGCTGGACCGGCAAGGAGGTCTCCCTCGACTTCGACGAGGAGGAATACATGCGCGAGCTCAACAAGCGCATCAGCGAAGAAGGCAAGTTCGCCGAGCGCTCGTAAATCAGCAGCGCACTCAAGCGGGGGACGTCAGCAGCGCACTCAAGCAGGGCGGTCGCCGGCCGAATGGTTTGGCAACCGTCCTGCTTTTTGTTGCCATGCCCCATTACGATGGAGCGGTGACTGAAGCGACGAATTCCGGAGCAGCAACTTACCCCGCCAAACGTGGACGCGGGGAAAAGTCCTCGCCCACCATCTACGACATCGCGAGGCTTGCGGGAGTCAACCCATCCACGGTTTCGCGGGCGCTCAGCAAACCGGGCAGGGTCAGCGCCAAGACCCAGAAGATCATCGAGGATGCCGCCGAGCAGCTGAACTACCAGGTGAACCCCTTCGCCCGGGCTCTTCCCACCGGCCGTACCCAGACGATCGGATTGATCGTCGCGGATATCACCAACCCGACCTTCTTCGACATTATCCGCGGTGCGGAAACCACGGGGTCCGCCCGGGACTACACCTTGGTGCTCGCCGAGTCAGCGGAGTCGGCTGAAACCGAGCTCATTGCCGCCCGCAGGATGTTGAGTACGGTGGACGGCCTTATCTTGGCGAGCCCGCGCATGGACGACGACAAGATCCGGGTCCTGGCTGCGGACAAGCCGGTGGCCGTGATCAATCGGGAAATAGAGGGAGTGCCATGCGTGGTCCCCGATGTCAACAAGGGAATCAGCCAGGCCGTGCGGAGCCTTGCTGCCAACGGCCACCAACAGCTCGCTTATGTTGCGGGGCCGCCACAGTCCTGGATGTCGCGGCGCCGCTGGGAAGGCGTCCAAGCTGCCTGCGATTGGTACAAGTTGGGGGCGGTCCGCTTGGAATCGTCCAAGCCAACCGTCGACGGCGGCCGCCAGGTAGCGCGCGACGTGCTGGCGAGCGGCGCGACGGCGGTGATCACCTACAACGATCTCCTCGCCATAGGCCTCATGCAGGAGCTTCAGGCCGCCGGTATTCACGTGCCCGACCAGATCAGCATCGTGGGCTTCGACGATATCTTCGGGGCAGACTTCACGACGCCGCCGCTCACTACGGTGAGGTCGCCTTTGGGGGAGTGCGGTTCCCGCGCTGCCACCCTTCTGCTGGACATGTTGCTCGGCCACGATGGGCCCGCGGGAGCAGTCCGGGTAGACACCGAGCTTGTGGTGCGCGGCTCCAGCGGACGGCTGATGGCCTAGTTTCAAGCGGCCGGGGATGAGTTGCAACGAGATGGCAATAGTTGGCAACCGGTTGACAGATTGCCTCTTCAGGCCGAAAATTGATCTATGTCACAGTCGATCGCAGCCAATCCTGACCGGCTCCTGCCCGCGGATCCCGGGACGCGCCGCATCGCGCGCTCCCTGCTGGAGCGCGTCCGGGACCTGCCCATCATCTCTCCGCACGGCCACGTTGACGCCGCCGTCATCGAGCACAACACCCCGTTCCCTGATCCGGCCGCGCTTCTGGTCAGCCCGGACCACTACGTCACCCGGCTGATCCACGCCAGCGGAGTCCCCATGGACAAGTTGCTGCCGGGAGGCGCCAATCCCTCCGAGTCGCGGGAGATCTGGCGGACTTTCGTCCAGGCTTGGCCACTCTTCGAAGGCACCGCGTCCGGGTACTGGCTGCGAACCCAGTTCGACAGCGTATTCAAGCTCGGCGCAGACCTTGGCGAGATGACTGCCGACGCCAGCTACGACGCCATTGCCGCCAAGCTCGTCGAGCCCGATTTCCGTCCCCGCCAGCTTTTCAAGGACTTCAACATCGAGGTCCTCGCCACCACTGACGACCCCTTGGACAGCCTGGCCAGCCACAAGGCCATTGCCGGGGACCCTTCATTCAACGGCCGGGTGCTGCCGACCTTCCGTCCGGATGCCTACGTGAACATCGCGCACCCGGCGTGGAGTGCCAACGTCGAGCGGCTCATTGAAACCGCCGGCGATGGTGCTACCGGCTACACCGGCTACATCAAGGCCCTGGAAAACCGCCGTCGCTATTTCGTGGACCATGGCGCGGTGTCCGCGGACCACGGCGTCCTCACCCCGGCAACGCTCAAGCTCGACCGGGGCGAAGCCGAGCGGATCTTCGAGCTTGCGCGTGCCGGCAAGGCCACGGTCGTGGACCGCAACACCTTCGAAGCCCACATGATGTACCAGATGGCCAGGATGTCGGTCGAAGACGGCCTGGTCATGACCATCCACCCGGGTTCCTTCCGCAACCACCACCAGCCCACCTTCGAGGCCTACGGCGCGGACACCGGGCACGACATCCCGTTCGCCACCAACTACACCGAGGCCATCCGGCCCCTGCTTCAGGACTTCGGCACGGCCAAGGACTTCCACTTGGTGCTGTTCACCCTGGACGAGACCGTGTTCTCGCGCGAACTGGCGCCTCTGGCAGGGTTTTACCCCTCCGTGTACCTCGGCGCGCCGTGGTGGTTTCTCGATGCACCGGACGCCATGCTCCGCTTCCGCTCGGCCGTCACCGAGACCACCGGCTTCTCCCGGTCCTCGGGCTTCATCGACGACACCCGCGCATTCTGCTCCATCCCGGCCCGGCACGACGCCTCCCGCCGGATCGAAGCATCCTTCCTCGCCCGCCTCGTAGCCGAGCATCGTGTCAGCGAGGACCGCGCACACGAAATCATTGTCGACGTCGTCGACTCCTCACCCCGGAGGGTTTTCAAGCTGTGACCAACGAACCCGAGCAAACCGCGGACCTTCCCCGCCTGAGCCGTGCCATCAGGCCCATCGGCAAAGCCCCGGTGCGCATTGTGCACATGGGACTGGGTGCCTTCCACCGATCCCACCAGGCGTGGTACACCCAGCACGCCGGGGACGCAGCCGAGTGGGGCATCGCCTCCTTCACGGGCCGCCGCCCGGATGCCGCAGAAGTCCTGGCCGCCCAGGACGGCCTGTACACCGTGGTGGAGCGTTCGGACGCTGGTGATTCTTTCGAAGTCATCGGCAGCATTGTCGAGGCTGATGACGGTGCCGACGTCGGGCGATTTGTGGAGCTTGTCGCCGCCCCGCTGACTTCACTCATTACGCTCACGATCACTGAGGCCGCCTACCGGCTGGGCGCCGACGGCAAGCTGGACACCCAAGCGCCGGACGTCGTCGCGGACCTCGCTGTGCTCGCTGGCGGATCTTCTTCGGGCAAGCCGACGACGCCGCTGGGCCGCCTCGTGCTCGGCCTCGCCGCGCGCCGGGACGCCGACGCCGGTCCACTCGCTGTGGTGTGCTGCGACAACCTCTCCAACAACGGGACCGTCGCCAGGAGCGCCGTGGTGGGGATGGCCAAGGCGTTCGACGCCGGGCTCGCCGCTTGGATCGACGCCAACGTCAGTTTTGTCAGCACTTCCGTTGACCGCATCACGCCGCGGACGACGGACGCAGATATCGACGCCGTGGCCGCGGCCTGCGGATATCGCGACGAATCGCCCGTGGTTGCCGAGCCGTTCCGCAACTGGGTCCTGAGCGGGGACTTCCCGGCAGGACGCCCGCACTGGGAAGACGCGGGCGCCGTTTTCGTGGAAGAGATCGAGCCGTACGAGAACCGCAAGCTGTGGCTCCTCAACGGCGCCCATTCGCTCCTCGCCTACGCCGGGCAACTGCGCGGACACAAGACCGTCGCCGAAGCCCTCGCTGACGATTTCTGCCGACGGGCTGTGGAGGACTTCTGGGACGAGGCCGCTGCCAGCCTGCAGGGTGAAGATTTGCGCATTCCCGAGTACCGGGCCGCTCTCTTGGAACGCTTCGGCAATTCCCGGATCGCCCACCATCTGGCCCAGATAGCCATGGATGGCAGTGCCAAGCTGCGCATGCGGGCGCTGCCTGTGCTCCGCGCCGAGCGCGCCGCGGGACGCAGCGGTCAGGCCGCTGCGCGGATGATCGCAGCCTGGTCTGCCTACACCGCCACGGCAACAGGCCTCCAGGACCCGCTGGCGGAAGACATCGCCGCGGCGAACCTCCTCACGGGCCGTGCCCGCGTTGAGGCCCTGCTCGGCCTCGTGGATCCGGATCTGGTTGCCGACGCGGGGATCGTGGACCTCGTCGAGGGCTTGGCCGGAACCTTCGCGGCCGCCGGCAACCTCAGCTGATCCACCAGGCACTTTCGACGGCGCCCGTTGCCTTCCACGTGAAGGCGACGGGCGCCGTCGTGTGGGCCTGCATATCTGAGCGAGCGTTCGCCAGACACGCGATATATGTGAGCGAGCGTTTGGCAGGGACGCGATATATGTGAGCGAGCGTTTGGCGGGACCGACGCTCGCTCACCTTTACGGCATTTTTCGCCAACGCTCGCTCACCTTTACGGCACCTTTCGCCAACCCTCGCTCACGTCTACGGCACTTTTCGCCAACCCTCGCTCACCTTTAGGGTATTTTCTTCCGACCCTCGCTCACCTTTGACGAGTCCGGTCTGAGGGGAAAGGTTTATGGAAACATTTGGCAACCGCTTGCCGAATGATTGCCCGGCTCATTAGAATTACATCAAGCTTCAACTAATTCAGGCCTGGTTCGGCCGAAGCCTTTCCATCATCGCAAGCCGGGACATGGGGTACCGGCAAGGGTAAAGGAGCCCGCAATGAACAAGCTCAGCAAACTCAGCATCCTAGGCTACGGGGCTGGCGACGCCGCCAACAACCTTGCCTTCACTACTGCCACCATGTTCCTGCTCGTCTACTACACCGACGTCGCGGGCATATCTGCGGCGGCCGCCGGGACCCTGTTGCTCACTGTCAGGATCTTCGACGCTTTCGCCGATGTCTTTGCCGGACGGTTGGTTGACCGCGCCTACAGCAAGCGCTTCGGAAAATTCCGCCCATTCATCATGTTCGGCTCCATCCCGTTGCTGCTCCTGAGTGTCGCGGCCTTCTCCATTCCGCAGATCGGCGAAACGGGGATGTTGCTCTATGCCTACGTGACATACGCGGCCTTGGGCCTGGCCTACTCGCTGGTCAATATCCCGTACGGTTCGCTCGCAGGTGCGATGACCCAAGAACCGGGCGAGCGCGCCAAGCTGGGTTCCGCCCGCATGGTCGGCGCCCTGTTGGTAAGTTCCGCGTTGGGCATCTTCGTAGCTCCGCTGATCAAGCCCGGCGCCAACCTGCAGTCCACGTTCACCATCATCACCCTGGTCTTCGTCGTGATCGGCGCAGCGCTGTACTTCTTCACGTTCCTGACCGCCAAGGAACGTGTCCACCGGGCGGTGCCGAAGGTGTCCTTCAAGCAAAGTATGGCGACGCTCAAGACCAACCGTCCCTTGCTCATGCTGTGCCTAAGCTCCTTCCTCTTCCTGACCGGCTACATGGCCCTGTCTTCCGTGCAGCTGTACTACTTGCGCGACGTCCTCGGCCGGCTGGATCTCTACGCAGTCCTCTCCATCGTTCAATTGGCGGTGACCTTTGCCCTCACTCCGCTCATGCCGAGATTGGTCCGAAGCTTCGGCAAGAAAACCATCTACGTGGCCGCCGGGTTCCTCGCCATCATCGGCGGCGCAATCGTCTTCTTCGCTCCGGCCTCCATGGTCTGGATCGGGTTCTCCGGTCTGCTCCTGAGCATGCTTGGTGTCATGGCCGTCAACATCGTGGTGTGGGCCCTGGAAGCAGACACCGTGGAATACGGCGAATGGAAGACCGGTGTCCGGACTGAAGGCATCACGTACGCCCTGTTCTCCTTCACCCGCAAGACGGGCCAGGCCGTCGGCGGTGCCCTTGCCGCATACGCGCTCGCGGCCGGCGGCTACAAGTCCGGTCCTACGCACACCGCCGAATCCCTGCAGGCTATCCAGTTTGCCGCAGGCGCGCTGCCCGCCATCATGACCATCCTCGCAATCGTCGTCATGGCCAAGTACAAGCTGACCGATGCGTTCCATGCCCAAATCCTGGGCGAAATCAAGGCCCGTCGGGCCCTGGAAACATCCGGCGCGGAGCCGTCGGGTGGGGGACGTGCCGTCTCGACTCCCGGAGTGCGGACCGCGTCGGAAGCCGCCTTGGAAGCCGCTGCAGAAACCGCCGGACCGCGAAACATCTCGACGAAATAATACTGCAACCGGTTGCCAATAATTGTCATTCGTCCTAAGATCGTCTTTACCCGCCCTGTGGTGCACGTCGCATCCGGGCCACGCCAGCCCTCGATCAGCAACCCTGAAAGGACCAGCTGTGAAAATCATTGCCGCTGAAGTCTTCGTGACCAGCCCCACCCGGAACTTCGTGACTTTGCGGATCACCACCGAGGACGGCGTGACCGGCATCGGAGATGCGACGCTGAACGGCCGTGAACTCGCCGTGGCCGCGTACTTGAAGGAGCACGTCGCGCAGCTGCTCATCGGCAAGGACCCGCACCGGATCGAGGACACCTGGCAGTTCCTGTACCGCTCGGCGTACTGGCGCCGCGGTCCGGTGACCATGGCCGCGATCGCCGCCGTCGACATGGCCCTGTGGGACATCAAGGGCAAGGTGGCAGGGTTGCCGGTCTACCAGCTCCTGGGCGGGGCCTCCCGCAACGGGCTCCGCGCGTACGGCCACGCTTCGGGCGCGGACATTCCCTCCTTGTTCGACTCGGTCCGGGAGCACTTGGAGCTCGGTTACAAGTCGATCCGTATTCAGACTGCCATCCCGGGCATCAAGGCCGTCTACGGGGTGGCCGCGCAGGCGCAGGCCTCGGGCGAGCGCTACGACTACGAGCCTGCCGGCCGCGGTGCGTTTCCGCAGGAAGAGGACTGGGACACCCGGGCCTACCTGCGCCACCTGCCCACTGTCTTCGAGGCGGTGCGCAACGAATTCGGCCCGGAAATCCCGTTGCTGCACGATGGCCACCACCGCATGACTCCCATCCAGGCAGCCAAGCTCGGCAAGGCGCTGGAACCGTATGACCTGTTCTGGCTCGAAGACTGCACTCCGGCCGAAAACCAGGAAGGGCTGCGCCTGGTCCGCCAGCACACCACCACGCCGCTGGCCATCGGTGAAATCTTCAACACGGTCTATGACTTCCAGACCCTCATCAAGGAACAGCTCATCGACTATGTCCGTGCCGCGTCCACGCACTTCGGCGGGATCTCGCCGCTGAAGAAGGTCATGGACTTCGCCGCGCAGTACCAGATCAAGTCCGGCTTCCACGGCCCCACCGACATATCCCCTGTCGGTTTCGCCGCGCAGCTGCACGTGGGCCTGGCCATCCACAACTACGGCATCCAGGAGTACATGCAGCACTCGGACAAGACCAACACGGTCTTCGAACAGTCCATGACCTTCACCGACGGCTACCTGCACCCGGGCGACAAGCCGGGCCTCGGCGTCGAATTCAACGAAGAAGCCGCCAACTCCTTCCCGTATCAGCAGGCCTACCTGCCGTACAACCGCCTCGTCGACGGCACCGTCCATGACTGGTAGGAACATCGGCTCGGCCGGCGATCTCGGCGCAGCCGCCGAAAAGCCGCGGCGCATTGTGGTGATGGGCGTCTCCGGTTGCGGCAAGACAACCATCGGGGACCTCGTGGCCAGGGCGCTGGGAGTTCCGTTCCTCGACGGCGATTCGCTCCACCCGGTGGAAAACGTCGCCAAAATGGCTGCCGGAACCCCGCTGACTGACGAAGACCGCTGGCCGTGGCTTGCGACGGTCGGCACGGAACTCGCCAACGCCGGGGACGGCGGGCTGGTCCTTGCTTGCTCCGCCCTCCGGCGCAGCTACCGTGACGCCATTCGTGAGAAAGCCCCGGACACCGTCTTCCTGCACCTGCACGGCAGCAAAGAGGTGCTGAGGGAAAGGACAGAAGGGCGTTCCGGCCACTTCATGCCGGCTGCCCTCCTTGATTCGCAGCTCGCCACCCTGGAACCGCTCGACGCCGACGAGGCCGGGTTCGTCGTGGACATCGCCGCCCCGGTAAGCGAGGTGGTCGCGGAAGCGCTGGCCGGGATTGCCGCAGTCGCAGGTTCCAAAGCTCCGGCCGGCAGCCGCCCCGCGGGTGCCGCGGGCACCCAAGCGCGCCAGTTCGACGTCGACCTGCAGTCGGCGCCGTTCAACCTCGACGACGACGCCGTTGCGTGGGTGGACTCCACCATCCGCGGCATGAGCCTCGAGGAAAAAATCGGGCAGCTCTTCATCAACCACAACAACGATTACTCGCCCGAGTACCTCGACGGCGTGCTGGAGAACTATCACGTTGGCGGGATGCGGTACAGGCCGGGTCCGTCCGCGGCTGTCCAGCAACACATCCGTTACGCCCAGTCCAAAACGCGTATCCCGCTTCTGGTGGCCTCCAACCCGGAAATGGGAGGAGCCGGAAGCTGCGACGACGGAACTTTTGTGTCGACCCACCTGCAGGCCGGTTCGCACCCGGATAAGTCCATCGCCAGGAAAATGGGCCAGGTGGCGGGCGTTGAAACCGCGGCATTGGGCTGCAACTGGGCCTTCGCGCCGATCGTGGACATCCACTACAACTGGCGCAATACAGTCATTTCCACCCGGGCCTTCGGCAACACACCGGAAATCGTGGTGGAGCGCGCCAAGGAGTACTTCGACGGCATCAGCGAATCGCCCACCGTCTGTGCCATCAAGCACTTCCCGGGGGACGGCGTGGACGAACGGGACCAGCACGTGGTCACTTCGTACAACACGCTCGGGTATGCGGAATGGAATTCCAGCTACGGACATGTGTACCGGGAAATGATCGGCCACGGGGTCCAATCCATCATGGTCGGACACATCGGGGCGCCTGAGCTCACACGGCATTTTCGTCCGGGGACGGAGGACAGGGACATCCTGCCCGCCACCCTCGCTCCGGAGCTTCTCCAGGACTTGCTCCGTGGCGAGCTCGCCTTCAACGGCCTTATTCTCACCGATGCATCGCAAATGGTCGGCCTCACCCAGGCCAAGAAGCGCAAAGACCTCGTTCCAGCCACCATCGCCGCCGGCTGCGACATGTTCCTGTTCTTCCGCAACCCGGCGGAGGACTTCCAGTACATGATGGACGGCTACAAATCCGGCGTGATCACCGATCAGCGCCTGCATGACGCACTGCGCCGGATTCTGGGATTGAAGGCCTGCCTCGGGCTGCACAAGAAACGGCCGGAAGAATTGACGCCGTCGGCCGAGGCATTGCGGCTGATCGGCAGCGAGGCGCACCTCGCCGTCGCCGCCGAAATCGCCGACAAGACCGTCACCCTGATCAAGGACACCGCCGGCAATCTGCCCATCACACCGGAAACCCATAAGCGCATTCGCCTCTATGGCATCTCCGGCGGTTCCGATTTCACCCGGGCGGACCCGCTGGCCTACCTGGATACGGTCAAGGAGGAACTTGAAACCGCCGGGTTCGAGGTCCACCTCTTCAAGACCGCGGAACAGCGCGAAGCTGCGGGGGAGTCGGGCGTGAACTTCATGAGCGTCATCTCGGACGAAGCCACCGGCGATTATGCGGAAAAGTATGATGCCGCGTTCGTCTTCGCTTGCGTGTTGGGCTTCGCCCAAGAGGCCGCGATCCGCATCAAGTGGTCCAGCCCCATGGCGGCGGAAATCCCTTGGTACGTCACGGAAGTCCCCACGGTGTTCGTCTCGCTGAACCAGCCGAACCACTTGATCGATGTGCCGATGGTCAAGACGGCCATCAATGCCCATGCAGGGACTCGCGAGGCCATCCGGGCCACCATCCAGAAAATCCAGGGCAAGTCCGAGTTCCACGGAACGTTCAACGAGAACGTGTTCTGCGATTCGTTCGACACCCGGCTTTAGGTGGTGGCGGCCCCTTCCCAGCGGCACGGGAAGCGGCCGCCGCACGCCCGGTGCCCCGCAAGGACGGGTTAAGGAGCTCGAATCTCCTGACCTCCATATTGTCGATGCCTCGCAGTAGTATTCGGGCATGCCTGACCAGCCCGAATATCCCGCGCCGTTGAATTCAGTCGGTGCCCCGCCTCCGCGCCAAACGGAACCACTGTCAACCGTTTCGAGGGTGCCCGTTATCGCCAAGCTCGTTTGGCCGAAGTACCTTCAATATGTTCCGGCCATGGTCACCCGGACCTCGGAGGGCAAAGTCCTCGTGCAGTGGTGGCCGAATCCCTTTGGATCGGCCACCAGATTGACGTGGCTAAAGGATACGGACGTGAGGGCCGAACTGCGCTACGAACGTTGAGTCAGGCGGCCGGATTCGCGACGTCCACCAACTTGGTGTTGTCCTCAACGAGTTCCACGGGCCTCGTCGTCCATGACGACGCCAAGCCATACGCATCGCCCAGCACGGCGTCCAGCAGGGCCTGGCCCCTGGTTTCCTTGGGGTCGATCCAATCGTCGATCATGTCTGCAGAGATCGGAACCGGGATCCGGTCATGCAGATTGTGCAATCTCTCATGAACGCCTTCCGGAGGGGAATCCATGGTCAGGATCGAGCAGGACAAACGCCAGGCGCCGGGCGCTGACTTGTCCTCGATGCTCTCGTCACGCCATGGCGCAAACAATCCGGCAAAGGTAATCAGCTCATCCTGGGGTTCAACGATGTAGCGCTGCTTGGGATCCTTGCGGCCGGGCCCCGATTTCTTCCACTCGTAGTAGGCGGAAGCCGGAACGACGGCCCGCCATTTGGGTAGGGAAGCCCTGAACACCGGGACTGCCCCGGCGGTTTCCGAGCGCGCATTCCAGGTGGGCACCTTCGAATCGAAAGACTTGGAGAAGGTTGGAACCAAACCCCACCGCCCGGCCGCGAGCTCCCGTTCGACTGAACCGTTTCCAGCCCGTCCCCGCAGAAAGATCACGGGGTCGGTCGGGTTGATCTGGAGCGTTGGCGAAGGGTAGTCGGTATCACCGCGCAGCACGGCACCGAGCTTCCTCGAGAGATAGTCTGCTTCGAACCCGACACTGAACCGACCGCACATATCGACATTCTCGCCTAGCGCTTGGGACAACGCCAGCCGAACGAGCCCATACTGAAGCAAGATGCAAGAGCCCGCATCCTGACCACCCGGACATCTGGAGGGCCCCATGAGCAATCCCCGTGGCGAGGAAACGCCGCTGGCCAAGGGCCGCCCCGCCCGCTTGAGCGGACCGGTGCTGGCAGGTGTCCTCCCACATCAGCCTGGCGCTGTGGTTGAGAAAGCCGCGGAAGTTGCGCTGAGTGCGGGATTGGAATTGGTCCTGGCCTTCGCCGATGTCACCAACTTCCCGGCGGCAGGGGACCGGGACGGGCATCTGGCGGCCCAACCGATCGACCCGGACGGAATCGACGACGACGCCGCGGCCATCTCGGAGTCGCTGCGATCCCGCATCGCGGATCAACTTGACGGAACGGGTGTGCGGTGGACCTTTGTGACGCTCGCCGGCGAGCCTGCCCGTTCACTGGGCCGTTATGCGGCGGGTATCAACGCTTCCATGATCGTCGTAGGAACCAAGGAACATGGCCTCGGCCCGAGGTTTGAAGGACTGCTCACCGGATCGGTAGCCTTGCATCTGGCACATCGCCAAAACTGCCCCGTGCTCATGGTTCCCTTGGGCCGTCACGACCCAAGCAGGGATCAATGAAGGAAAGCAGTACCGCCCCGCCGGGAGCCAAATCCCAGACGGCACCACCTGACCGGCACCCGCACCGCCCGCTTCATCTGCACGGGCGGTTCGTTCTGCTCGTCGCCGCCGGCGGAAGCCTGGGGGCTTTGAGCCGCTACGGGTTCGGCATCGCTCTTCCGGCGCCAAACGCGTGGCCGCTGCCCACCCTGCTTATCAATCTGTCCGGCGCGCTCGCGCTTGGCTGGCTCCTCGAAGCACTCTCACGGAGCGGGCCCGACGCCGGCCTCCGCCGGATTGCCCGCTTGGGCATAGGAAGCGGCTTCCTCGGGGCCTACACCACCTACAGCACCCTGGCGCTGGACTCTGTGCAGCTCTTCGGAGCAGGACGCGCGATGGATGCTATCTGGTACCTGGCAGCCAGCCTGCTAGGCGGTGCCGCGGCCACAATCGTGGGGATTTGGCTAGGGGCGCTCCGCCACAAGTCCGCCCAAAAGGGGCAGAAGGGCCGGCCATGACCCTCCTTCTCATAGCGCTCGCGGGGGGCGCAGGGGCGGCAGCCCGATTCGTAGTCGATGGAGTGGTCCGGTCCTGGGCCCGGACGGCGCTGCCGCTGGGCACTATCTTCATCAACACCTCCGGTTCGCTGCTCATGGGGATCCTGGCGGGACTGGTCATGGCACACCAGGCTCCCGAATCCCTTCAGTTGATTCTCGGCACAGGATTCCTCGGCGGATACACGACCTTCAGCACGGCGAGCTTGGAGACCGTCAGGCTTGTCCAGAGCGGCCGGACCGGACTTGCCCTCCTCAACGGAGTGGGCACTATGGCGGCTTGCGTCGCAGCTGCGGCAGCCGGCGTCGGGCTGGTCCTGTTGTTCTGAGGCGCTGTCCGCAGCTTGTTCTGAGGCGCTGTCCGCAGCCAAATCCCAAAGGTAGGATCGGGCGCATGGCAAAGAAGACATTCAATGAGCTCCTGGCTGCCCAGGTAGGAAACGAGTTTGCCGCGTCCCAGCAGTACATCGCGGTGGCGGTGTACTTTGATGCCCAGGATCTACCGCAGCTGGCGGCACACTTCTACAGGCAGTCATTGGAAGAACGCAACCACGCCATGATGATGGTCCGGTACATGTTGGACCGCAATCAGCCGGTCGAGATTCCAGGAGTTCCGGCCGTCCGAAACGACTTTGCCGACGTACGGGAACCGATTGCCTTGGCGCTGGCCCAGGAAAAGGAAGTCACCCGCAACATTGAGGAACTCTTCCGGGCAGCGAGGGAACAAAGTGATCCCCTCGGCGAGCAATTCATGTTGTGGTTCCTGAAGGAGCAGGTCGAAGAAGTGGCCTCGATGACCACTTTGTTGAATGTTGCTGAGCGTGCGGAGAACCTCTTCGACCTCGAGAACTATGTCGCCCGGGAACAAGTCGGCGACAGCGGGAACGACACCGGCGCGCCGCCCACGGCAGGTGGGGCGATCTAGCTCCCGACCCGCCGCAGATGTGCTGCTCAGGCTTTGGGAGTGGTTTTTTCGCCTGCGAGGGACGCTGTGAGTCCGGCGAGCAGGATGCTGATGCCCTGGTCCAGTTCGGCCGCGCCATCGTAGTCCGCGAGCACCGGGCCAAGGGCGCGGAGGCGGGGAAATTCCTTCGCAGGCAGGCGGTGCAGGCCAAGGCGGAGCAGCGCTTCGTTTTCGTCCGGATCCACCACGAATTCCTGCAGTTCATTGAGGATGTGGCCGTACAGGAACCCGTAGTAAGCCCGGTAGACGTGCAGCGCGTCGGCCGGGGCGAACCCGGCGTCGATCAGCAACGAGAGGATCTGTTCAAGCGGGCGCAGCGTGCCCAGCGGGCGCAGGCCCAAGGGCGTCGAGAGCGGGCGGGTCACGAGCAGCGGCACCACGTTCGGGTGCCGTAGCGCCAACAGACGCAAGTCATGGGCTATCTGCCGCAGCTGTGCCTGCCAATCCGGGCGGTCCGGAAAGATGGAAAGCTCCTTCAGGACCAACTCCGTCACGCCGTCCAGGAGCGCGGCCCGATTGGCGGCGTACCGGTAGAGACTCATCGGATCCCGGCCGAGTTCCTGCCCAAGGCGCCGCATGGTGAGCGCGTCCAGTCCTTCCGCGTCCACCAATGCCAAGGCGGTGGAGAGCACGAGGTCGCGGCTGAGCTTGGGTTTCTCCCCGGGGGCTTTATCGCCGGCAGTCGAAGAATTGATCGGAGTCTTTCGGGGCGGCACGGGTTTCCATCCTGATCTGATCGCGTTTCGCGTGTTCTTGGGGAAGAAAGAAGCTTGATTACTTTGTAGTCTACGCGTAAAGTCTACATCGTAGACAAGATTTCTACGCAGGTTTAACGAGGCGGACTTCAGCGCACGGCCACCGGCCGTCGCACCCCTTGGAAAGCCGTGACTGCGCACAACGCACAGACCGCCCGAGCCGCAGAGTTCCACAGAAACCGGGTGACCGCCCCGGTGCCGCGTGCACGCATTGGGGCTCAGCTGCTATAGCCACATGGCAGCACACACAATGCACCCGCAACAAAGGGCCCCCATGGCTAATGCACTTAGTATCCACTTCGACAAATTCCTTGAAGAAGCCACCATCCACACGAACGAACGGTCCGACTCGACTCTCGGACGGGATTGCTTTTACGGCCTGTACACCAGTTGGAGTTGGCTGCAGCAGTCCGTGCCGCAGCCGGAGAGCTCTTTTTGGGCGGCGATGAAGGCCAGGGGCATTGATCCTGCCGGCAACGGTTTGGCCATGACGGGCCCGGCCGCTGCCGACTACATTCTGGCAAGCTGCCCGGCCCTGGCCTGATCCGATGAGCACCATCTCAAGCACCTACCTCCCCCTGGATGCCCACCAGCCCCGGGGCAAGCAGCCCTGGTGCGTGACATGCGACACCGACGTGCACCTCGTTGTGGACTCCATCACCATGATGGACCGCCGCAGCGAAACCCTCGCCGCTGCCTTCAACTGCGCCAAATGCGGCGGCGCGCGCGTCCTGTCCACCACGGCGGCCTTCGTCGCCGCGGTCCTGGCCCGGTCGACAGCCAATACTGACGTCCTCCATCTGGGCGCCGAGTACATCCACTGCGGGGAGCCCATGACCCCGAGCGATCCGGACCGGAGAAGCTCGCTCACGCCGGTCTCCACCCAGTCGCGGCCAACGGACCTCCTCGGGAACTACCTCCGCATCCGGGTACTGCGTTGCCGGTGCGGCTTCCAAATGGAAAAGCCGCGCTAGCTGACCCGCTTACCTCAATTAGTAAGTATACTTAGTAACGAATGCCCTAGGGCGTCGGCCCGGGCACGCAAACAAACAAGGGAGACTCACATGTTGCTTTGGATAGCCATCATTATTGCCGTTCTCTGGCTTCTCGGCCTTATCGGCGGCATCGGCGGCGGGCTCATCCACCTGCTTTTGGTTGTCGCTGTCGTCGTTCTGATCTTCCACTTCATCCGCGGCAGGTCACGCGTGTAGGGTCCGACTGCTACGCCGCCACCTCCTGGGCTTAGGTTCCGGAGGAGGCGGATTCCAGGGCAGCTGATCGCCGGGAACCGGCGATCAGCTGCCCCCGGTCTCTATCTCTTCAAAAGGTTCCGAGGCTTCCACCCGGCCCAGGAGCGACAGGCGGCTCGCGATTCGCGCCAGATCAACCCGCCGGGCACCGATCGGCCGGCCCGGGTCCGGGGCCAGGTCACCGGCCAGCTCCCAGTCCAAGGGCCCGTGTCCCACCAGGAACAGCGTGATGCCCTGGTCGTACAAGACATCCACCACGTTGCTGAACCGTTGCCAGGCCGGTGCGGACCCGGCAGCCGACTCGATCGTTGGCGAGGGTACGCCGTCGATCACCCAGGTCCCGTAGTCCTCGGCCAAAGCCAAGTAGTCCGCCGTCGACATGAGGCCGCCGCACAGTTCCGCGAAACCGACCCAGAGCATGTCGTCAGCCATTTTGACGGTGAGCCGTTGCGTCGTAGGGGTGAGGATCCGCTCTTGTGACTTCACCGGCTGGAACAAACCGAAGGCCCCGAGTTGCGCCGGCGACCCGGGAGTGATGATCTTGCCCCTGCTGAAGCCCTCCTGTCCGGGAGCCACTAGAGCCAGCTCTTCCGCTTGAAGATGACGTACATGATGAAGCCCGCGGCAAGCATCATTCCCAGCGCCATGGGATAGCCGAATGGCCAATGGAGTTCAGGCATGACGTCGAAGTTCATGCCGTAGAGCCCGGTAACGAAGGCTGGTGCAAAGAAAATCGCGGCCCACGAGGAGATCTTCTTGGTCTGTTCGTTTTGTGCCGCGCTCGCCTCGTTTTGCCGGTTCGCGGTCAGGGTCCCGTCGAGGGTCAAGGCGTTTTGGAGCAGCTCGCGGAACCCATTGGCGCGGGAGATTACTTGTTCGACGTGGTCCTCCACGTCCCGGAGCATGCGCTGCAGCTCGATGTCGACTCCGTATTTCACGAACCCGCGCTTCAGCGAGGCCATCATGTCCGGGAGCGGGTTGATTGCGCGCTGGAACTGGATGACCTCGCGGGCAAGTTCATAAATGCGCCGCGAAACCAGGGGATCGCCGCCGAATAGCTGGTCCTCGATCTCGTCGATGTCGTTTTCCAGCCCCGAGATCACCGGGCCGTAGTCGTCCACCACCCGGTCCAACAATGCGTACAGGACGGCTTCGGGACCATGGCGCAGCAGTTCCGGTTGTTTTTCCAGGTCGCGACGGACCTGGGCCACCCCGGGCGTTTCCGCGTGCCGGACCGTGACTACGAAGTTCTTCCCCGTGAAGATGTGAAGCTCACCGAACTCCACGGTCTCTGTAGCGTCTACGTATCGCGCAGGCCGGAGGACTGTGAAGAGGTTGTTGTCGTAGCGTTCCAGCTTGGGCCGCTGGTGGGCGTTGACGGCGTCCTCGACTGCGAGCAGGTGGAGGCCGAATTCGGCAGCAACTGCCGCCATTTCCGTCTCGTCCGGCCGGTACAGTCCAATCCACACCATCCCGCCGTGGGCGGCCAGCGTTTCGACGCTTTGCTCGAGGCTTCCAGGGGTGGCGGTCCGGATACCGTTCACATAGACGGCATTGTCAATGATGGTCACGAGGCTATTCTCCTCCCGTTACTGCAACGCTCCGATGATTGACCCGGCGACAGTCATGGCCACGATGTCATGCCCGGAGTCGATGAGGGTCACGGCGGACGGCCTGCCCGCGAAGCCGTTGTGGATGACGTGGCCGCCGACGCGGAAGACAACCGCAATCACTAGCGCAAAGAAACCCGCGGCCAGGCTGCCCTGCACGCCCAGCTTCCCGATGAGGACGGCCAGAACGATGCTCGTGAGTGCTGCGGCCACCATCATGGGGACCCAGATCCCTGCGCCGCCGTCGATCTTCTTGAGGTCTTCCTCGGTCTTGCCAATGGCTTCCATCCATCGTCTGCCGAGGACGGCGGGCATGTACCAGACAAATCCGATCACCATGCTGGAAACGAACGCCAGGAGTATGGCCAGCCAGTTGAGGTGCTGAAGAGAAGAGAGCCAATCCATGCTGGAATCCTAGTCGGCTTCCCTGACCGGCGAATCAGTGGAAAGCTGCGTTTTGACCCGTTTCGTGGCGCCAGCGGTCTCGGCGGCGTCGGCGAGCCTGCCGATGAGCGGCTCTGTCCGGTAGGGGATATGGGTGTGCAGGGCAAGGACCGTCTCCGTGCGGATGACGCCTTTGGTTCTGAGGATGGAGCGAAGCGCGGTTTGCAGGTTGTGCGTGTCGGTGGCCACCACCCGGCATAAGAGATCTCCCCTCCCTGAAATTTCATGCACCTCAAGGACCTGCGGGATGCGGCGCAGGGCTCCGATCACGCCGTCCAGTTCGCGGTGGGTCACCTCCAGCGTCACGAAGCCGACGACGTCGTAACCCACCTTTTCGAGGTCGACCTCGCGGCCGCCGTCGTTCAGTACGCCCGAGCGGACCAGCCGGCGCATCCTCGATTGGGCGGTGTTGCGCGCAATCCCCAGGGACTCGCTGAGTTCGCCGATCTGGACCCTGGGATCACGGATCAACTCGAGCAAGATCTTCAGGTCCGTCGGATCGAGGGTATTCAAATCGTCACTCCGGCTCATTTGTGGTCATCAGTGGACCTCAATTTTGACTATTCTGATCAATTCTTTCACGGACATCTGATCTATCCAGCAGGCCTGCGGCATCCTATTGCCATCAATATTTTGGGCCGTCCAGTCCCGGCCCACAAGGCCCGGTACCGTGATGGCCGCTGAGGCGAAGGCACGGAAATGACTGTCATTAGCGAACTGCGCATGCGCCAGGCCACCGCCGCGCGCCGGGGCTGGGATGCTTCCACCACGGCGCGGCTGGTCCTGGCCGGCGCCGTCATGTTCACGCTGCTGGTCGGTGCCAACCTGGCGAGCCCGCTGTATCCGCTTCTGCAGGCAGAACTGGGAATCACTTCACTGGGTGTGACCATTGCTTTTGCAAGCTACGTCCTGGCACTCGTGGCTGTGCTGATGCTCGCAGGGCACTGGTCGGACCATATCGGCAGACGTGCGGCCCTGGTGCTGGCTGTCCTCGTTGGCTTGGCGGGCGGCCTGGTTTTCGCCAACGCTGACAACCTCTTGATGCTCTCGGCCGGCCGGATGCTCCAGGGCGTCGCCGTGGGCCTTGCAACCGGAGCGAGTTCGGCGGCGCTGCGTGAATTGCTTCCGTCCCGGCCCGAGTGGGCTTCCCGTTTCACTTTATTGTCGTCCTCCGGAGGGGTCGCCGCCGGTCCCGCCATCGGTGGACTGCTTTCGCTGCTCCCGGGTGCCACGTCAACACCGTTCTTCATTCACGCGGCCGTCCTGCTCCTATTGCTGGTCCCGCTGTGGCTTCTCAAAGCACGCCCGGCGATCCGGCCTGCCGGAGGACCTCGCCCCTACACGGTGCTCGCCCCACGCCGGCCCTCCGTATCGCGGGAAGCCAGGGGAGCGTTTTGGCTCGCCTCAAGCGTGGGATTCCTCAGCTTTGCCGTGTTCGGATTCTGCCTTTCGCTCGCGCCCGGCTACTTCGCGGTCGTCGTGCACGCCGATTCCCGCCCCATGGCCGGTCTGCTCGCCGGACTGACGCTCGGGGCGTCCGCGCTTAGCCAATTGCTGAGCGTCCGAGGCCGTTTCGCCGTGCCCGCCGGACTGGCGGTCCTGGCGGTTTCCATTGTGCTGGTCGGCGCTGCGGCGTCCCTTTCCAGTCCGGTGCTGCTGGTGGCAGCGAGCCTGTCCGCAGGGGTAGGGCAGGGGATTGCCTTCCGGCTGGTGTTCAATGATGTTGCCAGCAAGGTTGAAGCGTCCCGGCATGCCCAGATCATCAGCACCGTCTACGTCATCACCTACCTTGGCAGCGCCGTGCCGGTCATCGGGTTGGGACTGGCTGCCTCGGTCATCGGGCTGGGCGCCGCTGCCAGCTATTTCACTGTGGTGTGCGGGCTGGCCGCAACGGTACTCGCCGGCGGATCCTTCCGCGGGGTGCTCCGCAAGGGCTGACCGGCGGCCCGTTTGAGGAGCCCGCGTTCGCAAAGATTCATTTGCAAAGAAACTCTTGCAAAGGTTTCTTTGCAAGAGTAGCGTTTCCGGCATGGACACGCTTCAAGAGCCGGAATTCCCCGTCCGGAAGGTCGATACGGCATCCCTCAAAGCGCTCGCGCACCCTCTGCGCGTCCAGATCCTCGAGATGCTGTCCCGTTACGGGCCGCAGACCGCCTGCAGCCTGGCCGAATTGCTCGATGAATCCAGCGGTGCCACGAGCTACCACCTGCGGCAACTTGCCAAGTTCGACTTCGTCCAGGAGGTCCAGGGCAAGGGGACGGCGCGGGAGCGGTGGTGGGAGCGGCCCAGGGGAGCAATCCAGATCACTTCGCCCGAGTTGGCACATTCACCGGCAACGCAGGAGGCATCGCGGCTGGTAACCCGCGAGTTCGAACGCAGCAGGCAGGCTGTCCTCGCCGACTTCATGGCACACGGCATGGACTCCTTGGACGAAGACTGGCTCGACGCAGCCATCGTCAACACGGCCAATGCCCGGATGTCGGCCGAGCAGCTGGGCCGCTATGCCCGCTCCGTCGAAGCCTTCGCCCGCAATCTTCTGGAGGAGATCCGGAGCGAACCCGAGGCGGACGGTGCCCGTCCCGTGCAGATCCATTTCAACGCCTTCCCGATCCTGGGCGTTCCGGCGTGGGCCGGAGACAAGAAATCCCGCGACGCCAAGTCGTACGCAGCAGCCACCGAAGGGAAAGAGTCATGAGCACTGCCACCGCACCATGCGGCACCTACCGCCGGCCCTCCATGCTGGAGTCGGCAGCCGCCGGAATCGGAACCAGCCTGGTTTCGTGGGCCGAGCGCAGGCGCTACACGCCTCCGGTCGACCCGGCCATGCAGCGGGCCGCCCTCACGCGCCGGCAGGAACTCGGTGACTTGCGTCAGGACGCCATTGGGGCCTCACACTCGGGCTTCGAGCCGCGCCACTGAGCTGAGTCGAATCGCCCGCTAGTCAACCGCTATTCCGGCAGCGGCCCGTGGTTGCCCTGGATGTGGGCGAAGACCAAAGTGGTCTCGGTGTGGCCCACCACGGGATCCGTAGCGAGGTTGTCCAGGACCCAGTCGCGGAGGTCGTCGGTGTTGGCTACGGCGATGTGCAGCAGGTAGTCCACGGAGCCCGAAGTGTGGAACGTGGAGATGACCGCAGGGAGGGCGGGAACCCGGGCGGTGAACCGGTCGATCTGGTCGCGGTCATGGGCGCGCAGGCGCACGGCGATGAGGGCCTGGACCGAGCGGCCGATTGCCGGGAGGCTGAGGACGGCTTCAAAACCCTCGATAATGCCGCGTTCGGAAAGTGACCGCGTCCGCATGAGCGCCGTTGACGGCGCGATTCCGACGAGTTCGGCCAGCTGCTTGTTGGAGATCCGGGCGTCCTCAACCAAAGCCGCAAGGATGCGTTCGTCGATCGCATCCAAGGGCTCGCTGATGCCGACGGGCCGAACGTTCTTCGGGGTGGTGGTCACGGATCCTCCTGAAAGTGCTGTCTATTCATCATAGATGCCAGTTTCCACTCAATCCATTCATTTGCACTGTAAATCTCCGAATTATTGCCAGATACTAACCGAATTCAACGGTGAATAATTCAAGGAGAGCAGTGACAGCCATAGACACACTCGCAGTCCACGCCGGCCGGACAGGACTCACGGAGCAAGGCGTGCACGCCGTTCCCATCGACCTGTCAACCACTGCGCCGTTGCCTTCTGTTCACGACGGCGGCCTCGCCTACGAGCAGATGGCCACCGGCGGCGTGCCCTTCGACGGTCAGAGCACGGTGTACCAGCGTCTCTGGAATCCTACGGTAGCCAGGTTCGAAGACGGCGTAGCTGCGCTCGAAGGTGCAGCGCAAGCCGTCGGATTTGCCTCAGGGATGGCCGCCTTCAGCGCCGTGCTGCTCGCGTCCCAATCAGAAGGCAAGACGCACGTGGTGGCGGTGCGGCCACTCTACGGCGGCACGGACCACGTTCTGGCCAGCGGCCTGCTTGGCAACCAGGTCACCTTCGTCCAGGCGGACGCCGTCCGGAATGCCCTTCGCCCGGATACCGGCCTGGTGGTAGTGGAAACCCCCGCGAACCCGAGCCTTGACCTCGTGGACCTTGACCGCCTCGTGGCCGACGCCGGAGACGTCCCGGTTCTCGCGGACAACACTTTTGCCACGCCGATCCTCCAGCGGCCACTCAAGCACGGCGTTGCGATGGTGCTCCACAGCGCCACGAAATTCCTGGGCGGCCACGGCGATGCCATGGGCGGCGTGGTGGCAACAAGCGAGGAGTGGGCCACGCGGCTGCGCCGGGTCCGTGCCGTGACCGGAGGGATCCTGACTCCGTGGCCCGCCTACCTGTTGCACCGGGGCCTGGCCACCCTCCCGATCCGGGTACGGGCCCAACAGGACCACGCCCACAAGATCGCCGCAGCGCTCGCAGGCCACGAACTCGTCGCCAAGGTGTACTACCCGGGGCTTCCCGAGTGCGACCCCTTGCACTTGGTAGGTACACAGATGAGCGGTCCGGGCTCGTTGGTCTCTTTCGACCTTGAATCGGCCGAGCATGCAGAGCGAATTCCCGGCGCGGTCCGCCTCATCACGCACGCAGTGTCCCTGGGCGGAATCGACACACTGATCCAACACCCGGCCGGATTGACCCACCGCCCGGTGGCCCCGGAGGCCAAGCCCCAGGCGCGCATGCTCAGGCTTTCCATCGGTTTGGAAGACCCGGCCGACATCATCGATGACCTGGTCCAGGCTATCGAGTCCACCGTTGAACTCAATTCGGGAACGTGAATCTTGGTTACCTAAGGCAATCTGCTGGTTACCTTAGGTCGTCCGACATACCATAAAGGTGCTGGGATTGTCAATTTCCAATGGTGAATCGGATGACTCAAGGAGGCACTCGGAATGAGTGATGTCAGTCCACTAAGGAATGCAGTCCGCAAAGGGAGCGGCCTCAAGCAACTGGGTGGTACGTGGGGTGAACTCCTTGCCGAGTTCCTCGGCACATTTGTGCTGATCTCCTTCGGCGACGGGGTTGTGGCGATGGCGGTTGCCGCCTTGCCCGGCTCGGGACGGGCCGCGACGTCGACCACGATCTTCATGGCCGCCGGCGACTGGTTGTTGATCACGTGGGGATGGGCCATAGCGGTGATGCTGGCAATCTACGTCGGCGGAGGGGTCAGCGGGGCGCACATCAATCCGGCAGTGACACTGGCCTTCGCGGTCCGGCGGAAGTTTCCGTGGAAAAAGGTAGGCCCGTACATCCTTGCCCAGATTGTTGGCGCCTTCGCCGGCGCCGCGCTGGTGTACCTGCTCTATCACGATGCCATCGACGCCTATAACAAGGCTGTCGGCACCGGGCGCGCAGATCCCAAGGGGCTGGCGACATATTCCATTTTCGCCACCTTCCCGGCACCGTACTTCAACGGAAATCCCGTGGGTCCACTGGTCGACCAGATTGTCGGCACGGCTTTCCTCGTCTTGTTCGTCGTGGCCATCATCGACATGCGCAACACGGCCGTACAGGCGAACCTGGGCCCGTTCATGATCGGGCTCGCCGTGGCGGCGATCGGCATGTCCGTGGGCGCGAACGCCGGATACGCCATCAACCCAGCCCGTGACTTCGGACCGCGGTTGTTTGCATGGCTCGCGGGATGGGGGCAGACGGCGCTGCCGGGAACAGTTGACGGAGCGTTCAGCTGGTATTTCTGGATCCCGATCGTCGGCCCCCTCGTCGGCGGAGTGATCGGTGTGCTGATCTACGACTGGTTCATCGGGGACGTGCTCCATGCGCGCACCCTGTTGGCAGAACCCACGCTTCCGGGACGGGCCGGCGCCGAGATCCCTCCGGTGTCCGAACCGAAACGGGCAGCCTAAAATAGCCCGATCCTGGGCCTGATCTGCCGTGCTGTGCGGCGAACGCACGGTCACACGGAGGAGCCGACGACGGCGACCTGGCGCGCCGGGGATCGGTGCACGACGGCGGTGATCACCGCCGTCGTGCACCCGAGCGCGATGACCGTCCAGGCGAGTGCGCTCCAGCCGAAAGCCTGGAAGGCGAGTCCGCCGGCCCAGCCAATACTGCTGGAACCCAGGTAGTAGGAAAGGTTGTACAACGACGCTGCTTGCGCGCGGCCGACCGTCGCGATAGTCCCGGTCCAGCCGGCTCCGATGCTGTGCGCCGCGAAGAAGCCTCCGGTGAAGACAACCAAGCCTGCCAAAACCGCGGCGATGTTGTCCCACAGGGTGAGTCCAAGGCCGGCCGTCATGGTCGCGATTCCGGCGAGCATGACCGTGCGGCGGCCGAAGCGCATGGACAGTCCGGCTCCCCAGCGGGAACTCACGGTTCCGGACAAATACGCCAGGAAAATGAGGCTGACCACGGTGGCGGGCAGTCCGAAGGGCGCGGCATGGAGGCGGAATCCGAGGTAGTTGTAGACGGCCACGAAACCACCCATCAACAGGAACGCTTGAACGTAGAGGGCCAGCAGCCGAGGATTCGAAGAATGGGCCGCCAACGTCTTCACGGCCCCGCGGAAACCTCCAGCGGAACTCGGTGTGAAGCGGCGCGGCTTCGGGACCAGCAACAGGAACAGGGCTGCCGATGCCGTCGCAAGGACGGAAACGGCGAAGGCCGCGGCCCGCCAACCCCACAATTCGCCGATGGGTCCCGCGAGCAGACGGCCGGCGAGTCCGCCGAGGGTTGTGCCTGCCACGTAGCTGCCGGCGGCCAGCGCGGCGTGCACTTTGTTGACTTCTTCATTCAAGTACGCGATGGCGATCGCCGGAATACCGCCCAGGGCCATGCCCTCCAGTGCCCTCAGGGCGAGAACGAGCGGAAAGGTGGGGGCCAGGGGGACGAGCAGGCCCAGGACCGTGGCTGCCGCGATTCCGATGGCCATCGCACGCACGCGGCCGATCTTGTCGGCGACGAAGGACCAAGGCAACACTGTTGCCGCCAGGCCTACCGTGGCCAGGGAAATGGTGAGCGCTGCCTCTGCCGCCGTGATGTGCAGCTCGTTCGCCATGAGTGGCAAGACGGCTTGGGTGGAGTACAGCTGCGCGAAGGTGGCCACTCCGGCGAGGGCCAGGCCGGCGAGGATCCGCCGGTAGGCAGTGGAGCCCTTCAGGTGGCCTTCCCAATCGGACTCTGCGGGGCTCGTGGATGCTGCGCTTGTACTCACCTTTCCACAGTAGGGCGATCCGAAGTGATGATTCCAATGCATGATTCACTTAAGATTGATAGCCAAAATGGATGATATTGAGATGGTCAATCGGAGGATGGAGAGGCATGGACATCGAACACAAGCAACTGGTCCAGCTACTGCCGTTGCTGCCACTGCTGGCTGAGCTTGGCCGGACGCAACATGTCACCGAGACGGCCGAGCTGCTCGGAGTACCCCAATCGACGGTGAGCCGGGCGCTGGCCCGGGCAAGCGCCGTCGTCGGGACCGAACTCCTTATCCGTGAGGGCCGGGGAGTCCGCCTGACCCCGGCCGCCAAGACCCTGCTTCCCTACATCGAAGCGGCGCTCGCCGAGTTCCAGGCGGGACTGGACGTGGTCCGCCACGAATCCGATGTAGTCCGCGGCCGAATCGGGGTGACCTTCCAGCACACTTTCGGCGAGGCCACGTTGCCGCTGCTCATGAGCGCATTCCGGAGCCGGCACCCTTCCACGGCCTTCGAGCTCAGCCAGGGAGCACGCGCCGCCTGCCTCGATTCGCTCATCGCGGGTGAGGCCGACTTTGCCTTGACGGCACCCGTGGCGGCGCCCGGCAGGGGCCTCGCCTCGGCGTCGCTGTACCGCGAGCCGTTGCGGTTGGTGGTCCATCACCGCCATCCGTTGGCCCGGCGGGCCAGCGTGCGGCTCGCCGAGCTCAAGCATGAGCCGTTCGTTTCCATGGGGCCCGGCTTCGGCTTGCGTTCGCTGACCGACGCGATCTTCCGGGACGCGGGCTTCCGTCCCAGGGTCGCTTTCGAGAGCCAGGACTCGCACACCATCCGCGGGCTCGTCTCCGCTGGACTGGGCTACAGCATCCTGCCGCCGGGAGGACTAGGGCCCGGTCCTCAAGGGGTCCTGGATTCCACGGACCTGGGGTGGGTGGAAGTGTCGCTCGACTCGGAACTCGCATACCGGGAGATAGGGATTGCCTGGCGTGAACGGCGCAAGGAACCGGACCCCGTAAGGCTTTTCCGTGAACTGGTGCTTTCCGATGGGCCGGGGCTGCTCGCAGGCCTTGTCAAAGCGCGATCCGGAACCCAATAGATCCACCCGCTGCGCCCGCGCTAGGCTTTTGGACGTGGAGACTGCAGAAAACACGACCCCCCGGCCCGACGACGGATTGGTACCGGGCGCCGCCGAGGGCACTGCCCGCGGACCCGTGCCGAGTCACGGCTCCGTCGCGGCAACGGTCATCGGGCTAGACATCGGTGGCACGAAGACCCGCGGTGTCCGCTTCGAGCACGGCAAGCCGGTCCGCGACGAAAGCACGGGGAGCTCCAACGTCCAGAACGTGAGCCGGGAGACGGCTGCGAAGAATCTTGGCGAGCTCTTCGCCATGATCGGTGGCGGCGACGTGGACCGCGTCCTCGCCGGCGCAGGGGGAATCGACACTGACGCCGATGCCCGCGCCCTGGCCGAGCTGATCGAACCCCATGTCCCGGGCGCACAGGTCACGGTGGTCCACGATTCCCGCCTGCTACTGGCGGCAGGCCGGGCCAGCACAGGAGTGGCCGTCATCGCCGGTACTGGATCCGCGGCCTGGGGAAAGAACGCCGAGGGGGAAGAAGCCCGGGCCGGCGGCTGGGGCTTCCTCCTGGGCGACGAGGGCAGCGGTTACTGGCTGGGCCGGGAGGCGGTGCGTCACAGCCTCCGGCGGATGAACAAAGGGCTGGAGCCGGATGGCCTCACAGTGGCCCTCCTGGAATCCTGCGGCGTGGATGACCCCAACAAACTCATCGCACTGTTCCATTCGGAGGACACCGACCGGCGGTACTGGGCCCAGCGCGCAAGCGCCGTAGTCGAGACCGCGCGTGAAGGGCTCGAGATCAGCCGCCAACTTCTGGACCAGGCAGGGCGGGATCTCGCGGAGCTGGCGGCGCAGGCAGTTCGCCAGCTTGGCCTCCCCGGACCGGTGATTCTGGGCGGCGGCCTCGGCATGAACGTCGAGCCCTTGCAGTCCGCTTTCAGGGCGGGACTGGCCGCGCACGGGATCACCGACGTGCGGGTCCTGGACCAGGAACCGGTTTTCGGTGTGCTGCAGATTGTCGCGGAGTTGCCCTAAGGCGTGTCGCCAGGCTGTGGGTTCTACTCCGCAGCCCTGTTCCGTGACCTCGGCTTGAGCTGGACGCCCGGCATGGGCGGGGCGGGGATGCGCCCGGCTTCGGCTCCGGCATCCGGCCCGTGGCCGTGGATCCAGCCGAACCGCGAAGCGCGGGCATCCTCGTCACTCAGGAGCGCCTGGGCTTCCCAGTCGTCCCGGGCCTGCTCCACTTCCTCGTGCGTCCGGCCCACGAAGTTCCACCACATCAGGATGTCCTCTTCGAAGGGTTCCCCGCCCAGAAGCATGAAGCGTGTCCCAGGCGCCGCCTCAAGGCGGAGCGATTCCCGGCCCATGCCGAGGAAGGCCAAGGGACCGGGATCGACTTCCTGGCCGTCGATCACGGCGGAGCCGTCCAGGACCAACACGGCATGCTCGAATTCGGGGTTCAGCGGCAGCTCGATCGGACCCGAGGCTGAGATTTCCACGCCGACAATCGGGCTGTACATGACCGCGGGAGAGTTCTGCCCGGCGAATTCGCCCACGAGCACCGTTGCCCTGAAACCGTCCGTAGTGACCACCGGAAGGTCGACGATCTGCTGGAACGACGGCGCCCGGTGCCTTACGGCGTCTGGCAAAGCAACCCACAACTGCAGGCCCCGGGACAGCGGCAGGAGGGTGCCGCCGTCGGGGGAGTCCGGGTGAAGTCCTGCCGGCAGCACGCCGAACTCGGAATGCGAAATGCCGCGGCCGGCCGTCATGATGTTCAACTGTCCGGGACGGACCACGACGTCGCTGCCTACGCTGTCGCGGTGCCGTACCTCGCCTTCGAGGGGCCACGTGACCGTCTGCAGTCCCATGTGCGGATGGGGAAGAACGCTCATCGCGACGCGGTCCGGGCCGAAACTATCGAGGAAGCACCAGGCTCCTACGGTCGGCATTCCGCGCTGGGGCAGGGTGCGGGAGACCGTCATGTTGCGGACACCGCCCAAGGGAACTTCGCGGGCCGGCCAAAGCTGTACAAAAGGACCCTGCCCGGGGTGTCCGGCGGGGCAGACTTCCTGGGACGGCGCCGTTTCCAAGTTGGTCACGATACAACTCCATGTGCTGAACAGTGTTCCTCCCAGCTTAGGCCTAGGCTGGCTCCATGAGCATGCAGTTCGACACCCGCCCGGCCGCGTACGGCGTGGTCATACGCGACGGAGCAATCCTTTTGGCCTATTGGAAGCAAGACGGCAAAGAGGGCTGGACCCTTCCCGGCGGAGGCCTGGACCTGGGGGAGCATCCCGTGGACGGCTGCCGCCGCGAGATCCGGGAGGAAACCGGGTACGAGGCCGACATCCGAGCGATGCTCGGGATCGACGTCGGCCACTGGCCGGGTGAGGAGCGGCTGGACGGATCCGGCCGTGATTTCCAGGCACTCCGGCTGGTTTACGAGGCAAGCATCACGGGCGGCGAATTGACCCACGAGATAGACGGCAGCACTACCCACGCCGCCTGGGTGCCGCTGGGCAAGGTTCCCGGACTGAACAGGGTGTCCCTGGTCGATATCGGCCTCCGCCTGCACCGTGAGCGGCCCCTCAACGGAAAACTGCCGGCGCCCTGAGGATTGCCGATTCATTACGGTCTTCGCGCCTGCGCTGACATCGTCGGTGGTGCTGGTTAGGCTGTAGAACATCAGTACGCTGTTGATTGATTTCCCTCGTTGATATTTGCGGCCCGAAAAGTTAGGTAAGCCCCGGAATGGCTGAAGCCATGATTGAGTTCCAGAGCGTCACCAAGCAGTATCAGGGCGGACAACCCGCTGTTGATCGATTGAGCATGTCCATCGACAAGGGTGCCATCACCGTATTCGTCGGACCCTCGGGCTGCGGAAAGACCACGTCCCTGCGGATGATCAACCGCATGGTAGAGCCCACCTCGGGCACCATCACCGTGGCCGGCAAGGATGTTTCGAACGAGCCGGCCGCCCAGTTGCGCCGCTCCATGGGCTACGTCATGCAGTCTTCGGGACTCATGCCGCACCGTTCGGTGCTGGACAACATCGCCACCGTTCCGCGGCTCAACGGCGTTTCCAAGGCGGCGGCCCGCAAACGCGCGGAAGAGCTGCTCGACGTCGTCGGGCTGGCGTCGGTGCTCGGCAAGCGGTACCCGTCCCAATTGTCCGGCGGCCAGCAGCAGCGCGTCGGCGTAGCCCGCGCGCTCGCAGCGGACCCGCCCGTACTGCTCATGGATGAGCCCTTCAGCGCGGTGGACCCCGTGGTCCGCGACGAGCTCCAGCAGGAACTCCTCCGGCTCCAGCGCGAACTGGCCAAGACGATTGTCTTCGTCACCCATGACATCGATGAAGCCACCGTGCTCGGCGACAAGGTGGCCGTTTTCGCCGTCGGCGGCAAACTGGCGCAATATGCGGCACCCGAAGAGATCCTCCGGGCGCCCGCCAATGACTTCGTAGCCTCGTTCGTAGGCCGCGACAGGGGATTCAGGCACCTTTCCTTCAACGGCGCCGAGGATGTTCCGGTGCATCCGGTCAAGACGGTGGAGGCCCCGCAAGTTGCCGCGGGCAGCAGCGAATGGGCCTTGGTGCTCGACGGCGACTCCCGGCCTTTGGGATGGGCCTCGCCGCGCGACGGTGCCGGCCTGATTCCCGGCGGCTCCTTGTTCCGGCGCGGCGATACGCTCCGCCGGGCGCTGGACGCCGCTTTGTCCTCACCTTCGGGCCTTGGCGTAGTGGTGGACGACGCCGGCAGGCTCGCCGGTGTGCTCAAGGCCGATGAAGTGCTGGCGCTCATCGAGAAGACCCGGCACAACCGGGAGGACGCCCCCTGATGGAATGGTTCCTGGCGAACAGCGGGATGGTCTTCGAGCGGGCCGGCGAGCACCTTGTCCTGGCGTTGATTCCCATGGTTTTGGGTCTGCTGATTGCGGTGCCCTTGGGGCAACTGGCCCGGCGCAACCGTACCCTCAGGGCTGTGGTCACCACGGGAAGTTCCCTGCTGTACACCATTCCTTCCTTGGCGCTTTTCATCATTTTGCCGCCGATCCTGGGAACGCGGATCCTGGATCCGCTCAATGTCGTGGTCGCCCTCACCCTCTATGCAGTCGCCTTGCTGGTCCGTGCTGCCATGGACGCCTTCGATTCCGTGGACGACGACCTCCGCATGGCGGCAGTGTCCATGGGGTTCAAACCGACCGCACGGTTCCTGCAAATCGACCTTCCGCTTTCCCTGCCCGTGCTTTTTGCGGGCCTGCGCGTGGTGTCCGTCAGCAATATCTCCCTCGTGAGCGTCGCCGCGCTCCTGGGGGTCGGGAATTTGGGAATGCTGTTCACCGACGGGTTGCAGCGCTCGTTCGTCACTGAGGTGGTGGTCGGCATCATTGCGATCCTCCTTCTGGCCCTCATCATGGATACGTTCCTGGTCCTGCTCGAGAAGCTACTGACGCCCTGGACCCGGGCCGGTGCGGCAACCGCCAAGCAAGACGCGAAAGCAGCGCAGTTCATCGCCGATGCCCGGATCCATGCGGAGGCGGGTCGATGAGCAACATCTTCGTTGACACCCTCGCATGGCTCACGGATCCAGCTCACTGGTCAGGAAGCGGCGGAATCGCCACCAGGCTCCTGGAGCACCTGGAGTATTCCGGGCTGGTCCTGGTGATTGCCGCAGCCATCGCCGTGCCGGTGGGCCTCTTCATCGGCCACACGGGACACGGACGCGTCGTTGCCGTGGCGTTCGCCGGCGCCTTGCGGGCCCTCCCCACCCTCGGCCTGCTTGTCCTCTTTGCCCTGTTGGCTGGAAGCGGACTCATGCCTCCCGTCTGGGCCCTGGTCATCTTGACTGTGCCGCCTCTCCTGGCCGGGACCTACGCCGGGATTTCGAGCGTTGATCCAACGGTGGTTGACGGCGCCCGGGCCATGGGCATGACAGAACTCCAGATCCTTTTCCGCGTGGAGCTGCCCAACGGACTCCAGGTCAT
Organism: Arthrobacter sp. NPDC080073; assembly: GCF_040686575.1. NCBI lineage: Bacteria > Bacillati > Actinomycetota > Actinomycetes > Micrococcales > Micrococcaceae > Arthrobacter > Arthrobacter sp. NPDC080073. The sequence goes on from NZ_JBFBKR010000002.1 coordinate 48,506, forward strand.
GTTCGGCGGCATCCGCACGGCGGTCCTCCAGGTCATCGCAACGGTTTCCGTGGTGGCGTACCTTCCGCTGGGAGGCCTGGGGCGTTATCTTTTTGACGGATTGGTCCTTCAGGACTTCCCCCGCATGCTCGGCGGGTCACTGCTCATCGCGGCGTTGGCAATCGCCGTCGACCTCATTCTGGCCATGGCGCAGAGGATCCTCCTCCCGCCCGGACTTTCCACCGATTCCAACGGCGGCCACAAGGCCGCCGGAGATCTCGCAGCCGCTGCACCAGCAGGGGCTGCCGTTCAAGGAGGTACCGCATGAAGCAACCCGTCACCCTGACCCGCCGCGGGCTCGGCGGCCTAGCGGCCGGAGTCGGCATTGCGCTTGCCCTGAGCGCATGTGGCGGCAGCCCGCTGTCCACCCCGTCCACCAGTGCCCCGTCCGGGGCCGGCGGCTCGCTCACCGTGGGCTCGGCGGATTTCCCCGAGAGCCAGGTCATCGCCGAAATCTACGCCGGAGCACTGAACGCCGCCGGCGTCACCGCTACCACGAAGCCCAACATCGGATCCCGCGAGATCTATTTCAAGGCCGTGCAAGACGGTTCGATCGACCTCGCCCCCGACTATTCCGGCAACCTGCTGTCCTACCTGGATGCCAACGCCACGCAGGTTTCGGCTGACGACGTCTACAAGGCGCTGCCAGGAAAGCTTCCACAGGGCCTGGGAGTGCTCGACCCCGCCAAGGCTGAAGACAAGGACGCCATGGTTGTCACGAAGGCCACGGCGGAGAAGTACCAGCTCAAGTCCATCGCGGACCTGGCCAAGGTCTGTGGGGACTTGACGATGGCGGCGCCGGCAACCTTCGAGACCCGCGCCTATGGGTTCCCGGGCCTCAAGGCCAACTACAACTGCGTGCTCAAGGGCCTGAAGCCGTTTAGCGACGGCGGCGGCAACCTCACGCTGCAGGCCCTGCTCTCCAACGACGTCCAGGTTGCCGACATCTACACCACCACGCCGTCCATCCAGGACAACGCCTTGGTGGTCCTGGATGACCCCAAGAACAACTTCAAGGCCCAGCAGGTCCTCCCGCTGTACAACATGGCCAAGATGACGGACAAGGCGAAGACAGCCCTCAACAACGTGTCCAAGATCCTCACCACGGACGACCTCATCAACCTCAACCGGGCAGTCAGCGGCAACCAAAAGCAGAACCCCAAGGACGCTGCGGCCGCTTGGCTCAAGGACAAGGGGATCGTGAAGTAAGTCCCCACGGCCTCCGTCGCCTCGCTCCGCTCGTCCAGGGAACCCTCCCCGCCACCTCCCCAAAACTCGCAAGCTCGATTGGGGCCCCTCGGTGGCGTGGGCCCAGGCGGCGGAGGCCCCTGCAAAGGACGACGGCGGCGAGGAACCCTTTTTGGGGGCCTCGCCGCCGTCGTCGTGAATGTGAGTGATGTCTCAGCTGAAGTACATCCCCGGTATGGCATATTTGATGAATGGCAGAATTCAAGCAGTCCACCAAGCTTCATAATGTCCTTTACGACATCCGTGGACCGATTCTTCAGGCCGCCCAGCAGATGGAGGCAGAGGGTCACCGCATCCTCAAACTGAACATCGGAAACCCGGCACCGTTCGGATTTGAAGCGCCGGACGCGATTTTGGTGGACATGATCCGCCATCTGCCCCATGCCCAGGGATACAGCGATTCACGCGGAATTTTCTCGGCCCGCACCGCCGTTTCGCAGTACTACCAGACCCGCGGCATCCAAAACATCCACGTAGACGACATCTACCTTGGCAACGGCGTCAGCGAGCTCATCACCATGTCGCTCATGGCCTTGCTCGAAGTGGGAGATGAGATTCTCATCCCCACTCCGGACTACCCGCTCTGGACCGCCTCGGTGGCATTGGCCGGCGGACGTCCGGTCCACTATCTGTGCGACGAAGAGTCGGGCTGGCAGCCTGACCTTGAGGACATGGAATCGAAGATCACGCCTCAAACCAAGGGCATCGTGGTCATCAACCCCAACAACCCCACGGGCGCCGTCTACCCGGAGGAGACCCTCAAGAAGATCGTGGCCCTCGCCGAAAAGCATGGCCTCGTGGTGTTCGCGGACGAGATCTACGAGAAGATCCTCTACGAAGACGCCGTCCACGTGAATCTTGCCGGACTCACCGGCGACGACGTGCTCTGCTTGACGTTCAGTGGATTGTCCAAGGCCTACCGGGTGTGTGGCTACCGCGCCGGCTGGATGGCCATCTCCGGACCCAAGAAGGACGCCGCAGACTATCTTGAGGGCATCAACCTGCTGGCCAACATGCGTCTGTGCGCCAACGTGCCGGCGCAGCATGCCATCCAGACCGCCCTCGGTGGCCACCAAAGCATCAACGATCTCATCCTGCCCGGGGGCAGGCTCCTTGAACAGCGAAACAAGGCCTACGATCTTCTCAACGCCATCCCCGGCGTAAGCACACAACAGGCCAGGGGTGCCCTCTATTTGTTCCCGAAGTTGGACCCCGAGGTCTATCACATCCGTGACGACGAGAAATTCGTGCTCGACCTTCTCAAAGAGCAAAAGATCCTCGTCTCACACGGACGGGCCTTCAACTGGGTGCGTCCTGACCACTTCCGCATGGTGACCCTGCCGAACGTCAAGGACATCGAGGAAGCGATCGGCCGCATGGCGGACTTCCTGGGGCGGTACCAAGGCAACTAGCCTGTAGTGCAAGCCGCAACGAATGCGGCCGGACCAGAGGGGACGTCGAAATGGCCGGGGCCAAGGAGTTCACCAAGCAGGTATCCACGATCTTGAAGGCCGGCCCTGGTTTCTCGTTGGACGCCGTAGACCCCGGATCGACGCCCGGCTACAAGGGGAAGAAGCCTGACGGCGTCGCTTTGCTGGAAGCGCAGGACGGCCGTTTGGATGTCCTGCAGGAGATGCTCTTTGCCGAGGGAAAATTCGGCAGCTCCAAACGGGTGCTGTTGATCCTCCAAGCCATGGACACCGCCGGCAAAGGCGGGATTGTTGAGCACGTCGTCGGATCGATGGATCCCCAAGGTGTCAAGGTTGTTCCGTTCAAGGCTCCGACTGATGAAGAGAAAACCCATGATTTCCTCTGGCGGATCGAAAGGGCACTGCCCGGCCCCGGGATCGTCGGGGTGTTTGACCGATCCCATTACGAGGACGTGCTGATACACCGCGTGCACGGTTGGGCCAATGAAGCTGAACTGGAACGGCGCTACGCGGCCATCAACGAATTCGAGGCCGGCCTGGCCGAGCAAGGCACTGCGATCGTCAAGGTCATGCTCAACATCAGTCGCGATGAACAAAAAGCTCGACTGCTGGCGCGATTGGATGACCCGTCCAAGCACTGGAAGTACAGCCCGAGCGATCTTAAGGAACGTGCCCTGTGGGATTCCTATATGGAGGCCTACCAGCTCGTCTTCGAGAAAACATCAACAGATGTAGCGCCCTGGTATGTGGTTCCAGCGAACAAGAAATGGTTCGCGAGGATCGCTGTCCAGGAGCTTCTACTCGAGACCCTCGGGAAGCTGGAGCTGAGCTGGCCGAAAGCAGACTTTGACGTGGCGGCGGAACGGGCGCTGGCCGTCCAATCCTAAGGAGCCTTCGCGTCGTCCTCGCCGGTGTTCCGGGCCGCGGCAAGCCTCCTGCGGGCACCCTCCAGCCACTCTTCGCAGCGCTTTGCCAAAGCCTCGCCGCGTTCCCAGAGGGCGAGTGATTCCTCAAGGCTCGCTCCGCCTGCTTCAAGGCGGCCAACCACAGCCATGAGCTGCTCACGGGCTTCCTCGTAGCTGAGGGCGTCCAGGTCCTCAGCGGATGCCTTGGCCGCAGGGGAGGTGTCTTCTGTTGTCATTTCTCAGTCCTCATTGTGCTGGTGCTTGCTAGATTGTCCGGCAGCGGCGGCTGCGGCGGCTCCGGTAGATGCGGCGGCTCCGGTAGATACGGCTGCAAGGCGGCCTTCCGCCAGCCGGAGGCTCAGCTCCGTCCCGTCAGGGGCTTGGTCCGGGCTCCGGACGACTTCGTGGCCGACCCCGTCCGCTCCCGCTATCTGGACGACGGCGTAGCCGCGGTCCAGTGTTTTTTGCGGAGACAGTGCCCTTAGCTGTGCGCGGAGGTGGTGCAACTGGTCAAGTGCGCGGATAACCGCGGAACTTACTGCGGTATGGGCATGTTTCCGGAGCCGTTCGACGTCCTCTTCCCGTGCCGTGACCATTCCCTCGGGGGACGCCAGCACAGGGCGTGATCTCAGCGCGTGGAGTCGGTCCGTTTCGCGGTCCACGAGGCGTCCCACGCCGCGGCGTAGCTGCTCGCGGGCCTGACGTACCCTGGCCAGCTCCTCGACGACGTCAGGGACGATCCTCTTCGCGGCGTCGGTGGGCGTCGATGCCCGAAGGTCGGCGACATCGTCCAGGATGGGATGGTCGGCTTCATGGCCGATCGCGCTGACTACCGGGGTGGCCGCTGCCGATACCGCCCGGACCAGGCCTTCGTTGCTGAACGGAAGCAGATCTTCCAAGGCTCCGCCGCCGCGGGCGATCACGATCACATCCACGTGCGGATCGGCGTCGAGTTCCTTAAGCGCAGCCAGGATCTGGCCAACAGCGGTGACACCCTGGACTGCGACCTCCCGGACGGCGAATTCGACGGCGGGCCAGCGAAGGGCCGCGTTGCGCAGGACGTCCTTCTTGGCGTCCGAATCGCGGCCGGTGATGAGCCCGATCCGGTGGGGGAGCAGGGGCAGCCGCTTCTTCCTCGAGTCTGAAAACAGCCCCTCGGCGCCAAGGGCCTGGCGCAAGCGCTCGATTCTCGCGAGGAGATCGCCGAGTCCGACGGGCCGGATGTCCTTGATCGACATGTTGAGCCGACCGGTCTTGAGCCAGAATTCCGGTTTGACCAAGGCCACGACGCGTGAGCCACGCTCCAGCGGCATCTTCTGGCGGTCCAGGACGTTTGACCACAGCGACGCGGGCAAGGAGATTTCGGCGTCGGTGTCCCGCAGGGTCACGAAAGCGCTGCCGCCGCGACGGTTGAGTTCGATGACCTGGCCCTCGATCCACGCGGCCGGGGCCCGTTCTATGTGGGTCTTGAGCTTGCGGGACAGCAGTTGCAGCGGCCACGGATTGTCGGGACTTGTCTCCGACGCCGTCGCGGGCAGGGTTGACTCTGCCTTCGTGGATTCTCCTCTGGAGGACTCCTCTTCCCGGGCTTCCGGGTTCGGGAATCCTGGAATCGGCAACGCCCCGGGCGCGCCGCCCGGTACAGCATCATGGGACACGCGGGTAGCCTCCTGCTGGTGGCTGGTGCATGGTTCAGTCCTCGCTGGTACTTTGCTAAGGGGTGCGGGAAGCACTGCTGCCGTCAGTGCAACTCAAATATTGCTACCGAAAAGATTTGCTACCGAAAACACGGTGGCAGGCTTCCAACTCTATCCATACCTTGTAGCATGCATGACTGACATTTACTCGTCGTCGCTCCGCCTGGAATTGCTGTACTCCAAACTTGAGGAATCCATTGCGCACGTTCGTCTCTGCAATCGCAGTGATCTTTGCCCTTCTGCTCACAGGAATCGCCGTCCCTATGGCATGGACGGACGCCAACATCGTCAGGGAAGACGGATTCGTGGCGCTCACCTCTTCGATCGGGAAGGACCAAGCGTTCCAGTCGCGCCTGGCGGGCACCGCCGTCGCAAGCCTGGAATCCAAAATCAATCTACCGGCGCCGGTGGAGCAACTTGGCGCCGCTTTCCTCAAGGATGCGGCCACCGCAATGTCCACGTGGCCCGAATACCCGCAAGCGTGGAATGAAACCGTGCGCCGGAGCCACCAACTGAATTTCGCAAGCAACGCCGGTTCCGGGAACTCGACCGCAGGGACGTCCTTGGTGCTCGACGTCGGGCCCCTGGTCAAGCTCGCCGCTGACCGGCTCCACGCGGCAACCGGCCTCCCCATTGCGACGCCGGACTCCACCCTGGTCAACGTCGGCGGTCCCGCCCAGCGCCAGCAGGTAGACGCCATCGCCGCGTACGCGCCGATGTGGTGGATTCCAGGACTTGGCGCCGTCCTGCTGTTTGTCCTGGGGCTGCTTGCCGCGAAACGCAGGGGCGTGGTTCTCTTCTTCACCGGACTGGGCCTGGCCGCAGTCGCAGCGCTGTGGCAAGTGGCCACGGCGGTGCTGAAGGGCGCAGGCGATGCGGGCCTGGGCGGAACCGCCACCGGCGGTCTTTTCGCGCGGGAGCTGGTGGCGGCGTCGGTCGACAATTTCACCGGCTGGATCACCATCGCCTGGATTGCCGCGGGAGTGTTTGCGCTTCTTGGCCTGCTCGGTGCGATTTTCTCACGCAAAGCCAGGCCGAGCGTGCGGGCGAACGCTGCCGGTAGCATGGAGGGATGACCAGCTCAGCAGTTTCCATTCCGATGCCCTCTGTCCCGCGTAGGCGCCGGACGCCGGAAGAGGTGCTGGCCGCCGCGCCGGTCTCCGGCCCCAAGCGGGTCTTGCTCGCGGCTCCCCGCGGATATTGCGCAGGTGTCGACCGCGCAGTCATCGCAGTGGAGAAGGCACTGGAACACTATGGGCCGCCGGTATACGTCCGTAAGCAGATCGTGCATAACGTCCATGTCGTCTCCTCGCTGGAGGAGAAGGGTGCCATCTTCGTCGAAGAGACGGACGAGGTACCCGAAGGCGCCCTCGTGATCTTCTCCGCCCATGGAGTGTCCCCGGCGGTAGTGCAGTCGGCTGAAGACCGCGGCTTGCGCACCATCGATGCCACGTGCCCCCTCGTCACGAAGGTGCACCGCGAGGCAGTCCGCTTCGCCAAGGAAGACTACGACATTCTCCTCATCGGCCACGACGGTCACGAGGAAGTGGAAGGCACGGCGGGCGAAGCCCCGGATCACATCCAGATCATCAATGGCCCGCACGAAGTGGACAAGGTCACGGTGCGCAATCCGGAGAAGACCATCTGGCTTTCGCAGACCACCTTGAGCGTCGACGAGACCATGGAAACCGTCCGGATGCTCAAGGAGCGCTTCCCCACGTTGCAGGATCCGCCCAGCGACGACATTTGCTATGCCACCACCAACCGCCAAGTGGCCATCAAGAAGATTGCCCCGCAGGCGGACCTCGTGATCGTGGTGGGATCAGCGAATTCCTCGAACTCCGTGCGGCTCGTCGAAGTGGCGCTTGAGTATGGCGCCAAGGCCTCCTACCGGGTCGATTTCGCGAACGAGGTCGACGAGAGCTGGTTCGAAGGCGTTGCAACCGTGGGCGTCACATCCGGCGCTTCCGTTCCCGAGGTCCTGGTCCAGGATGTTCTTCGTTTGCTCGCCGACTACGGCTACGGTGCGGTTGAAGAAGTAGTGACGGCGGAGGAAGACCTGCTGTTCTCCCTGCCGAAGGAACTGCGCGCCACCCTCAAAGAGGCCGGAGACGTCACACGCGCCTTGGGCGGACGCGGGAACCGCCCAACCTCGTAGTTGGGTCCGGGTCCGGCACGCTTTGCCGGGCCCGGACCGCTACTCGGCCGGTCCTATGCCGCGGATTCTCCTTCGATCAGCTCGGGCGCGGCAAGGGTCCGCGGCACAGCTTCCACTGCGGACGGTGCCACCAGGCCGTCGGTGTCCATGGAATTGAGCTTCCGTGCCGTCGGCAGGACACGCGCTTCGAGGGTTCCGACGAGTGCGTTGTAGCGTTCCACCGAGGTCTTCAAGGACGAACCCAGCTTGCCCACGTTGTCACCAAGGGTCCCCATGCGTTCATACAACTGCCGGGCGAGCTCGAAGAGTTCCCGCGCGTTGTCCGTCAAGACGTCCTGGCGCCAGGTGAAGGCGACGGACTTAAGTACCGCCAGCAATGTGCCCGGGGACGCAAGCACCACGTTCCGGGACAAGGCGTGATCCAAGAGCGCGGGGTCCGCTTCGAGGGCGGCGGCCAGGATGGATTCCGCTGGCAGGAAGCAGATCACCAGCTCGGGGGAGTTGCCGGGGATGTCCCAGTACTTCTTGGACCCCAGGGCATCCACGTGTGACTTGAGGGCCTTCGCATGTGCGAGCAGCAAGGCATCCGTGCCGTTGCCTGCCGGGAGCGCGCCGCTCCCAGCCGTGTGCCCGGTGTTGCCTTGTTCCTGGGCGGCGAGGTAGGACGCCAACGGAACCTTTGCGTCCACCACGAGCTGCTTTCCACCCGGCAACTGGACCACAAGATCCGGCCGGATGGCGTTGTCGACGGACGCAGAATGGACCTGCTCGTGAAAGTCGACGTGACGGAGCATGCCGGCGGCTTCCACTACCCGGCGCAGCTGGACTTCACCCCACTGGCCCCTGGCACTGTTGGACCGAAGGGCGGAGGCCAGCGCGTGGGTGGAGCGCAGCAGCTGCTCATCGGACAATCGGGCTTCCTGGAGCTGCTGGGCAAGCTGGCCGTACTGCTCCAAACGATCCCGCTCCAGAAGCGAGACCTGTTGCTGGACGGCCGTGAGCTTCTCGGCAACCGGGGCAAGGGCGCGCATCACACTGCCATCCTGGTTCCTGGACTCGTTCAGTTCACGGTTCTGGGACAACAGAAGCCGCCGTTCGGCGTCGGCGGCGGCAAACTGGGCGTTCACCGCGGCAAGCCGGGCCGAGACGCCGTCGAAATCTTCTTCAAGAGCGGCATTGCGGCGCCGAAACAGGAAGAAGCCCGCCACCACCCCTGCGGCGGCCCCTAGAAGAAGCATGAACAAAGCGAGTATTACTGCGAAACCATCCATGTCTCCAACCTTGGCACAGGGGTAGGACAATACAGCGAAGCCAGGTCACGGCCGGGCGTGGGGTCCGGGGTTCTTGCCGCAAAGCGGAGAAGGGCACTCAACGGGTAGAATCAATGCTCGTGGCTCTTACTATTGGCATCGTCGGACTGCCCAACGTCGGCAAATCAACTCTTTTCAACGCACTGACCCGCAACCAGGTGCTGGCCGCGAACTACCCGTTCGCCACCATCGAGCCAAACGTCGGCGTCGTCAACCTGCCGGACCCGCGCCTGCAGAAGTTGGCCGAGGTCTTCGGATCGCAGCGCCTCCTGCCCGCCGTCGTCTCGTTCGTTGACATCGCAGGCATCGTCAAGGGCGCCTCAGAAGGCGAAGGCCTGGGCAACAAGTTCCTCGCGAACATCCGCGAGGCAGAAGCCATCGCCCAAGTCATCCGCGTCTTCGATGACCCCGACGTTGTCCACGTTGACGGCAAAGTCGATCCGCGCTCGGACATTGAGACGATCAACACCGAACTGATCCTGGCCGATCTCCAGACGATCGAAAAGGCCATTCCCCGGATCGAAAAAGAAGTCAAGATCAAGAAGCGGGAAGCCGCGGAACTCGCAGCAATCCTGGCTGCCCAGGCCGTGCTGGAACGCGGCGACACGATCTTCTCCTCGGTCAAGAGCGACAAGCTCGAGATGGAACACCTCAAGGAACTCAGCCTCCTCACGGCCAAGCCCTTCATCTACGTCTTCAACTCGGACGAAGAAATCCTGGGCAACCCCGAAAAGCAAGAGGAACTGCGTGCCATGGTGGCGCCGGCCGACTGCATTTTCCTTGACGCCAAGCTGGAGTCGGATCTCGTCGAACTCGACGAGGAAGAAGCCCGCGAAATGCTCGAGATGAATGGCCAGGACGAATCCGGCCTCGACCAGCTGGCACGCGTCGGATTCCACACGCTCGGACTGCAGACCTACCTCACGGCCGGTCCAAAGGAAGCCCGTGCCTGGACCATCCACCGAGGCGACACCGCGCCCCAGGCCGCAGGAGTCATCCACACGGATTTCCAGCGCGGATTCATCAAGGCCGAAGTGGTCTCCTTCGATGACCTCATCGATGCCGGATCCATGGCCGAGGCCAAGTCCCGCGGCAAGGTCCGTATTGAAGGCAAGGAATACGTCATGGCCGACGGCGACGTGGTGGAGTTCCGCTTCAACGTCTAACCTCTGCGGGTCCGGGTAAGAAATGAGTGCCGCCCCAAGTTTTGACCGATCGCGAGCAGTTGGGTCGAGCTTGTCGTCGGAGAGTTTGTCGGATCCCGTTCGCAGCCAGGAGATCCCAGATACCGAGCCTAGCGAAACTGCTGACTCAGCCACCTGGGTGGTTCTGAGGGGCACGGCACACGGTCAACTCACCAGAGGATCAGGGTTGGGCTGCGGTGCGGTGCACTTTGCTCATCGGCGATTTGTAGGCAGCGTTGATCCTGGTCCCGTCGAGCCAGTCGTCCAGCCGTTTCGACTGCGCCTGTAGGGCTTTTCGTCCGGCGATCCCGGGGTCGCGGCCGATCAAGAGCTCGACGTGACCGGCGTCGTCCTGGACGTAGCTTCCGATGATCTGGCCGTTCCACCAGGCGGTGGTGCCGCAGTTGCCAGACCAGTCGAATATCGAAGGGTAGAAGTCGGGCGGGAGGTAAAAGTCCTTCTCCTTCCAGCCGAGCGACGTCGGGTCCAGTGCCGGCAGCACGGCGGCCCACGGCTCGACCGGGGGCTCGGGTTCCTCGTCGTCGGGCAGTACCCAGCCTCGCTGGTCACGCTCCAGCTGCACTTGCACGGCGGCGAGGTCGGCCAAGGCGTCACGAATGGCCCGCTTGGTGGTGCCGAACCACCAGACCAGGTCGGTCTCGGTGACAGGCCCGAACGCACGGAGGTATTCGCTGACCAGCGCTTCATATGCGGTGCGGGGGTCGGCGTGCTCGACGGGCTCGCCGAACCAGTCGTCCATGCGCGCCCATCGGTGCCGGTTGGTGCGCCAGGTGCCGTCGTTGCCTCCGCGGACCAGGTCGCCGGCCGCACCCATCCAGCTCAGCACCCGTGGTGCGATGTGCTGGACGTTGCCGTAAGGCTTGTGCGCAAACCAGGACACTTGGCCGGAGAGCTCTGGGAGTTGTTCGCGGAGCTCTTGTGCGCTGGCCTCGCGGTGATCCTTGAGTGCGTTCAGGACCGCCGATCGTGCGGTGTCCATCCAGATCTGGCCGTCCTCGGCGATCGCTGCCGCCTCGATGTCCTTGCGCAGCTTCGTGGACTCCTGCCGGGCCACGCGCGCCGACGGCCCGCCAAGGACCTGAGGCAGGCGCGACGTGTTGAACAGGAAGACGGTGCGGCGCATCGCGAGCTGCTTCACGACCGTCCGTGAGCTGACCTGTGCATCCTCGAGCGTCTGGGGAGTGGACTGCTCGGTGCGGGCGAAGGTCGAGAGGTACGGCGTGGCTGGCTCGGTCGCGTGCAGGGCGAGCATCGCCTCGATCGCTGCTTCGGCGTCGGCAACGCGGTGCTGCGGAGAGATCGCGTGCCGGCGGGCGAGGCGGGAGCGGCGTTCGATATCGGTGATGAGGCGCAACGGGGTCTTCCTGGCTTTCGATCTCGGCAGTTCAGGGCAGAGCCGTGATCCAGGCTGCGACGGCGCGACCGATTTCGTCGGGTGAGTCCTCCTGTAAGAAGTGGAGGCCGGGAACAGTGACCTCTTGCTGTGCCGGCCAAGTGCGCGCGAAGTCGCGGCGGCTACCGGTCAATCCCATGCCTGGATCGCCGTTGACGAACAGCTTCGGAACGTCGCTCTGGACGAGCCAGTCGCAGTAGTCGCTGACGATTGCGGTCACGTCGGCAGGCTGGCCGTCGAGCGGGTTAGCTCGGGCCCAGGCGAGCGTCGGACGCCGGTCCTCCCCGGCGTTGAGGAATGGGCGTCGGTACTGTGCGAGCTCTTCTTCGCGCAGTTTCCGGAGCACGCCGCTGGCGAGTATCTGCTCGTAGATCGGAGTCTGGAGAGCGATCCGCTCGCCTTCCTCGGACTTCAAGAGCGTCATCAGGCGTCGCGCGTCCTCGGACAGATTGTCTGATTCGGGAGACCGGACGATCGCCTCCATGAACGCGATGCCGCGCACGGCGTCGCGATGACGATTCGCCCAGTCAAAGCCCAAGCCGGAACCCCAATCGTGGACGACGAGGGTGACCCGGTCGCGGACAGCGAGTTGGTCCAGCAGTGCGTCAAGGTAGCGGCGCTGCTCGGCAAAGCTGTAAGAGCCAGGGTGTCCGGCAGCTTGGCCGAGTCACCCATCCCGATCAGGTCGGGTGCGATGCAGCGGCCGAGCTGGGTGAGATGCGGCAGGACGTTGCGCCACAGGTACGAGGACGTCGGGTTCCCGTGCAGCAGCAGGATCGGATCCCCCGATCCTTCCTCCACGTAGGCCACCTCGCAACCGAGCACCAGCGCGCGCTTCTTCTGAAAACCGAAACCGACCGAGATCGTCGACGGATACGGAGCCATGCTCTGTCCCCTCTCATGATGGCGCCGCACCGGAACGCGGGCCGCTGGGCCTGTGGGCCCTGATCGGGCCTTGAATGAGACTATCATTAAGCGGAATCACCAATTCCGGTACCCGATGGGGTCATTGACGCCGGAGAGCTGAGAGGAGGGCCCCGTGGTAGGAGCTGCAGGAGTTGGACCGACACCGTCGCGTGTTCGACCGGGGGTGGAAAAGGCTCTGAGGCGGGATGCAGTGCGGAACCGACAGCGGGTGCTCGACGCGGCACGTACGGTCTTCGCGCGCGACGGGCTGGATGCGACGATCGAGGACGTGGCCACCGAAGCCGGCCTCGGCGTCGGTACCGTTTACCGTCGATTCGAGAGCAAGGACTCACTCGTCGACGCCCTGTTCGTCGACGGACTCGATGCGCTGTCCGGACTGGCGACCGAAGCGACCGGGTTCCCGCGCGCGTTCGACGGGCTCCGCCACTTCTGGGAAACCATGCTGCAGCTACAGGTCGAGGACAAGGGGCTGCGCGACCTGATGATCGCCCGGCAGTCCGAAGCCGCGATCCGCACCAGTCTCCAGCCACTGCTCGAGGAGCTGATCTCCCGCGCCCAGAAGGAGGGCGACCTCAGGCCGGATCTCGAGGTGACCGACTTCGTTGCCCTGGAGATCGCCGTGCAAAGCACCGCGGCCTTCACCGCCCCGGTGGCACCGGACGCTTGGCGTCGCTACGTGACGATCGTCCTGGATGGCATGCGCACCCGGACCGGCGGCGACTCGCTGGCGTTGGAGCAGCCGGCCATCACGCATGCGCAGGCCTACGCAGCCGCCGACGGTTGGCGGTACGGCGCGCGCAGGCCCGCGCAGAGATCAGCCGACGCCGAATAAAGGGAAGCGCCAATACAAACAGTCTTGCGACAAGGAATTGGCGGATTGCCAGCGCAGACACCTTCCGGGAACACCCGGCCCCGATACGCCGCGGTTAGTCCGGCCAGTGGTTCCCTCTCTCTCCGGATGGCGGCAGACTTGCACCGGAGACCTACACGCGACCACAAGGAGAATCGATGAGCACCGCCATTTCAGTTGTTGTCTTTGATGTCAACGAAACCCTGTCAGATATGTCGCCCATGGGGGAACGCTTCAGGGAAGTCGGGGCCCCGGCTGAGCAGGCGAAACTCTGGTTCGCTACGCTGCTGCGTGACGGCTTCGCGCTGGCGGCCAGCGGAGACAACGGATCATTCGCCGCCCTGGGGGCTGGCGCACTCCGTGGACTTCTGACCGGGGTGGAGCTTGACCGCCCTCTTGATGCGGCGGTCGACCATGTCATGGGCGGCCTGGCCGGCCTGGGGGTACATTCCGATGTTCCCGGGGGAATTAGATCCCTCGCCGCTGCAGGGTTCCGGCTGATTACGCTAAGCAACGGCTCGGCCCGGATCGCCGAGCAATTGTTCAGCGAAGCCGGGATCCTGGACGCTTTTGAGTCGCTGCTTTCGGTCGAAGACGCTCCCGCATGGAAGCCTGCCCGGGCCTCCTATGAATATGCCGCTGCTGCTTCCGGGGCTGACCCGGCCGGGATGCTGCTGGTCGCCGTGCATCCGTGGGATATCCACGGCGCCGCCCGTGCCGGGCTGCGCACGGCGTGGCTGAACAGGACCGGCGGTAGCTACCCGGGCTACTTTCAGGCTCCTGAATTCACAGTTACCGCCCTGACCGACCTTCCCGGGGCACTGGCAGCAGCGCACTGACGAGGACCGTGGCTGCCGGCCCCTGCCGCTTGTTTGAAAGATCAGACCGCGGTCCGGTGGGAGGGTGGCGATGCTTTCTCCCACCTCCCACGGGTCTCAGGCGGTGAGTTCCGGGACCGGGGGAAGGTCCGCTTCGGTGCCTGCCAAGTGGTTGAAGTAGTTGGTGAACATGAACATGTGGACCTGTTGTTCGATCCACCATGGACGCGACGCGCCTCCCGCCTTAGAGCCCGGCCGGGGCCACAGGGCCAAATTCCTATTGGTCCGGGTACCAGGAGTGGGCTACGTTGAGGATAAGGGGAAAGCCCCCGAAGGCCGCCTCGCTGCCGCCGCCTGCGTCCGGGCATCGCCATCGAGGAAGGAAGCTCACCATGGCATACAACGTCGCCCAGAAGCTCATCGCATCCCATCTGGTGGCGGGGGATATGACTCCCGGGACTGAGATCGGGCTGCATATCGACCAGACTCTCACCCAAGACGCGACCGGAACCCTGGTCATGCTTGAACTGGAGGCTCTCGGACTCGATCGGGCACGCACCGAAGTGTCCGTGCAGTACATCGATCACAACCTCCTGCAGGCCGACAGCAAGAACGCGGAGGACCATGATTTTCTCCGCTCCGCCTGCCGGCGGTTTGGTCTGTGGTACTCGAAGGCCGGCAATGGGGTATCTCATCCGACCCACATGCAGCGGTTCGGTATCCCGGGCAAGACCATGGTCGGCTCCGACAGCCACACTCCGGCCGCAGGTTCGCTCGGGATGCTGGCCATCGGCGTCGGGGGCACCGAAGTGGCCTTGGCCATCGCGGGCGAGCCGCTGTACCTGAAGATGCCCGAGGTCTGGGGAGTGCGGCTCACCGGCACACTGCCGCCATGGACGAGCGCCAAGGACGTCATTCTCGAAATGCTGCGCCGGCACGGTGTCCATGGCGGCCTGAACCGGATCATCGAATACCACGGCCCCGGCTTGGGAGGACTGACCGCGATGGACCGGCACGTGATCGCCAACATGGGCGCGGAACTGGGTGCGACGAGCACCGTATTCCCGGCCGACGACCAGGTCCGGGCTTTCCTGCGCACCGAACAGCGCGAAGGCGACTTCACCGAACTGCTCGCCGACCCGGATGCCGGATACGACGTGACCGAGGAGATCGACCTCTCCACGATCGTCCCGCTCATCGCGCTCCCCAGCTCGCCGGGCAACGTCGTTCCGGTGCGGGAGGTCGTCGGCAGGCCGGTCGCGCAGGTCGTGATCGGATCCTCCGCGAATCCTGGCCTGCGTGATTTTGCGATTGTCGCCGCCATCGCCAAAGGGCGGCAGACCCACCCAGGCCTGTCCTTCGATGTCAATCCCAGCTCCCGACAGATCCTGCAGGACCTGACACGAATGGGCGCCACCTTCGATCTGATCAGTGCCGGCGCCCGGCTGCATCAGACCGGATGCATGGGCTGCATCGGCATGGGCCAGGCCCCAGCGAACGGAAGCAACAGCCTGCGCACGATGCCGCGCAATTTCCCGGGCCGTTCGGGTACGAAAGAAGACTCGGTCTACCTGTGCTCACCGGAGACAGCCGTGGCGGCCGCACTCACCGGAACGATCACGGACCCGCGTGACCTGCCGGAGCTCTTCGGACTGGAGTACCCCGAACCCGATCTGCCCGCGGTCTCGAGCGTGAACCTGGCAATGCTGGAGAAGCCGTTGCCGCCGGACGAAGCCTCCGAAGTGACACTGGTCAAGGGCGAAAACATCTCCTCACTCCCGGTCTTCGACCCGCTCCCGGACCGCATTGAGGCACCGGTCGCCCTGGTCGTGGGGGACAACATCTCGACCGATGAGATCCTGCCCGCCGGTGCACGCGTTCTGCCCTACCGCAGCAACATCCCGAAGCTCGCCGAATTCACCTTCGCCCAGATCGACGCAAGCTACCCTGCCCGCGCTGCCCAGACCCGCGACACGTCCGGCCACATGTTGGTCGCCGGCGCCAACTACGGCCAGGGATCCTCGCGGGAGCACGCCGCGATCACGCCGCGCTTTCTCGGGCTGCGCGCGGTGCTGGCTGTCTCCTTCGCACGCATCCACTGGCAGAACCTGGCCAATTTCGGCGTTCTCGCACTCGAATTCGCGGATACTGCCGATCACGGCCGTATCCAGCAAGGCGACGTGCTCCTGCTGCCAAATCTGCGGGACGCCCTCGTGAACGGCACGGACATCCTGGTGCAGAACCAGACCCGTGATGAGGCCTACCCCGTGCGGCACGGCCTCTCCCCACGGCAGATTCAGATGCTCCTGGCCGGTGGCCTCATCCCCTGGCTGCGCGGGCGGAGCGCCCGGGACGCCCGTCGTGCCGGGTCGAGGCTTTGGCCGTGAACGAAATCGACTTCGATGAACGGGGGCGTAAGCGTTCTGGCTGAGGCTCTAGCGGGAGTAGCTCGTGAAAAAGTGAAGTATCCGACGCTAACCAGCGCAAACATCCGCATCTCCCGCAAGCGCAGAGGCCCCGAGCTGCCGCCCACCGGACTCGCCCAGGATCGTTTTACACCGGGTTTCGTCTGTTTATATACCTCAACCAAACGCTAAAGACTGGGACCGGATCGACTCGCCGCTGCTGGTAAGAGACGGGACCGGTAGGCGCGGTGGGATGATCGGTCCATGAGTCTTACAGGCATGACGGGCGGTTCGGATAAAGGTTTCAGTTCCGTGGCGCATCATTCTCGGCTGCGGGTTCTGGTGATGACCGTTTTGGGTCTGGGAACCGCCCTGGCTGTTGGGGCATTGAAGTCCTGGGCATACGCGCCCCGCCATGGGTTGGGCGGTGGCGTCACTGACCTACCTCATCTGGGTGTGGGCGATCATCGGGCGCCTGCCTGCAGAAGCCACGGCAGCCCACGCACGGCGCGAAGATCCGGGCCGGCACGTCTCCGATGTCCTGGTGTTGGCCGCTACCGTGGCCAGCTTCGCCGGGGTGGCGCTGATCCTGCTGGATGCCTCCAACGCCCAAGGCGGGACGAAGGCGGCCATCATCGCCATGGCCCTGGGCAGCGTCGCGCTGTCCTGGTTCCTGGTCCATACGCTGTTTGCGCTTCGCTACGCGTCGATTTATTACCGGGACAGGGCCGGGGTGGATTTCAACGAGGACAAACCGCCCCGCTACCTGGACTTCGCCTATTTGTCCTTCACCGTCGGGATGACTTTCCAGGTCTCCGATACTGACCTGAAGACAGAGGCGATCCGCACCACGGTGCTTCGCCAGGCGCTGCTGTCCTATCTACTGGGGGCGATAGTACTGGCCACCACCATCAACCTCGTGTCCGGCCTGATCCACTGAACGCAAGTGCTGAGAAAGCGGCGTAGGGGGACAGGAACACGCCACAAGTTATTCGGCCCCCTTGAAGGAACCGAAGCGGAACCTGGCAGCCCTGGCGCCTCAGGGCTCCCAGATCGCCGCAGCCTTCTGCCCTGCTTCGAAGATGCTCTTGGACCGTTCGGCGATCTTGTCGATGTCCTGCGGAGCGATGTTGAGTCGAGATCCCTCCCGGTCCGGCTGAGCGGAGCCAGACGTGGCGCCCGGCGCCCGAGCGCGCGGCACGGCGAACACGTAAGGGGAGAAGGATTGGGCAGCCAAGTTGCCCATCGCGGCATGTCATTGCCTCCTGAGGGGCGAGGAATCTCCCACGGACCAGGCATGGCCGAAGGGGTCGAAGAACCCGCCTTGGCGGTGCATCCCCCACGGCCTGTCGTGGTCCTCGACGGGCGATCCCGGCGTCGCCCCAGCGGCAATCGCCGTGGCCACGAAGACGTCCGGGTCCTCCACGAACAGCTCGATCCGAGTGCTCGTCACCCGTGCCCGGTCGGGGCTCGTCTCTGCGGGGTTTCCGGGGTTGATCTCGTGGATGAAGAAGGGCGCACCGTCTACCGCGAGTCCGGCGACACCGCCCAGATTCCAGAGCTCGACGGCGCCGAGGGCCCGCCGGGAGTCGTCCGTGCCGTCCTCTGCGTACAAGGTTCGAGCGTATTAAGCACCCACGATGCGCGCCCCTTGAGATTGTAATTCATGGTGCTGCCAACCGTGAGGGTTTCCGGACGGTGACCAGTCGGACGATCAGAAGCGATACCCCTGCCGCCAGGATCGACAGCTAGTAGAGCGCGAGTATGGTCCGGAGGCCGTTCGGTCCGATGAAGTCGAAAGGGTCCAGCCTGCGCCTAGCCCACCACACGCCGAGCAAGAGCGACCGGACGGTGAGGGATCGGCTGTTGCTTCTACGCCTTCCGGACCACGATCCGGAGCCACGCCTTGGTGCCGGTTCTGTTCCGTTACTTGTCATGGGCAGGGATGCACCATTCCAAAATGATGAAGGAAAGCGGCCAAGGCCCGGCCCGGTCACTCGCAACATGACATGATGCACCCATGACGACAATGGATCCGGGCCGCACGACCGGGCAACAATTGTGCTGGTGCTGTGGCCGAATGTTCCCCGAAGCAGGCGTCATCCGTCTAGGGGCCAGGCCCGAGGCCGGGGTATGCGTCAACTGCACCATCTCGCTGCGCAGAAGAGCCCGGGAACAGATGGCAGAAAACAAAGGCGCTTGGTCCCGGTGGCAGTCACAAGCTTTTCGGCAAAGCCGGGAGTTCATCATGCAGCACCACTGGCACGAACGCCCCGTCATCGGACCAGCACTGCGCTGGATCAACCGCCACCTTCCCTAAAAACTTCCTCGGCAGCCCCCTGCCGACGGCATTGTGACCCACCCATCGCGCAAAGGGATCCCTCATCGGTCACTAAGAACGACCTGACGAGCATTATCATTGTGGCCGACTTTCGTAGGGCATATTCTGTGAGCCTGATCGTGGGACTGGGGTGGGCGTACGGCCGGAATGAGGATCTCATCATTGACTGCGGCGCTGTTGGCCGTCCTGTGTGCGTGCGCGGGCCCGCCAATGCAGATGACCGAAGCCTCCGGGCAAGCGCCGGCCCCGAGTGCTTCCGGCATGCGAATCATGCTTTACACGCACTGCGGTATCGAGGAATTGCGCGTCGATGGCACATTCTTCATTGCAGAAACACCAATGGATGATGGTCAGGGCAATCCCCCTCCGGGGTGGCGGAACCCTTATCAAGCGGGCACCGTGACCGTGTCCGGATCGCAGGCTGTTTTTCGTGATGAAAATGGACACACAGTCACATTCCGGGCTCGTCCCGGCGCCACAGCCGTACTTAGGACCTGCTCCTGAGAGTCCGATATGCCGGCCGGTGAAGGATCCTTCACCGAACAGACCATAAAATCATCTCCCTTGTGAATGTGACTTCGGGTGCCGGCAGCGTGCTGTGCGGTCCCGTCCGGCCACCCCGCGAGCCAGGGCAGGAAGTAGCCACAAGGCTTGTGTCTGGCTCTGTACTTTCTGGTCAGGCGGTCAACAAAAACGAGGGCAGTCCGGTTCGCTCAGGTACGGCTGCGCCGCCCCGCACGTTCGGCGAATGCGTCCAAGGCTGCCAGCATGTCAGGAGCCCGCCAGAACCGGCCTTTCTTGTACTTATCGACGCCGACGACGATCCCGGCTTCCTCCAGGGCGTCCAGGGCGCGCTTCTGGCGCATGTAGTCGAGGCCGAGCTTGGACTCCAGAACCGTTGCGTTGACAACTGGCTGGCTGGCAAGAAGTTCCAGGACCGGCCATACGGCCGAGTCGCGGCGTGCGGTGATCCTGTCAGCCCAGGCCTCGGTGATGGCGACAACATCGTTGGCGAGGGTCGTGCCGTTCTCAATGGCCCGGAACGCGGCTTCGGAGGTCACTGTGATGATTAGCTCCGGGTTCCCGGCCCGGAAGGCGGTGAGAGCGGCGTGATAGCCGCCGACGTTGGAGAGCAGCCCGGCGGAGACGGGGACGGTCACGTTGGAGGCCACGCCCCGGTGCTTGAGCATGGCGTGCAGCAAGGCTCGTCCGGTGCGGCCGTTGCCGTCGGTGAACGGGTGGATGGTCTCGAATTGGGCGTGCGCGATGGCGGCCTGGACGATCGCCGGGAGGTCCTGGCGCCGGGCGTAGTCCATGACGTCCGTCATGAGGGCCGGAACGCGGCTGGCGTGCGGCGGCACGAATTCGGCGCCGATTGGACTGTATTGGCTGGTGCCGATCCAGACCTGTTGCTCGCGCCAGTGTCCGGCGACGTCGGCGTCGGACGTGCCGTCCATCAGGGCCCGGTGCATGTCCAGGACGCTTTCGGGCGTCAGGTGGTCGGCAGCGGCCAGCGCCGTCTCCATTGCCCGGACATTGCGGACGACCAAGGTGGCGTTGGCCTTGTCTTCCACACCGAGCTCGGCCTCACCCAGGCTGCGGGCGCTGGCGGTCAGGTTTTCGATCTGGGAGGAGGCTACGGACTCACTGCGCAGCATCAGCGACACGAACGGGCGCAGGTGCTCGCCGTAGCGTTCGTCGAACCGGCTGATCTCCTGAGTGGCTTCCTCGGCCAGGGCTGCGACCCCTGGAGAGGGCAGGTAAGCCGATTTTGCGATGGTCGACGGGATGAACGCCTCATAGGGCTGCCCGGCCATCCCGGACAGATAGTTGCTGGTACGGAAGGCGTCCTGGGTCCCGGTCCATTCGTAGGTTTCATACTCGCCCGCCGGCCAGACAGGTGCACCGCCCAGGGGGACGGGTCCGTAGGTGCCGTCGGTGTGACTCGGCTGCTCCATGATCACCTAACTGTAAGAATATCCCGTGAATTCTTACATTTATACTCCTAAACGTAAGAACCCGCGACGGATTCTCTCATTTAGACATGCCGGAGCATCGCTGCCAGGGCCCCTTCCGCGTTCGTGAGTATCTTCCTGTCAAGCCGCGCGTGTTGAAGCCAGGATCACTCGGGCTGTGTCGCCTTGGTCCATGAGGGTCTCGACGTGATGCGTCATTCACGGGGCCGAAGCAGCGGACATATCTGGACCGTTCGCAAGGCAACCAGCGAAGGACGGCCATCGAGGCGTTCACCCCCGATGCCGTCGTCGTCGACGACGGACACCTCTACCGTGGCACTTCCGAAATTGCGGGATGGCTCGATCGCGTCGCAGCAAAAGACGGGCGACCTTGCGACGAAGGGAGTTTGAGATGCCCCGTCCCTTGGAGGCCGTGGACGCCGCTGAGCTTCTGTTGTTATCCATCGAAATGAATCCACGTTTGCCTTCCACCAACATCAGACCGGCCGGGCAAGAAGTAATGGGTCCTGGCCTGTCCCGAGGAGTGCAGTCGTGCTTAGAACAGCGGCCAGGGCACCGCTGACATCGCACCGCTCGGAGCCGGAAACCGCCCTGCCAACCGCAAACGGGCGCAGCGCTCGGCGAGCGACGCGATTTCTTCGGCGCTGAGCAATTCCGCCAGCTTTCGGCCCAGCTCACCGCGGAGTCCTTCGCTGACTCGATCGACGCCGTCGCGTTCCTCGGAGGTCAGAGGGTCTCCCAGCCATCCCCACAGCACCGTGCGCAGTTTGTGGTCACGGTGGAACGTGAGCCCGTGGTCCACGCCGTGCCGGTGTCCGTCCGTCATGGCAAGAATGTGGTCGCCTTTGCGGTCGGCGTTGTTGACGACCGTGTCGAACACGGCCATGCGTCTGAGCGCCGGCGAATCTTCGTGAACGAGGGTGACCATCCGTCCGCTCTCATCTTGTCCCTCGAGAACTTGTTTCCAGCCCGTCTTCGGCACGTGGTCTGTCGCGACCAGGTTCACGGCGTTTTGGGCGGTGTCTTGCTCCTGCCAGAGCTGCACCATACCTTTGCCCATCGGACCGTCGCGCAGCCAGGTGTGCGGCACGATGTCCCAGCCGAAGACCTGCGAGACAAGGTAGGCGGCCACCTCCCGGTATGCCAGGGTGCCGTGGGGAAAGTCCCATAGCGGAGTTTCGCCTGCTATCGGCTTATAGACGACCACCACGTCGCCGATGCGGCCAAGAAATGTAGCGTTCGAAGCCGTCGTGATGCGGCCGGTGAGCGTCAGCTCGGCGGTCACTAGGTCCGGCGTCGGCATCAGGCCTCGGGAAAGGTGCAGATGTGCCCGTCGGCGTCTATGGGGTAACCGCAGAGCGGGCACGTCGGACGCCCCGCGCCCACGATCTCACGGGTGCGCTTGGCGAATGCGCGGGCGGTGCCAACCGGCATTCGCACCAGCAGCATTTCGGGCGCGTTAGCGCCGTCCTCATCAAGCGATGCGTCGTTGTCGTCGGCGTCGACATCGGTGATGGGGTAGGCCTCTAGTACGAGCTGTGCCGTGGTTGGGTCCCAAGCTAAGGTCATGGCGCCGGTGCGAAACTGCTCCTGAACGGCATCGAGTTTGTCATTGTCGACAAGTTCAACGGGAGTACCCGTGGGGACACTGAAGGGGTTGCCTTCGACGGTGATGAGCTGGTCGAGAATTTCGTCGATCTTCTCCGCGAGCAGGGCCGACTGCTCTTTCTCCATGGCAATGCTTACGATCTGCGTCCCTTCGCGCACCTGCAGGTAGAACGTTCGCGCCCCCGGCAGGCCGATGGTGCCGACGACGACCCGGTCAGGCCAGGCAAACTCGTGAACACGTGTAGGCATGTCAGTATTCTAGGCGCATGAGGCTTTTGGCGCCTTTTGCCCTGCACCGCCGCCCACCGGCGCATCGCCAGAATGGATGCCGTCCGACAGCCAGGACAGATCACCCGCGTCGGTGTTTGTCGCGTGGACGCTGGGCCGGCTAGCGCCGTAGCGTACGATCGATACGGAGCCGGGGCCCACGGTAATACGCTGGAACAGGTCAAGGTGCATGCCGAGTGCGTCGGCAAGGATTGACTTGATGATGTCGCCGTGGCTGACCGCCACCCACACGGCTCCTGGTCCGTACTCGGCTTCGAAGGCTGAATCGTGGCGTCGAATCGCTGCCACCGACCGAGCCTGCATGGCGGCCATGGATTCACCGCCGGGAAAGACGACGGCGGACGGTTGGGACTGCACGATGGGCCACAGTTCCTCGGATGCGAGATCACTGAGCGTGCGGCCCTGCCACTGGCCGTAATCGCACTCGATGAGATCGGGCTCGACCGGCGCGTACGGCGTGCCGGCCTGACGATCGAGGATGAGCTGTGCGGTCTGCTGACAACGCTCAAGAGGGCTCGACACCACCGCGACCAAGGGCACGGCCGCGAGCCGGTCTCCGGTCAGGGCCGCCTGATCGTGCCCGATCCGGTCCAGGCCGACGCCGACGGCCCGGCCGGCCAGCAGCCCAGTGGCATTGGCTGTGGTGCGGCCGTGCCGCACGAGAATAACTGTCGCCATGCACCCAGCCTAACCACCCGCCCGATCGCAGGGTGAACCGTGCCGGGTCCCGTTCCGCTTAACTGTGAGCAAGTAGTCGAGCGTATAGTCGCTTAGCCCCGACGGGCGACATCCTGGCTCAGAATGTTGGGCCAGGTTTCGACGTCTCCGGGGGTGCGGGCGACCGTCAGCGTTGCTTGGGGGAGCAGTGCGGCAAGGGATTCCGCGGTTGACAGCGGGTGGCCCGGATCATCGACCCACGCCAAGATTGTCGTCGGTATGTCGATTCGCGCGACGGCTTGGCGAGCAGGCAGATCGCTGAGTGCCGCGCCGCGAAACAACGACGGCAGGAGGGCATCGGCGACGTCGGGCACCGTCTCCGGCGCACCGACCGTGGCGGGCGGCGGTGTTGTTCCGCGAGTGGTGGCGAGGAATGCCTCGACACCTACAGACTCGATCAGCGCTGCTGCAACTCGGTAGTTCGCAGCCTGCGCAGCCCGGGTTTCCCACGCCGTGGGTGGCACCATCAGCGTGAGCCCGGTAAAGCGGTCTGGCTCGCGGGAAGCGGCATGCAGGAGTGTGCCGGTACCCATGGAGGGGCCGACTCCGTGGACAGGTTCGCCTGGGAACCAGTGATCGAGCACTCGCAGGAGGTCATCGGCGAGGTTTTGCCATTGATATTCCTCGGGAACCTTCCGCCCCGTCGACTCGCCATGGCCGCGTGCGTCGTACCGCAGCAACCGTGTTCCACTAAGCCCTCGACCGAGGTCGAGGTTGAGTACCCGATCGTGCGCGCGGCTTGAGGTAAGGCCATGCAGTTGGACAACCGGGTGTCCGCCTTCGTCGCTCAAAGCAACCGCAAGCTCGGCTCCGGGAACCTCGAAGGTGGGCATCAGGCTCCTCGTTTCGTAACTGACCGCGTCACGTTGAGCGGCCCCGTTGAACATTCAGGCTATCCGGGGCGATAGGATACTGCCATGCGGCTGACCAACGTCACGCACCTGCGCCTACCGTTCGGACGACTTTGGGGCTACGACGTCAGTGTGTCTGCTCTCGGCCGGCGTCTTCCAGTGTCATTTGACCAGCGGCTCCATGTGGGGGCAGGCGACCGCCCCGGCTCCTGGATGGCATTGTCTTTTCGGCTGCCTTCACCAACTCGTCGTGGGTCAATCGCCGATGCCTGGCTCGCTGTCCTCGCCCGTCATGGCACACTGCGAACGGCATTCGTGCCCGGTGCGGATGGTGATCCGGAGCTTCACGAAATTGAAATCGGTCCGGGAACCTGGGTGGAGCATCAGGTATCTCCCGGCCAGGCAGTCAATGACGCGGTGCGGGACATACTTGATGCCACCTGTTCGCCATACCAACAGCCCTCACACCGGCTGTGCGTGTTGGAGACTGCTGCCGGACTCACGGTCGTGATTGCGGCCGACCACGCCCACGTCGATATGTGGTCCATGCTGGTGATCGCGCGGGACCTGCTGTCGGCGCTGGATGCCGGGCGGGCCGGCCGTGAACTGTTGCCCGGGGCCGCGCCAGCATTCGTTGAACACACCCAAGCACTGTTGGATCGGAATGCGGCGCCGGACCATGTGCGTCACCGATGGGAAGAGATCATCGGTGAAAGCGGCGGCGTCATGCCGCAATTCCCACTTCCCCTGGGTGCGCCCGATCCGCAGCGCGAGCGGGTAGAAGTTCGCGATGTGTTCGATCTCGATGACGGTGCCGCATTTGCTGCCCAGGCCCGCAACGACGGTGTCTCGACGCTCGCGCTCGCTGTTGTTGCGATGACAGCCGTGACCCGCGAGTTGGCGGGAAGCCCGCTCCGGGCCGTTTTTCCCGTGCACAGCCGCTTCGACGACAACTGGCATGACTCCGTGGGCTGGTTCATTACTAACTCGGTACTTGAGTCGGCAGTCGCCGAGCCGCGCGCCGCGGCGGCCGCGGTAAAAGAGGCTGTGCAGCTTGGCTCGTGGCCGCTCGCGGACGTCCTGGCTCCATGGGGCGGCATGCCCGTAGCTCCTGGTATGTTCGCGATCTCCTGGCTCGACCTGCGCAGGCTGCCGGTGCGAATCGACTCCGTCGGACTCGACGCCCAATATGTGAGCGCGACAATCGACACCGACGGGGTCATGCTTTGGTTCATCCTGGACGAATCAGGTCTGCATTTGAGATGCCGCTATCCCGACACGATGGAGGCTCGAGCCAGTGTCGGCGGGTGGCTTGATCTGTTGGTCGCTCGTTTGCAGGCATATGCGCGCTCCTCGGTTCAAGGACTGTTGCGGGTGGCGGGCCGGACCTTCAGGCTTGAACGGGCGAGCCACGATGACGTTGCGGCCATCGCGGCGCTGTTGTCTGATGATCAGTTCGGTCCCGATCGGGAGTGCGTCGAGCTCGAACGATACGAGGCGGCCTACAACCTGGTTGTTCGCGACAGTTCCAACTATCTGGGGGTTGTTCGCAATGATGCCGATCGCATCGTTGCCACAATGCAATTGACCGTCATTCCCGGTCTTTCCCGGGGTGGTTCTTCCCGACTACAGATCGAGGGACTGCGAGTTGCGGCCGCGGAACGGTCACAGGGCTTGGGCACCGCGATGCTCGAGTGGGCACATAATTTCGGGCGTGCGCGGGGGGCGCAACTGGCACAGGTCACCACCGACGAAGCACGGGAACGGGCTCGGGCTTTCTACTCCCGACTCGGATATCGGTCTGCCCACGTAGGACTGAAACGGTCCATATAGAAGTCCACACAGATCGGGCTAGTCGGTTTTCGGGTACCAGACTACGGTCGCCGACTCGCCGTCGTCGGACTCACCAGCGGGTTGGTCGGCCAGAGGCTGGCCGTGTGCCAAACCAGACCATTGGTACTCACCGTCCGGGTGAATCTCCGGGAAGTCCGATACCTCGCCCTCGCTGCGTTCTTTATCACGCGGACCGCCCTCATAAGTGAATTTCTCGCCCATATACCTCAACGTAGACCCCAAAACGAGGCCTGGACACCCCTGCACCCTACCGGCGGCTCCTGCGGCCCCATCCCAGCGGTCCCCGCGTGGAGTGTTCAGTGATGGGGAATTAACCGACTTAGGCCCCGGTTCGCCTTTGAAACGGGGCTTATGTCATATTGACGGGGATTACGGAACCACTAGGACGTCCTTCAATGATTGCATCTCGATAACAAACTTTACCGGCGGGAAACTTTGCACCCAAACATCCGTTCCGGGCGCTAGGCTACTGCTCATGTGAGACCAGCCACAAGCCTGCTGAGGGGGTTGTGGCAGTCTGCCGGAGTCAACAGCGCCGGCTTTTTCCACTCAAAAAAATAGGAGGCGGAATGCGTTTCGGACGTACTTCCAAAGCAGTGGGTATTGCGGCAATCGCCGCGATCGCACTGAGCGCCTGTGCCGGCAATTCCGGTGGCAATACCCCTTCCACCGGGTCAGCCAAGACGGGTGGCACGGCCACTGTGGTCGAGGTCAACGCTTTCAACACGTTCAACCCCAACACAGCCGACGGCAATACTGACATCAACTCCAAGGTCAGCTACGCGACGCACTCGGGCTTCTACTACATCGACAACAAGCTGAACGTCGTCCACAACGACAAGTTCGGCAAAATGGAGAAGGTCTCGGACAACCCGCTGACCGTCAAGTACACCATCAACGATGGTGTGAAGTGGTCTGACGGCACCCCGGTCTCCGCCGCTGACCTCCTCCTGCAGTGGGCGGCCTTCTCCGGTTACTACGACGACGCCGATTCCAAGGCCAAGACGGGTACGTCCTATTTCTCGTACGCCGGTGACAACACGGGCCTCAGCCTGACTGACTTCCCGGAGATCAGCAACAACAACAAGACCCTCACGCTCAAGTACTCCAAGCCATTCGCTGACTGGGAGATCGTGCTTGGTGGGCCCGGCATCGACGTTCCTGCCCACGTCATTGCCCAGAAGGCCGGCCTGAAGGACACCCAGGCCTTGATCGACTTCTTCAAGAGCAAGCCGCGCGGAGATTCCAAGGCACCACTTCCCGCCGATCCGAAGCTGAAGGCAATGTCGGACATGTGGAATACCGGCTTCGATACGAAGACGCTTCCCGCCGATCCGACCCTGTTCCTCTCGAACGGTCCTTACATCGTCAAGAGCATGAACCAGGACCAGTCCCTCACCATGGTCCGCAACAAGGACTACAACTGGGGACCGACTCCCAACCTTGACGAAATCACCGTCCGGTACATCGGCTCGGCGCCGGCCCAGGTCCAGGCCCTCAAGAACGGCGAGGCGGACATCATTGCCCCGCAGGCTTCCGCGGACACCCTCGACCAGCTGAAGGCACTGTCCAGCCAGGGTGTTACCGTCGACCAGGGCAACCAGCTGGCCTTCGACCACTTGGACCTGAACTTCTCGGGCCCGCTGGCCGACCAGAACGTACGTACCGCCTTCATGAAGACGGTTCCCCGCAAGGACATCGTCAACAAGATCGTCGGCAAGCTCGATCCGAACGCGAAGCCGCTGGACTCCCAGATCTTCGTTCCCCAGCAGGCTGCCTACGCTGATTCCGTGAAGAACAATGGCTCCTCGGCCTACCAGGACGTGGACATTGATGGTGCCAAGAAGCTTCTGAATGGTGCGACTCCGGAAATCCGCATCATGTACAACAAGGACAACCCGAACCGTGTTGACGCTTTCTCGCTGATCCGCGAATCCGCCACCAAGGCAGGCTTCAAGATCGTCGACGGCGGCTTGGGCGCCTCTGACTGGGGCAAGGCCTTGGGCAAGGGTGGCTATGACGCAACGATCTTCGGGTGGATCAACCCGGGTGTCGGAGTCTCCGGCGTTCCGCAGATCTTCAAGACCGGTGGGGGCAACAACTTCAACCAGTTCAGCAACACCGATGCGGACAAGCTGATGGAGGAGCTCGTGGTCACCACTGACCGCAGCAAGCAGGACGATCTCCAGAAGCAGATCGACAAGAAGATCTGGGACAGCTCTTACGGTGTTCCGCTCTTCCAGTCAGTGAACGTGGACGCCTACAGCGACCGCATCACCGGCGTGAAGCTCATGCCGAACCAGACTGGTGTTTGGTGGAACTTCTGGGAGTGGGCCCAGAAGTAAACCTTGCTCGCTGAGCTAAAATACCTGCCAAGGCGCCGGGACCGACGTACCATGGTCCCGGCGCCTTGGTTGGTGCACCGGCATATTGTCCGCTTCCCCCAACCCCATCCAGGGAACGGGCACGATTCTGCGATGGGCGCCGGCGAACCCGGGCCTGGATTTCGAGGTTCCTCACCATGTTGACCTATATAGTCCGGCGGTTGGTTACCGCCGCATTCATCCTTCTCGGAGCATCGTTCCTGGTGTATCTCCTGACAGCGTCGTCCGGAGATCCCCTGGCGGAATTCCGGGCCAGTAGCGCGCCGAACCGGCAAGCGCTGATGGATGCCCGAATCAATCTGCTTGATCTCAACACTCCGCCGCCACTGCGCTACTTCAAGTGGCTTGGCGGTGCGGCCCAATGTGTTGTGCCGTTTGGAAATGCCTGCAACCTTGGCAGGAACATCGCCGGACAGCCAATTACCGAGGCTCTGGGCTTTGCCTTGGTCCAAACGCTCACGCTCGTCACGGGCGCCACAGTCCTGGCCATCCTGATCGGCATCTCCCTCGGCATCGTCACCGCCCTCCGCCAGTACAGCGCGTTGGACTACGGCGTAACGTTCATGGCGTTCCTGTTCTTCTCGCTGCCGATCTTCTGGGTAGCCGTCCTCCTCAAGGAATTCGGTGCCATCGGCTTCAACGACTTCCTTCGAAATCCGGAAATACCTCCTGCCGTGGCCTTGGGGATCGGTGCCGTCCTCGGCGTCATCGCCGCAGTGGTCGTCGGCGGAGCGGCCAAACGCCGGCTGATCGTCGGTGGCTCGGTCTTAGCGGCTGTCTCCCTTATCCTCATCTACTTCTCCCTGACGCAGTGGTTCCGCAATCCCGGCTTGGGGCCCGTCATCATCGCCATTCTTGGAGTGGGAATTGCCTTCGGAGTCACGGTATTGGTTTCGGGGCTCAAGAACCGCAAGGCCCTGCAATCAAGCCTGATCGTTGTGGGCATCGGCGTGATCGCCTACTTCGCTGTCCAGCCGTTGCTCAATGACGCGACCGGGCTCATGATTTTCCTCCTTGCCATCGCCACCATCCTTGTTGGCGTGGCCGTCGGGTACTTCATGGGCGGTTTCGACCGTGGACAGTCAATGCGTGCTGCCGCTATCACCGCGTTCCTGGTCGGAGCCCTCGTGGTCATGGACCGCTTCATGCAGGCGTGGCCGTCGTACTTCAACAACAGCCGGGTTCGCGGGCGTCCCATTGCCACCATCGGGGCGGGAACCCCGAACATCCAGGGTGACTTCTGGATCATGTCCACCGATACGCTCACCCACCTCGTATTGCCCACGATCGCCCTGATCCTGGTCTCCCTGGCCAGCTATACGCGATTCACGCGCTCGTCGATGCTGGAAATCATGAACATGGACTACATCCGGACAGCACGGGCAAAGGGCTTGAGCGAAAGGTCCGTGATCATGGGCCACGCGTTCCGGAACGCCCTGATTCCCATCGCGACGATCGTCGCGTTCGACATCGGCGCATTGATCGGTGGTGCGGTCATCACGGAATCGGTGTTTTCCGTCCGCGGCATGGGCTTCCTTTTCATTGACGGACTGCAACGCTCCGACGTGAACCCGGTGATGGGCGTCTTCTTGTGCGTCGCCATCACCGCAATGGTCTTCAACCTCGTAGCGGACCTCGCTTACTCCGCTCTCGACCCACGCGTAAGGATCAAAGCATGAGCCAGCCAACCCAAGAGGAAGAAATCCTGGCACAACAGGCGCTCGCCGAAGCAGCAGGCGCCGAGGCCGGCTTCGAAGTTACCGGCGGCCTCAGCCAGGGCCAGATTGTCCGTAAGCGGTTCTTTGGCCACACCGGTGCCTTGATCGGGCTCGCCGTATTCGCTGCGATCTTTCTGCTCGCTTTCACTTCAGTGGGTGCTTTTGGCATCCCGGGGTGGTGGAAGTACAACCATGTGGATGTTTCGCCCCTCGTCAACGATGGTGTCCCGACGTCGTCATTGTGGCCCGTTGCCTGGGGAGAGCACCCGTTCGGCCAGGACCGGATTGGACGCGATCTGTTCGCCATGACCATGCGCGGTGCCCAACAGTCCATCACTGTCATGGTCCTGATCGGCGCCATCGCGGGCGCGGTCGGCGCAATCGTCGGCGGACTTGCCGGCTATTTCCGCGGCTGGGTGGAAGCAGTCCTCATGCGCCTCACCGATGTCATCATCATCATCCCCGTGCTGCTCCTGGCGGCCGTGGTTGGCCAGATTGCCAACCGCAGGGATGAAGGCAGCTGGATTGCGGGCTTCGCCTCCAACAACGGCGTCGTCATTCTTGGCGTTTTCCTTGGCTTCGTCCTCTGGGTGGGCCTCGCCCGCCTGGTCCGCGGTGAGTTCCTGACCCTGCGCGAGCGGGAGTTCGTAGACGCAGCCAGGATCTCCGGAGCGTCCAATGCGAGGATCATCTTCAAGCACATCCTGCCCAACGCCGTCGGTGTGCTGATCGTCAACGTGACGCTGACCATGTCCGCAGCGATCCTGCTGGAGACCGCCCTCAGCTACCTGGGCCTCGGCGTGAAGGCGCCCGATACCTCGCTCGGCCTGTTGGTTGCGCAAAACCAAGAAGCCTTCGCTACAAGGCCGTGGCTGTTCTGGTTCCCGGGCCTGTTCATCATCCTCATCTGCTTGAGCATCAACTTCATCGGCGACGGCCTGCGGGACGCGTTCGATCCGCGGCAGAAAAAGTTCAAAGCCAAGACCGCCGTCGAAACAGCGCGCCACTCCAGCACGACGGCGCCGGTTGCCGATGCCTCGAAAGGCAGCTGAGTGCTACCCGTGCAGGGAAACCTCCTAGAGGAAGACCGCCCAGTAGCTGGCCGCGGCCAGGGCCACGGTGGCCGCTATCCGGAGCCATCCGACGGCGACCGTCACCAAAGCGTCCTCAGCCCGGCCGGGTTCCACGCGTCCGGCTTCAACGAGGTCCTGCCAGCGGGTGCGGACGAGGACTGCTGCGGTGCCCGAATCGGTGTTCTTGAGGTCTCCGGGACGAACCGAGCTGCCGGGGCCGTAGGTGGTGCCCGGGAGTCCCTTGAGGTGCTCGGGGCGGGCGTTGCGCCCGCCCCAGATTCCCGGCGCGGGAGCAGCCCAGGCCGGGTACCTCTTGTGAGGTGTCACGAGGGTGAGGGCGAAGCGGGTATCAACCTGCACCAGGGCGTCCCACGGAACATCGATGGTCCGGTAGGGATTCTCCAGCGCGACGCCGGAATCCCTGACCACCACTACCGGGCGCCAGAAAAGCAACCAGCCAAGGAACGCTATGAAGAGCAGGGGCGTGGTGCCCGGAAGGGCGCGCGGACCGGCTGCCACGAGCGTCACGACAATCCCGAAAACGGCAACCGCCCAGCAGATCCAAGCAAATGTCTTGCTGCTGCGGGCCTTGAAGA
Organism: Arthrobacter sp. NPDC080073; assembly: GCF_040686575.1. Lineage (NCBI taxonomy): Bacteria > Bacillati > Actinomycetota > Actinomycetes > Micrococcales > Micrococcaceae > Arthrobacter > Arthrobacter sp. NPDC080073. The sequence goes on from NZ_JBFBKR010000002.1 coordinate 80,297, forward strand.
TTTCGACATTTCCGGCATACGGCGCTCTGCTCATGCCCCTAATAATTCAGGATTCCGGGCTACTTCACTAATCACCCCTTGGAGGGTGGCCCGGGTGGAAGGGAAGACCCAACATGACTGACAACGCCAGCCCCGAACCGGAGGCTACCCACCTCGAGACCGAGTCGGACAAGAGCGCGCGCGGGACCATGGTCCTGGAAGTACGCGATCTCAGCGTCGACTTCGGTGTCGAAAAGAAATGGGTCCCTGCCGCCATCGGACTGAACTACGAGGTCAGGGCCGGCGAGGTCCTCGCGATCGTCGGCGAGTCTGGTTCCGGCAAGAGCGCAAGTTCCATGGCCCTGCTCGGCTTGCTGCCCAGCAACAGCCGCGTTCGGGGGAGTGTCAAGCTCTCGGGCAAAGAGTTGCTGGGTGACAAGTCAGGCAATATCCGGGAAGTCCGGGGCAAGGACGTCGCTGTCATCTTCCAGGAGCCCATGACCGCACTCAACCCCGTGTACACGGTAGGTGCACAGATAGTGGAGACGATCCGGCTGCACAACTCGATCTCCCCTGACGAAGCCCGGCAGCGGGCCGTGCGCATGCTCGAGCTGGTGGAGCTGCCGGACCCGGAGAAGGCCTTCAAGTCCTATCCCCACCAACTCTCCGGCGGCCAGCGGCAGCGAGCCATGATCGCGCAGTCATTGTCCTGTGATCCCAAACTCCTGATCGCTGACGAACCCACCACTGCCTTGGACGTGACTGTCCAGGCCGAAATCCTGGATTTGATGCGCAACCTGCGCAACAAGCTGGACAGCGCCATCGTCCTGATCACCCACGACATGGGCGTGGTGGCCGACCTCGCCGATCGTATTGCGGTGATGCGCAAGGGCGTCATCGTGGAGAGCGGTACCGCGCAACAGATCTTCTCCAATCCGCAGCACGAATACACCCAAGCCTTGCTAGCCGCTGTTCCCCACCTGGGACAGGGGGCGGACAGCTCCGACGTCGACGTCACCGCGGCATTGGCCGCCGCGACCCACGCCGAGCTGGAATCGGTCGATCACGATGAACTGGTCCGACGGGAACTCGAGAACCAGACTGCTTTGAAGGCAGCGGCCGAAGAAGCTGCCAAGCCCAAAGGCGAGGCCGTGCTTGAGCTGATCGACGTGGCTATCGAGTACCCCAAGCAGGGCCGGGTTCCGGCCTTCCGCGCTGTCGAGGGTGCCAACCTCGTGATCTACCCCGGTCAAGTGGTAGGCCTTGTCGGGGAGTCCGGATCGGGCAAAACGACCATTGGACGCGCCGCCGTCGGACTCTTGCCCGTAGCCGCAGGCAGCATGCGTGTGGTGGGGCAGGACATTTCCGGCGCAAAACGGAATGGGAAGCAACTGCACGAAGTGCGGCGGGATATCGGCATGGTGTTCCAGGATCCTTCGTCGTCCCTGAACCCGCGGCTGCCCATCGGCGAAAGCATCGGCGAACCGATGTACCTCGCCGGGGTCGCGAAGGGCGTCGATCTGCAGAAACGGATTGAGACCCTCCTGGACCAGGTGGAACTGCCGCGCGGCTACCGCAACCGGTACCCGCATGAATTGTCAGGCGGCCAGAAGCAGCGCGTCGGCATTGCCCGGGCGCTATCCCTGCAGCCCAAGCTCATGGTCGCGGATGAGCCCACGTCGGCGCTGGACGTTTCCGTACAGGCAAAGGTTCTGGAGCTCTTCCAGAACCTCCAGCGGGAGCTGGGATTCGCGTGCCTGTTCGTCACGCACGACCTCGCCGTGGTGGATGTGCTCGCGGACCGGATCTGCGTGATGCAGCGCGGCCGGATCGTGGAGCAAGGGACCCGGGAGCAGATCCTTCGCAATCCGCAGGAGCCCTACACGCAGAGGCTGCTGGCCGCGGTGCCGCTTCCGGACCCTGAGAAGCAGCGCGAGCGTCGGGAACTGCGCGCCCAGCTCATGGCCGCCGGCATCGAGTAGCAACCCGGGAGCCCGTTCCCGGCGGCGCCTACTCGCTGTCGCAACCGCAAAGGAGTCCCCGTGGCCATTGGCCGCAGGGACTCTTTTTCGTTTTTTGTGAGGCACGGAGTGTGTCCGTTGCAACTCTTGGGTGCCCGAAAAACCCCTGCATTCCGCGGAAAAACAAGGGTCAGGCATGTCGAGTGTAGCAACGGAACACCCATTACGTGAAATGACTGCTTCATTTACTTGAAATGACTGCTTCATTACTAAAACTGTCAAGAGCACACTTCGTTGTTCATGCCAATGGGATTCCATATTTCGGACAAGGTGTGGTTAGGATTACACATCCATGTAGGCCGCGTCACAGGATAATTCTGTGCCTGGCCCCGGGGGCAGCCATGAGTTGCCCCGACCCATCCCCCTGAATCCATAGGAGGCGGAATGCGTTTTTCGCGCACTTCCAAAGCTCTTGGCTTGCTGGCAGTCGCCGCACTTGCCCTCACCGGATGCGGCAGCGCTGGCTCCGGAAGCAGTGGCCAGACCGCTGCCGGCGATCCGAACAAAATCATCACCGCGTACAGCAATGAACCCCAGCACCCCCTGATCCCTTCCAACACCAACGAGGTGTACGGCGGCCGCGTTGTCGACCTCCTGTTCGAAGGCCTGACCAGCTACGACGCCAATGGCAAGTCCGTGAACGCACTCGCGGAATCCATTGACACGAGCGATGGCCAGAACTACACCATCAAGGTCAAGAAGGGCGCCAAATTCACCAATGGCGAGGCCGTCACCGCCAAGAGCTTCGTCGATGCTTGGAACTTCGCCGCCCTGAGCACCAACGCCCAGGCCAGCAGCAGCTTCTTCGAATTCATCGAAGGCTACGACGCAGTCAGCGCCGTCACGAAGACCAAGGGCGCGGACGGCAAGTCAACGTCGACTCCCGCACCGACCGCCCAGACGATGTCCGGCCTGGTGCTGAAGGACGATTCGACCATCACGGTCAAGCTGGCCCAGCCGGAAGCCGACTGGCCGCAGCGCCTCGGCTACTCCGCCTTCATGCCGCTCCCGGCCGACGCCCTCAAGGACCCGAAGGCCTTCGGCGAAAACCCGATCGGCAACGGCCCGTACAAGATGGCCGCCAAGGGTGCCTGGCAGCACGACAGCCAGATCGCCCTCGTCAAGAACCCGGACTACCAGGGCACCCGCATGGCCAAGAACGGCGGCGTGACGTTCAAGTTCTACACCGACCCGGCTCCGGCTTACACGGACGTCCAGGCCAACAACCTCGACGTTACCGACGTCCTGCCGACGAACGCCCTGAAGACCTACACCACGGACTTCCCGGACCACAGCCTGAACAAGGCATACGCCGGCAACGCAACCTTGAACATCCCGAACTACCTCCCTGAGTTCCAGGGACCTGCCGGCCAGCTGCGTCGCCAGGCCATCTCGATGGCGATCAACCGCGATGAGATCACCAAGGTCGTCTTCAACGGCACCCGTATTCCGGCAAAGGACTTCACGTCTCCGTCCGTCGACGGCTACAACGCCAACGTGACCGGCTCCGACGTTCTGAAGTTCGACGCCGCGAAGGCCAAGGACCTCTGGGCAAAGGCAAACGCCATGAGCCCGTGGCCCGCGGACAAGGTCCTTCAGCTCGCGTACAACACCGATGGTGGCAACAAGGAATGGATTGACGCCGTTGCCAACAACCTGAAGAACAACCTCGGCATCAAGGCAGAAGGCCAGCCGTTTGCCAAGTTCGCCGAGATCCTGAACCTCCGCACGGCCAAGACCCTCCCGGGCTTCACCCGCGCCGGTTGGCAGGCAGACTACCCGTCGCTGTTCAACTTCCTCGGCCCGCTGCTGAAGACCGGCGCCAGCGCCAACTACGAGGGTTACAGCAACCCCGAGTTCGACAAGCTGCTGACCGAGGGCCTGGCATCCAAGTCCACGGACGACGCCAACAAGAAGTTCACCCAGGCACAGGAAATCCTCTTCAAGGACCTCCCGAACCTGCCCCTGTGGTACCAGGCACGCCAGGCTGTATGGAGCCAGAACGTCAGCAACGTCGACTCCGGCTGGAACGGCGTCCTGCTGTACTACAACATCACTGCAAAGTAGTCCTACTGGACTTGTTCCAAGCTCGTTAGCGTATGGGGGTCCGGCCACAAACCGGGCCCCCATGCCTTGATTCGGCACGAAAGCTGTCCCTAATGAATCCCCACATTTTCAAGAGCGCCCAGGAACCGTTGCTGTGACCCAGTACATCCTCCGGCGTTTGCTGCAGGTCATTCCCGTATTCCTGGGAACCACCCTGCTCGTGTACTTCATGGTCTTTGCCCTCCCGGGTGACCCTATCCGCGCCCTGTTCGGCGACCGGCCGCCCAGCGAGTCCGTCATTGCCGCGCTGCGCCAGCAATACAACCTCGACCAGCCGTTCTGGGTCCAGTACGGCCTGTTCCTCAAGAACCTCTTCACGTTCAACCTCGGGGTGGACTTCACCGGCCAGCCAATCGCCGCCACCCTTGGCCGCGTCTTCCCGGTCACCGCCATGCTCGCCGTCGAAGCCCTTGCCATCCAGGCTGTCTTCGGTGTGGCCTTCGGCCTGATTGCCGGCCTGCGCAAGGGCAAGATCTTCGACTCCACCGTGCTGGTGGCCTCCCTCGTGGTCATCGCCGTCCCGACGTTCGTCCTGGGCTTCGTGCTTCAGCTCGTCGTCGGCGTGCAGCTCGGCTGGGCCAAGCCGACCGTTGGATCCAACGCGGATTGGGGGACCCTGATCCTTCCGGCCACCGTCCTTGGCCTCGTGTCCTTTGCCTACGTGTTGCGCCTCACCCGGGCCTCGGTCATTGAAAACATGAACGCCGACTACGTCCGCACCGCAACCGCGAAAGGCCTCTCCCGCCCCCGCGTGGTGCTGGCCCACATCCTGCGGAACTCCATGATTCCCGTGGTCACATACCTGGGCGCGAACCTGGGTGGCTTGATGGGCGGCGCGATCGTGACCGAAGGCATTTTCAACGTGCCCGGCGTCGGCCAGAAGCTCTACCAGGCCGTGATCCGCAGCGAAGGCCCCACCGTCGTCGCCATTGTGAGCGTGCTGGTACTGGTCTTCGTTGCCGCCAACCTGTTGGTGGACCTCCTTTACGCCTGGCTTGACCCGAGGATTCGCTATGAAAAGTAACCGTCAGATCGAGCACTACGTTGCCCCTATCGACGAGACGCCGCTGCTGGCGACCGATACCCTCAAGGTCGACGCAGCACCCCTGAGCCTGTGGGCGGATGCCTGGCGGAAGCTCCGCCGTCGGCCGCTCTTCATCATCTCTGCGCTCATGATTCTGCTGCTCCTGGTCGTCGCGTTCTTCCCGGGCCTGTTCACCCAGACGGCCCCGAACGACAACTGCCAGCTGGGCGACTCCCTCGCGGGTCCCTCGGCCGGCCACCCCCTGGGATTCACCTTCCAGGGCTGCGACATCTATTCCCGCGTCATCCACGGCACGCAGGCATCCCTGACCGTCGGCGTCGTCTCCGTCATCTTCGTCCTCATCATCGGAGTTACGCTCGGCGCGCTGGCAGGCTTCTTCGGCGGCTGGGTTGACACCATCATTGCCCGCATCGGAGACATCTTCTTTGCGTTGCCTTTGGTCCTCGGTGCGCTGGTCGTTACCCAGCTCCCCTTCTTCCGCGAGAACAAGAGCGTCTTCACGGTGGTCATGGTCATCGTGATGCTCGGCTGGCCCCAAATGGCCCGTATCACCCGCGGTGCCGTGATCGAGGTCCGCAACGCGGATTTCGTGACTGCCGCACGCTCGCTCGGTGTCTCCAGGATCGGCACGCTGGTCCGGCACGTCGTTCCGAACGCGCTCGCGCCGATCATCGTCCTGGCCACCATGGAGCTTGGCGTCTTCATCGTGACGGAGGCAACGCTGTCCTTCCTCGGCATCGGGCTGCCCGGCAGCATCATGTCCTGGGGCAACGACATTTCCGCGGCGAAGGACACGTTGCGCACCAACCCCGAGGTGCTGATGTTCCCCGCAACCGCACTGTCCATCACGGTCCTGAGCTTCATCATGCTTGGCGATGCGCTGCGTGACGCCCTTGATCCCAAGAGCCGCAAGCGATGAAGGAGGCAATCATGACAACGTCCAACATCACCATCGACGAAGCCGGAACCGACGAGCGTCCGCTCCTGGAGATCCGGGACCTCGCCATCTCCTTCCAGACGGCGGGCGGCGAATTCCAGGCCGTCAAGAACGCGCACCTGACCATCATGCCCGGCGAGACTGTCGCCATCGTGGGGGAGTCCGGTTCGGGAAAGTCGACGACGGCGCTTGCCGCTATCGGCCTCCTGCCGGAGAACGGCCGGGTTTCCGGCGGGCAGATCCTCCTGGATGGGGAGGACATCTCGCACGCTTCGGAGAAGCGGATGATCGAGCTGCGCGGCAACACGATCGGCATGGTTCCGCAGGATCCGATGTCCAATCTCAACCCGGTCTGGAAGATCGGCTACCAGGTCCGCGAGACACTGCGCGCCAACGGCAAGCCCAGCGGTCCTGCCGACGTCGCCCGCGTCCTGGGGGAGGCCGGCTTGCCGGACTCCGCGCGCCGGGCGAAGCAGTACCCGCACGAATTCTCCGGCGGCATGCGCCAGCGGGCCCTGATCGCCATCGGCCTGTCCTGCCAGCCGAGGCTCCTGATCGCGGATGAGCCGACGTCGGCCCTGGACGTCACGGTACAGCGCCAGATCCTGGACCACCTCGAAACCATGACGGCCGAGCTCGGTACGGCGGTCTTGCTCATCACCCACGATCTTGGCCTGGCTGCCGAGCGTGCGGACAAAGTGGTGGTCATGTACCGCGGCAACGTAGTGGAGGCCGGCTCTTCGCTCGAATTGCTCCGTAACCCGCAGCACCCCTACACCCAGCGCTTGGTGGCTTCGGCGCCGTCGCTGGCTTCCCGGAGGATCCAGGCCGCCAAGGCCGAAGGAATCCAGACGGAAGAACTCCTGGCGCCCACCGAAGCTGTGGTCGAAAAGGCGTTGTCAGAGGACGTCCTGAAGGTCGAAAGCCTCAGCAAGGTCTTCAAGCTGCGCTCCGGAGTAGGCAAGGCAACCGACTTCAAAGCGGTGGACAACGTCTCGTTCAACGTCAAACGCGGGACGACGACGGCGATCGTGGGGGAGTCGGGTTCCGGCAAGTCCACGGTGGCCCAGATGGTCCTCAACCTGCTCGCGCCGACGTCGGGGCGGATCGTATTCGACGGCGTGGACACCTCCACCCTGAACAGCCGGGAGATCTTCAAGTTCCGGCGCCGCGTCCAGCCGATTTTCCAGGACCCGTACGGTTCCCTCGACCCGATGTACAACATCTTCAGGACCATCGAGGAACCGCTCCGGACCCACAAGATCGGTGACAAGGCCAGCCGCGAGAAGAAGGTCCGGGAGCTCCTGGACCAGGTGGCGCTGCCGCAGTCCACCATGCAGCGGTACCCGAACGAGCTCTCAGGCGGGCAAAGGCAGCGCGTCGCGATCGCGCGTGCCTTGGCGCTCGACCCCGAAGTGATCATCTGTGACGAGGCGGTCTCCGCCCTCGACGTTTTGGTGCAGGCCCAGGTACTGAACCTCCTGGCCGAGCTGCAGTCCAATCTCGGACTGACGTACCTCTTCATCACGCACGACCTCGCGGTCGTGCGGCAGATCGCCGACCATGTCTGCGTGATGCAGAAGGGCAAGCTTGTGGAGACGGGCAGCACTGACGACGTCTTCGATTCGCCGCAGCAGGACTACACCAAGGCGCTGCTTCACGCGATCCCGGGTGCCAGCCTGATGCTGCCGCCCGTGGTGGCCTGACGGGCCTGCCGCCCGTCGGCTGAGTGCCGCCGAGGCGGGAAGAAGAGCCGGTACCACTTCCGTGGGGGGAGAAGTGGTCCCGGCTCTTTTGCTTTTTCCGGCTTGTCCCGGAACCCGCCGCCGATTGTGATGAAGGGCACAATTCAGCAGCCTTCGGGGTGATTTTTAGGCCAATAAATACCACAGCGCTTAGACTCTATGAAGGTGCCCTGTGTCAAAGGGTCTAATCCGTCGTGCGTTCCGGTTGGAAATGTCGCGATACAACAGCTGACTTCACCACTGAATCGAGCCATTACGCATGTCTGAAACCACCACCAACACCGCCGCGGCCACTGCATCGCGCAGTGATCTGCGCAACGTCGCGATTGTGGCCCACGTTGACCACGGCAAGACCACCCTGGTCGACGCCATGCTCAAGCAGACCAACTCCTTCGCCGAGCACAACCACCTGGAAGACCGCGTCATGGACTCCGGTGACCTGGAGCGCGAAAAGGGCATCACCATCCTCGCCAAGAACACCACGGTTGCCTACAACGGCCCGTCGTCCAATGGCGAGACCATCACCATCAACGTGATCGACACCCCCGGCCACGCCGACTTCGGTGGCGAGGTGGAGCGCGGCCTGTCCATGGTTGACGGCGTGGTCCTCCTGGTCGACGCTTCCGAAGGTCCGCTGCCACAGACCCGCTTCGTGCTCCGCAAGGCCCTTGCGGCGCACCTGCCTGTCATCCTGCTGGTCAACAAGACCGACCGCCCCGACGCCCGTATCGAAGAGGTTGTCCACGAGTCCATGGACCTGCTCCTTGGCCTGGCCTCCGACCTCGCGGACGAAGTTCCGGACCTGGACCTGGACAAGATCCTGGAAGTACCCGTGGTCTACGCCGCAGCTAAGGTCGGCCGCGCCTCCCTCGACCAGCCGGCTGATGGCTCGGCACCGGAAAACGAAGACCTCGAACCTCTCTTCAAGACGATCATCGAGCACATCCCAGCGCCGACCTACAACCCGGACGGTGTCCTGCAGGCGCACGTCACCAACCTGGATGCTTCCCCGTTCCTCGGCCGCCTCGCACTCCTGCGTATCTACAACGGCACCCTCCGCAAGGGCCAGACCGTCGCTTGGGCGCGCGCCAACGGCGAGCTGAAGAACGTCAAGATCACCGAGCTCCTGGCCACCAAGGCCCTCGACCGCGTTCCGACCGACTCGGCCGGCCCCGGCGAGATCGTGGCTGTTGCCGGTATCGAGGAAATCACCATCGGAGAGACCCTGACCGACGCCGAGAACCCGCAGCCGCTGCCGCTCATCACGGTGGATGACCCCGCGATCTCCATGACCATCGGTATCAACACCTCCCCGCTGGCCGGCAAGGTCAAGGGCGCCAAGGTTACCGCCCGCCAGGTGAAGGACCGCCTGGACAAGGAACTGATCGGTAACGTCTCCATCAAGGTTCTGCCCACCGAGCGTCCGGATGCCTGGGAAGTCCAGGGCCGTGGCGAGCTCGCGCTGGCCATCCTCGTGGAGCAGATGCGACGTGAAGGCTTCGAACTGACTGTCGGCAAGCCGCAGGTTGTCACCCGGACCATAGACGGCAAGATCCACGAGCCGATGGAACACATGACCATCGACGTTCCCGAAGAGTACCTCGGTGCGGTCACGCAGCTCATGGCCGCCCGCAAGGGCCGCATGACCAACATGGCCAACCACGGTACGGGCTGGTGCCGCATGGAATTCATCGTTCCGGCACGTGGCCTCATCGGCTTCCGCACCAAGTTCCTCACGGACACCCGTGGCGCCGGCATCGCTTCCTCGATCTCCGAGGGCTACGAGCCGTGGGCCGGCCCCATCGAGTACCGCACCAACGGTTCGATGGTTGCCGACCGCGCCGGCGTCGTCACCCCCTTCGCCATGATCAACTTGCAGGAACGCGGCTCCTTCTTCGTGAAGCCCACGTCCGAGGTCTACGAAGGGATGATCGTCGGCGAGAACTCCCGCGCCGACGACATGGATGTCAACATCACGAAGGAAAAGAAGCTCACCAACATGCGTGCAGCTTCCTCCGACACCTTCGAGAACCTGACGCCGCCGCGCGACCTCACCCTCGAAGAGTCCCTCGAATTCGCCCGCGAAGACGAGTGCGTTGAGGTGACCCCGGAGTCCATCCGCATCCGCAAGGTGATCCTGGACGCCAACGAGCGTGCCAAGGCCACCCGCGCCCGCGCCAAGGTCTGATCCTGCGCTGACTGCGTACTGAACGGACTGACGCATTGAATAAGGGAGCCACCGGAACGGCACGCGGCATTGCCGCGGCTGTTCCGGTGGCTCTTTTTGCTGCCCTTGCAGGCACCGCACTGCACCGGCAGACGTTCCTCCTGCCCGGCGTCGACGTCTATTGGGGCACCGCAGCGGCATTGCTCCTGCTCGCATCGCTCCAACTCCTGCTGGGTGCGTGGTCGCGGTCTTTGCTCCCGACGGCGGTAGTGGGCATTGTCTGTTATGCCACCATAGGCCTGCTATCGATGGGTGGAACGGGCAAGCAGCTGATCGTCGCGGATGTGCCCGGAAATGTGTGGGTCTACGGGAGTGCGGGCATCACTTTTGTGATGCTCTTGTGGTGCCGGCGCTACACGCGTCCATCCCGCGGTTAGCTTAGTCGGCGCTCGGGTCCCGGTGGTGGGCGATCAGGAGCGAGGTGGCCTCGCCGTCGTCGTCTGCCGGAAGGCGCATGTATTCCTCGACGACCGCCCGCAGCTTGCCCATCATTTCCTGCTGCCGTGCGGCGTTGAACTTCACGCCAAGCCGCCAGACGTCGATATCCTCTGGTGCGAGCCCGCGGGTTTCCTGGACGAATGTTTCGATCAGGACCGGGGAAATGTCGTTCACGGGAGTGCTCCACGAGGTGCGCGTTGCGATGTACGGCACCTCCTTGGCACCCCTCTTTCCCTTCCGGCCTTCCTGCGGCTCGAGAAAACCGGTGCGCACCAGGGTCCGGACATGGTGCAGGCTCGACGCCGGATTGATGTCCAACAGCCCGGCAATCTCTTTGTTGGTGCGCGCGTGGTGCAGGCAGAGCCGGAGAATCCTCAGGCGCAGGGGCGAGCTCAAGGCGCGGCCCTTGGCCACCAGGTCGCTGTCCTCCCGCTCGTGTTCCGTCATGGTGGCCAGTGTAGCCACCCCAGAGTGATTGACATATACCAATCACTGCAGGAAACTGGGCGGGTGAATGCCGGGACCACTGACAATCCTCTGCAAGCGGACACAGCTCCGCGCGCTTCTTCGCTGTGGCGGGACCGGAACTTCGTGACCTTCTGGTCGGGCCAGGCCGTCAGCCAGCTCGGGGCGCAACTGGGGCAACTGGCGTTTCCCGTCCTCGCAGTGACTTTGCTCGGCGCCAGCGAGTTCGAGGTCGGGGCACTCAATGCCGCCGGCCTTGCGGCCTTCCTGCTGATCGGTTTGCCCGCGGGAGCCTGGGTGGACCGCTGGCTCAAGCGTCGCACCATGATTGTGGCGGACCTGGTCCGGACCGCGGCGATGGCGACTGTGCCAATCCTCTGGTGGGCCGGCGTCCTGCAGATCTGGCACCTCTACGCAGTGGCCGCCGTCGTCGGGGCCGCAACGGTCTTCTTCGACGTTTCCTACCAGAGCTATGTTCCTGTTCTCGTGGATGCGGCCAAAGTGCCGGAGGCCAACTCGAAGCTGGAAGCCACCTCCCAGATCGCGCGGATCGGGGGTCCTGCCGCAGGCGGTGGGTTGCTGACTATTGTGTCCGCGCCGGTGCTGTTCGCCGGGGAGTCGATCGGATATCTGCTGTCGGCCATTTTCCTGCTCAGGACGCGCGATGCGGAACGGCCTGCACCCGCGAATGATCGGCAGCCACTGGCAAGCGAAATCAAGGAAGGCCTGGTCTTTGTGGGCAGGCACCCGTTGATCAGCAGGATTGTGGCCTGCACGGGCGGGGTCAACTTCTTCACCACGATCGCGTTCACCTTGATGCCGGTTCTGGTCCTTCGTGAGCTGGAACTCGGTCCGGAGGGCATGGGCCTCATCATGGCGGTCGGGGCGGTCGGCGGACTGATCGGAGCGGTTGCCGCGCCCCGGCTCGCGGCCTGGATCGGCGAGGGGACCGTCATTCCCGTGGCGTCGATGATCAGTTCGGTTTTCCTGCTCCTGGTTCCGCTGTGCGTGCTTGCCCCGGAGCGATGGGTGTCCCTGGTGATGCTCATCGTCTCCGAGTTCGGGTTCGCTTTCGGAGTCCTGGTGTACAACATCATGCAGTTGAGCATGAGGCAGCGGGTGTGTCCTCCCCGGCTCCTTGGGCGCATGAATGCCTCCATTCGCTTCGTAGTGTGGGGAGTCATGCCGATCGCAGCCCTTGCCTCAGGCCTCCTGGCGGAGAACCTTGGCCTCGTCCCGACACTCTGGATCGGCTTGGGCGGAAGCGTTGTTTTTGTTGCGCCTGTGCTGTTCTCCCCGCTGTGGGGGATGCGCAGGCTGCCGGACGAGGTGCACGGCGCCTGACCCTCCTCCGGACATGCCCCTCCTTGGCCCGCAGCACTGGACATAATGGCAACATGCGCATTCCATGGTCCCAATACGGCGCATGCTCTGCGGTGATGAAGGCGCATGTCCAATGCTTGACCGCGGGAGCGGGCAAGATGTTTTCCACATAGTGAATGTTGGCGCTTCCGCACCAACCACTTCGGCCGGAACGATGGGGCGCATGGTGAACATCATTGACGTCCTTTCAGCGTACGACGGCGTGGCGCGGGCTAAGCATCTCGCTGCGGCCGGGGTGTCGCATTTCCAGCTGAAATCCGCGTTGGCGAGCGGTCGGATTCTCCGCGTGGCGCGAGGGGTCTACGCGGTGCCGGGTGCCGATCCGGGCTTGCTCGCCATTAGGTCCCTTCCTGCGGAACCGGCCTGCATTTCCGCGGCCGGGCTGTCCGGGTTGTGGGTCATGGATGCCCCTCAATTTCCCCACGTGGCAGTCCCTCACAGCCGAACGTACGAGGGTTTTGTCTGTCATAGATCCGCGGCCCCGCCAACGCTAATGGATTCAGTCGTCCAAGCCCTGCGTTGCCTGCCGGATCTGGACGGCCTGGTCATTGCCGAATCGGCCGTGGCTCTTGGCAGGTTGCCGCTCACGGCTATCAGGATGAGGCTGAGTGGGCGGAACGATGCACGGGAGCGGAGGCTCGTGTCACGGATCGTTCCCCAGTCACAGTCGATCATTGAGTGCATCGCCAGGTACCACCTGCGCGAAGCGGGTTTCCACGTTGAATCTCAGGTGAACATACCGGGCATGGGGCATCTGGACCTGATGGTGGACGGAAGACTGGGGATTGAAACCGACGGAGCAGGTTTCCACATGGACAGGCCGAGCTTCGAGGAGGACCGCCGTCGGTGGAATGTCACCACCAGGTTGGGCGTCCCTACCTTGGTTGTGAGCTATTCGATGGTGAAACACCGGCCCCGGGAATTTGTGGCGATGGTCCGGGACACGCTGAGGTCTCTCGACGGGGCCGCGTGACCTCCGGCGTATCCCAAGATTCAGCCGTCTCCGAAGGGACATGCCCATCGCTACTCACCAGGAACGGACATGTCCCTTGCCCCGGCCCGCGCTGCCGCGGGACATGCTCTGCCCTGAGAGCCAAGAATGGGCATATTGGCACTATGTCCAATGGTTCGGGCAGGCAGGGGGCATGTCCAGTGGTTCGGGCAGGCAGGTGGCATGTCCAGTGGTTCGAGTGCGCAGGGGGCATGTCCTGTGGGTGGGTGAGGGGTTGCGGCCAGGGGAGCGCGGGATTACTCGCGGGCTGAGCGCGTACCCCGGCGTGGCGGCGGAGGGGGGACCTCCTTTGCCGCCACTACAAGGGCCAGCGGGATCTCGACGTCGGACTGGCGGGTACGGATGGTGCATGCACCTTCGGTGACGGAGAGCAGGTAGCCGAGGGCATCCGTGAAGCCGCTGTCCAGCCTGTATCGGACAACTACCCGTGTTCCGGATACGGTATTGAGCAGGAAATCCTGGGGCCGGGTCAGATTCACCAGTTCATAGTAAGACGCCCGGCTAGGTTGCTGGGTTCCGGCTGGGGGATAATAGGCTCAGAATTCGATGTACCGGCCACGGGGCCGGTGGACTACCCGGAATTGTCCGGGACAACTGTGGAGAGGCAAGGGACGTGACCTACGTAATCGCGCAGCCGTGTGTGGACGTCAAGGACAAGGCGTGTATTGAAGAATGCCCTGTTGACTGCATCTACGAAGGCGAACGTTCCCTCTATATCCACCCGGATGAGTGCGTGGACTGTGGAGCTTGCGAACCCGTGTGCCCGGTCGAAGCGATCTACTACGAGGACGACACCCCGGAGGAATGGGCCGACTATTACAAGGCCAACGTCGAGTTCTTCGATGACCTTGGTTCCCCTGGCGGAGCTGCCAAGATCGGCAACACCGGCAAGGACCACCCCTTCATCGCCGCGCTGCCTCCACAGAACCAAGACCACTAAGAACGGTTGCTTCCTTTGATTTCTGCGGCACCCGCTTTCGGCCTCAACCTGCCCGACTACCCTTGGGAAGCGATGGCGCCGTACGTGGCGAAGGCTTCGGAACACCCGGGCGGGGCAGTCAATCTCTCGATCGGCACCCCTGTGGATCCCACTCCGCAGCTCGTCCGCGAGGCACTTGCCGGGGCAGCTGACGCCCATGGTTACCCAACGGTTCACGGCACGGAGGCACTTCGCGAGGCCGTATCCGACTGGTTTGCCAGCCGTCGCGGGGTCCCTGGGATCGATCCGCGGGACGTCCTGCCGACCATCGGCTCCAAGGAACTGGTGGCCTGGCTGCCGTTCCTGCTGGGACTGAGCGCAGGCGACGTCGTGGTCCGCCCCACTGTGGCTTACCCGACCTACGACATCGGCGCCATGCTCGCAGGGGCTACTGCGATCGCAGCGGACAGCCTGGACGAACTGGACCTGGCCACCCGCTCCAGGGTCCGGCTCATCTGGATCAATTCCCCGGGCAATCCCACGGGCAATGTCCGCGACGTCGAATCTCTCAGGCAGATCGTGGCCCAGGCGCGCGAGATCGGCGCCGTCGTGGCGTCGGACGAATGCTATGCCGAGCTCGGATGGGGCGAATGGGATGCCCAGCGTGGCGGCGAGGCGGTGCCGAGTGTCCTTGACCCACGCGTCACGGGAGGGTCCACGGACGGCCTGTTGTGCGTCTACTCCCTCAGCAAGCAGTCGAACCTGGCCGGTTACCGTGCCGCTTTCGTGGCCGGCGCCTCGTCCATCGTGGCGAATCTGGTCAACAGCCGCAAGCACGCCGGCATGATCGTGCCGTACCCGGTCCAGGAAGCGATGCGCATCGCGCTCGGCGACGCCGGCCACGTGCTCGCCCAAAAGGATCTCTACCGCGGCCGCCGCGAACGCCTCCTTCCGGCGCTGAAGAACTTCGGCCTGGAGATCCACGAGTCCAAAGCAGGCCTGTACTTGTGGTCCACTGCGGGCGAGGCGACGTGGGACACAGTTCAGCGTTTCGCTGACCTGGGGATCGTCGTCGGGCCCGGGGTGTTCTATGGTGACGCCGGCAATGGTTTCATCCGGGTGGCGCTCACGGGCACGGACGAACGCATCGATGCAGCCGTGGAACGTTTGAACACCACTCGGTAACAATGCTGTGACTTGCCGCACATGGCGCGTCATTCCGCCGGTAACCGTAGCTTGTGAATTAGTTTGTCCCGCGTACTGGCGGTAGCTTTTAACTGACTATCAATGGTGGCTTTCTCCACGAAGGCAGTCCGACCGATGGCGTCTGCACCTGCGGGCCCCCGGCTGGAGGCACCAGATGTTGGTTGGATCAAGCTTTCGACCGAGGCCAAGAGCCTCATGAAGGGGACTCCATGACTGAGACCACCAGCGCTACCCTGCGCCATGCCGGCGGAGAGCTCGAGCTCCCGCGGATCAAGGTTGTAGAAGGGAACGAAGGATACGACGTTTCCAAGCTGCTGAAGCAGACGGGCGCCGTCGCCTATGACCCCGGCTTCATGAACACCGCCGCCACCACGTCGGCAATCACCTACATCGATGGCGACGCCGGTATCCTGCGGTACCGCGGCTACCCGATCGAGCAGCTTGCCCAGCACTCCAGCTTCCTGGAAGTTTCCTACCTGCTGATCTACGGCAACCTGCCCACGCCCACCGAGCTGGATGCCTTTGACCAGCGCATCCGCCACCACACGCTCCTCCACGAAGAGCTCAAGGGCTTCTTCGGCGGTTTCCCGCGTGACGCGCACCCGATGCCGGTTCTTTCCTCGGCTGTCTCCGCGCTGTCCACGTTCTACCAGGACTCCTTGGACCCGTTCAACCCTGAGCACGTGGAAGTTTCCACGATCCGGCTCATGGCGAAGCTCCCCGTCATCGCCGCCTACGCGCACAAGAAGTCCATCGGCCAGCCCATGCTGTACCCGGACAACTCCATGAACCTGGTGGAGAACTTCCTGCGCCTGAGCTTCGGACTGCCGGCGGAGCAGTACGAGCTGGACCCCGTCGTCGTCAAGGCGCTGGACCTCCTGCTCATCCTGCACGCCGACCACGAGCAGAACTGCTCGACGTCGACCGTCCGCCTTGTGGGCTCCTCGAACGCGAACCTGTTCGCTTCCGTTTCCGCAGGCATCAACGCCCTCTTCGGTCCGGCCCACGGTGGGGCCAACGAAGCGGTGCTGAAGATGCTGCGCCAGATCCAGGCCGACGGCATTAAGCCCGAGGAATACATGGAGAAGGTCAAGAACAAGGAGGACGGCGTCCGCCTCATGGGCTTCGGGCACCGAGTCTACAAGAACTACGACCCCCGCGCGAAGATCATCAAGGCGACGGCGCACGAGATCCTCGGCAAGCTCGGCGGCAATGACGAGCTCCTGGACATCGCGATGCGGCTCGAAGAGAAGGCCCTGGCCGATGACTACTTCATCCAGCGCAAGCTCTACCCGAACGTCGACTTCTACACCGGCCTGATCTACAAGGCCATGGGCTTCCCCGAGAAGATGTTCACCGTGCTGTTCGCGATCGGCCGGCTCCCCGGCTGGATCGCCCAGTGGCGCGAAATGATCAACGATCCCCAGACGAAGATCGGCCGTCCGCGGCAGCTTTACACAGGAGAGCCGGAGCGCGACTACCCGGCGGTCTAAGCCAACGCGGGGTCACTTACGGTCCGTCCCAAGGGACATTATGGGCCGTAAGTGACCCCGCGTTGCTTTAAGAGCTGTAGCCGAGGGGGTTGTTCTTCTGCCAGCGCCAGTGGTCTTCGCACATTTGGTCCACGGTTTTCGTGGTGGACCAGCTCAGATCCGCCAGGGCTGAGGAGGCATCGGCCCAGAACGCGGGCAGGTCTCCGGCGCGGCGTCCAGTGATCTCGTACGGCAGCGTGTGGCCCACGGCCTTCTCGAAGGCGTGGAGCATCTCCAGCACGGACGTGCCCTTCCCGGAGCCAAGGTTCCAGCGGTGCACGCCGGGGCGTTCCGCAACGTAGTCCAGTGCGGCGACATGGCCATCGGCGAGGTCGACGACGTGGATGTAGTCCCGCAGGCAGGTGCCGTCCGGGGTGTCGTAGTCTCCGCCGAAGACCATGAGCTTTTCGCGGCGCCCGACGGCAACCTGGGCGATGTACGGAACCAGGTTGTTGGGGATGCCCTGCGGGTCCTCGCCGATCCTGCCCGAGGGGTGTGCGCCCACCGGGTTGAAGTAGCGCAACAAGGCGACGTGCCAGCGCTCGTCCGCTGCCCCGAGGTCCGTGAGGATGTCCTCGATCTGCTCCTTGGTGCGGCCGTAGGGGTTGTTTGCCCCGATCTCCATCTTCTCGACGTAGGGGATGGGGTTGTGCTCGCCGTACACCGTTGCCGAGGAACTGAACACGATCGAGCGGACCCCGTGCTTGTCCATGGCGCGAAGCAGGTTCAACGTGCCCACGATGTTGTTGTAGTAGTAATTCAGCGGTTCCTGCACGGATTCGCCAACGGCCTTGAGCCCGGCGAAGTGGATGACGGCGTCGATGCTGTGCTCATCGAACACCGCCTCAAGGGCGGCCTCGTCCACCAGATCCACCTTATGGAACGCCGCTGTCTTTCCCGCCAGTTCACCGACACGGCGCAGGGATTCTTCGCTTGAGTTCACGAGATTGTCCACCACGACTACTTCGTGTCCGGTTTCCAACAGGGACAGAACGGTGTGCGATCCGATGTAGCCGGTGCCACCCGTGACAAGAATTCTCATGCAAGCAACGCTAGCCGAACTTGGCACGGCTCGCTCAGTGTTGCGTAGGCCACACTCCCGTGGTTCCCGTGCGCCGGACGGCACGGTTCAAGCACGTTCGTGCTAAAAAGATTTGTGCCAAAGATTGTTGATGCCGAAGCCCGGCGCCTGGAAGTAGTCGAAGCCGTCTTCAGGATCATCGCCTCGGATGGCCTTGAGCGTGCGTCCTTGCGGGAGGTGGCCGATGAAGCAGGGCTCGCCGTTGGCTCCGTCCGGCACTACTTTGCCAGCAGCGATGAACTGCTGGTCCATTCCTTTGGCGTGGTTGTCGACAGGATTGCCGGGCGGCTTGAGGATGCGTTCGCCGTCGTCGAATCCTTGGAGCCGGGCTCGACGGAACACGACGCGGCGGTCTTAACCCTGCTGGGTCAGTTCCTTCCGCTCGACGAGGAACTGGCCGTCGACGCCTGCGTGTGGATGGCCTTCCGGCACGCGGCCCGAATCCGGCCGGTACTCGAACAAGTTGCCGCACGCAGCCACCGAGCCGTGGCCGCCGTCGTCGGCCGCTTGGTGATGCGGCTGATGCCCGACGGCGGATCCGTCCAGGAGCGGCTGGTGACCGAGGCCGAGCGACTCCTGGCCACCCTCGACGGACTGTCCATGCACGCGCTGCTGCAGCCTGAGTGGATGACAGCCGAGGTCTGCCGCGACGTTCTGACCGCTCATCTGGACACCCTTGTTGCACTCCCCTCAACCGTTAACGTCAAGGCTCATCGGGAATAGACTGGAACTCTGAGCGGGCACCTGCCAAGGGAGGCAATCGGATGCATGACACAGGCGGTCAGGGGTGGCGGATCACAATGGACACCTCCGGACCGATGCTCATTGCCTTGTATCTGAGAGACGTTGCTGGATTGGACGGAGCTGGTACGCCGACGTTATCCCACGCCACACCCAAAGTCAGACACGCGGACCACACACACCTCACCGCCGAGGTCGGCGGGGTACCGGCACTCAAGACGGAATGGGAAGCCTGGTGGGAGCAGCTGCTGAGGGCATATCCGGATGCCGCTCCGGAGCTCTCACCTCCGGGATTCAACGCCTTCGGCAACTCGCCTGCCCTCCGGCGGGTACTGCAAGCCCACTTCGGGGCTGCCCTCACGTGGGCCCGTGAACGCCTCGAAGATTACGAAAAGCTCGAAGCGGAACGCGTGGCTAGCGGTGCCATGTTGCTTCTTGGCGACATGGTCGAGGACCGCTTGCTGGAAGTCGGACGGAGCTCCCGGGACTTCGAGCTGACGATCATCGAGCTACCACTCAGCGAGCCAAGGGCCTGGTACTTGGAGCCGGACAAGATGATCATGAGCCACCAGTTGTTGTCCCAGCCGGAGATATTCCGCAGCTACGTCCAGCCGGTGGTTGAACTACTGGTCTGACGCCCGCGGCCTGACGCCCGCAGTCTGACGCACTCAGTCTCAGGCCACAGCCACGCGTTACGTCTTCGGAGCCGAAACCGTGATGGTCACGGTTCCCGCTGCCGCCGCTGAATCCTGCCAGCCCTTGTGGTCCTGCCGGTTCCAGGTGGCGCCGGCCACGTCAACCTGCGTCACGGAGAGGTCCTTGGCATTAGCCACAGCCCATTGGGCCACTGCCCACGCCTGGGGCCCGGTAATGTTCAGCTGGACCGTGCGGCCCTGTGCCGCGGCGGGCAGGGAGCCGAACGCCGTCGTCATGGCCGTCACAACGGCGCTCGGGTCACCGGCAGTGTCCGCGGCGCGGAGCGTGCAGTCGAGGGCCCTTTCGGAATGTCCCGTCAGCGCCGACGCGTACGCCCGGCCCATCGCTTCCTGCTGCGCATATGCCTGGGGGTACGCGGAATGCTGGACCGCTTGCGCCGCATCAGTGATCGCCATGGTTTCGTAGCCCGGCACTTTCACCAAGTGGTCATAGAAGGCATTTGTCGCGTAGACAGGGTCCATGACCTCGGCCTCGGTGCCCCACCCCTGGGAAGGGCGCTGCTGGAACAGTCCCTTCGAATCGGGGCCCACCTCGTCACCGTGGCCGATGTTTCGAAGCTTGGATTCCTGCATGGCGGTGGCCACAGCGATCGTGGCCGCGCGCGCGGGCAGCCCGCGCTGCACCGCAATGGCGGTGATGAGGGCTGCATTGGCGGCTTGGTCGGTCGCCAGCTCGTATGAGTCCGAGCCGACGACGGCGACGCAGCGCTCCGTAACCAAGGTTTCGGAGCGCTGCAGCACAGTCACCACGGCAAAGATGGCACCAGCCACCAAGGCAAGAGCCAGCAACAAGATGATGGTGCGTCGGAGACGGCGCATCCAGATATCAGCTAGTTGGCGTGGAGGGCTTCGTTGAGTTCCACCGTCTGGCCCTTGCGGGGGAGGACCTCGACTTCACCAGTGGTGGAGTTGCGGCGGAACAGCAGGTTCGGCACGCCGGAGAGCTCAACAGCCTTGATGATGCTGCTGGTGTCCTCGCCGTTGGCGTCCTTCGGGCCGGGGATGCGCACACGGGTTCCAGCCGTGACATAGAGGCCTGCTTCAACCACGGAGTCGTCGCCGATGCTGATCCCCACGCCGGAGTTGGCGCCCAGGAGGACGCGCTCACCCAGGGCGATCTTTTCCTTGCCGCCGCCCGAGAGGGTCCCCATGATGGAGGCGCCGCCGCCGACGTCGGTGCCGTCACCGGCAACAACGCCTGCCGAGATGCGGCCTTCCACCATGGACGTGCCGAGCGTGCCGGCGTTGAAGTTCACGAAGCCCTCGTGCATGACAGTGGTGCCTTCTGAGAGGTAGGCGCCCAGGCGGACCCGGTCGGCGTCGGCGATCCTGACGCCGGTGGGGATGACGTAGTCCACCATGCGGGGGAACTTGTCCACGCCGTAGACCGTCACGGCGCCGCGCTTGCGCAGGCGGGCACGGGTCACTTCGAAGCCGTCCACTGCGGCAGGACCGAAGTTCGTCCACACAACGTTGGGGAGCTTGCCGAAGATGCCATCCAGGTTGATGCTGTTGGGCTTGACCAAGCGGTGCGAAAGCAAGTGGAGGCGCAGGTAGGCGTCAACGGTGTCCGCGGGGGCCTCATCGAGGTTGATCTGGGCGAAGACCACTTTCTGTTCGGTCCGGCGATCGGCGTCGTGGCTTTCGGCCGCGAGTGCGGTCAGGGTCCCGTCGGCGTGCTCCACGTCCCGCAGGGATCCGGCCGCTTCGCCCAATGCCGGCGCCGGAAACCATACGTCCAGCACTGTCGCTTCTCCGGCGTCGGAGGTGACGATGGTGGCCAGGCCAAAGCCATAGGCGGAGCGATCGTTGTCAGAAGCGCTATCGAGAGCGGCAGAGGCAGCGGTTTCAGTCATGGCGCAAGTCTATCGAGAGCCGCTGCTTCCCTCGAAACCGTGTGTGGACCGGAGGGGTCGCAATTCGCTCGGGATACAGTGGAGAGGTGACTGTTGAAACTACCCCGATCCTTCTTGACATCAGGCAAGACGTTGCGCTGCTGACCGCCGCGCTGATGGACATCAACAGCGTGTCCGGCAACGAAGCCGCACTTGCAGACGCCGTTGAATCCGCCCTCCGCACGATCCCGGGCCTGCAGCTTGTGCGCGACGGCGACGCCATCATTGCCCGGACCGAGCTGGGACGACCGGAGCGGGTGATCCTGGCCGGCCACCTCGACACCGTGCCGCTGCCCAGTGTGGAAGGTTCACTCGGCACCGTGCCCGCCACGTGGGAGTCCGGCGTCCCCGGGACGGGAAACTTGTATGGACGCGGAGCCACTGACATGAAGGGCGGGGTCGCGGTGCAGCTTGCGCTCGCGGCAACCATGTTCGACGGCGGCGCCGAGCCAGGCAAAGACGTCACCTTCGTCTTCTACGACCACGAGGAAGTTGAAGCGGTCAAGAGCGGCCTTGGCCGGTTGGTCCGGAACCACGGCCATCTCCTGGAGGGGGACTTCGCGATCCTGCTCGAACCCACGGACGGCACTGTGGAAGGCGGTTGCAACGGCACCAGCCGCTTCGAAGCCACCACGGTCGGGGAAGCGGCGCACTCCGCCCGGGCATGGATGGGCAGCAACGCCATCCACGCAGCCGCGCCCATCCTGAGCCGCCTGGCAGCCTATGAACCTCGTACAGTCAACGTGGACGGGCTGGATTACCGGGAAAGCCTTAATGCCGTGAAGATCAACGGCGGCACCGCGGGCAACGTGATCCCGGACCGCTGCGTCGTTGAGATCAACTACCGTTTCGCGCCGGACAAGACTCCGGACCAGGCCGAAGCCCATGTCCGCGAACTGCTGGAGGGCTTCGACGTCGTCCGCACCGATGCTGCCGCTGGAGCGCGGCCCGGCCTCAACCACCCGGCCGCGGCGTCCTTCGTTGCCGCCGTCGGTGCCGAGCCCAAACCCAAATACGGTTGGACCGACGTCGCGCGCTTCAGCGAGCTGGGCGTGCCGGCGGTCAACTTCGGGCCGGGGGATCCGCTTCTGGCGCACAAAGACGACGAACACGTCGACGCCGACGCCATCCGTGAGTGCCTTCGTGCGCTGCGGTCGTGGCTGGCTGATTAGGAATTGAGGCTTCCCTCTACCTTCAAAGCGTGGGTGTGGCCCGTGGGCTTGGTTCCGGAACCAAGCCCACGGGACACACCCACGGTGTCGGAGCTATTCAGCCCTCGATTGCCACAATTTCCGACTTGACCACCTTCGCCACTTTGACGTTGCGGCGCATCCGGCTTTCAAGCCACTTGGCGATTCCAGCCAGGATGAGGCACATTCCGACGTACAGGACACCGGCGATGATCGCGGAAGGAATGATGGGCGAACCGTACTGGGCCTGGCTTCCGAAGTACTTCGCTTGGAAGAGGATCTCGTTGTAGGTCACGATGAAGCCCAAAGCCGTGTCCTTGAGGATGACCACGAGCTGGGAGATGATCACCGGGAGCATTGAGCGGACCGCCTGCGGAAGCAGGATGTTTGTCATGACCGCGCTCTTCGGCAGTCCGATGGCGTAGCCGGCCTCGCTTTGGCCGCGGGGGAGCGATTCGATCCCGGCGCGGAAGACTTCGGCGAGCACTGATCCGTTGTAGAGCACCAGGCCTGCAACGACTGCCGTGAAAGGCGTGATCCCCTGGACGCCGAGCGGAGGAAGGCCGTAGTAGAAGATCATCATGAGGATCAGCAATGGAATGGCACGGAAGAGTTCCGTGAACCCGTAGCAGGGCAAGCTGATCCACTTACGGTCGGAGAGCCTGCCGAAGGCGAGGAAGACACCGAGCACCAGGCTGAGCACGGCCGCCGTGGCGAACGCCGAAAGCGTGGCACCCACCGATTGGATGATGGTCTGCTGAACCAGCGGGAAGGTGAACAAGTGCCACTTCTTCTCGTCGAACTGGCCGCTTTGGGCGAAGCGAAGGACGATGAATCCGACGATGGCGATAATGACCAAAGCGGTCACGACGCCTAGAATCCGGTAGCGTGCGCGGGCCTTTGGGCCCGGAGCGTCGAAAAGGACCGAGCTCATCGGACCACCTTCCATTTCTTTTCAAGCTTCCGCTGGGCAAAGGAAAGAATGAAAACGAGCAGAACGAAGATGAGTGCGACCCATAGCAGCCCGGCCATGGCAGGCTCGCCGCGCTCGGAAAGATTCGATCGGATGGCGCCCGCTTCGGCGACCGAGAAGCCGGCAGCCACGGTGGTGTTCTTGAGCAATGCAATGAACACACTGAACATGGGCGGGATGACGGCGCGGAAAGCCTGGGGGAGGATCACAAGCGTCAGGGTTTGCGTAAACGGCAGGCCGATGGCCCGCGCGGCCTCGGCCTGACCGACAGGCACCGTGTTGATGCCGGAGCGTACAGCCTCCGCCACATAAGTAGCGGTGTACAGGCTCAGGCCGACGATTGCAGCGGTCATGAAATCAATTTCCACGAGACCGAGCTTCGGGTAGCCCAAGGCAAAAAAGAACAAGACCAACGTCAACGGGGTGTTGCGTACAACGTTGATATACAACGTGGCGGCGGCGCGCATCGCCGGGATCGGCGAAACACGAAGTGTCGCCACGATGGTGCCCAGGATCAGCGCGAAGAACCCGGCAACGACGAAAAGTATGAGGGTGTTCCGGAACCCTGTGATGAAAAGGTCCGAATTATTCAGCAGCGTATTCACAGAATGGTCGCTTTCAGCCGATATTCGAGGGGGCGGCCAGGGCCGCCCCCTCGACATGGGTTTAGTAGTTGTCCACTGCGGGCTGGGTGACCTTGGTGCCGGACTGTCCCAGCGTGGAGTCGTAGATCTTCTGCCACACGGAGCCGCCATCGGTGAACATCTTGTTCACGAACTTGCGGAAGGCGGTGTCGCCCTTCTTCAAGCCCACACCATACTTCTCAACGGTGAACGGCTGGCCCACGACCTTGAGGTTATCGGCGTCCTGGGAGGCATAGCCGATCAGGATTGCCTGGTCAGTGGTCACAGCGTCGACCTGGCCACTCTTGAGGGCCTCGACACACTGCGAGTAGGTGTCGAACTCGGTGGTCTTGGTGCCGGGGAAGTTTGCCTTGATGTTCTGGATGGGAGTTGAGCCCGTGGCTGAACAGACGTTCTTCCCGGACAGGTCCTTCTCGCTGTTGATCGTCGTGTTGGACTTCTTGACCAGCAGGCCTTGACCTGTCACGAAGTAGGGACCGGCGAAATCAATCAGCTGCTTGCGCTTGTCAGTGATGGAGTATGTGCCGACGTAGTAGTCGATGTCGCCGTTCGTGATGGCGGACTCGCGGTTGGCCGAAGGAATCGGCTTGTACTCGATCTTGTCCTTGGAGAAACCGAGCGATGCCGCAATCCACTGGGCAATCTGGATGTCGAAACCGCTGTACTCGCCGGTCGCGGCGTCCTTGAAGCCCAGGCCAGGCTGGTCCTGCTTGACGCCGATCCTGATTTTTCCGTTCGATTTGATCGTGTCGAACGTGGGGCTGCCCGTAATGGACACGTTCTGGGCCACCGTGAACGGCGCGGACTCGCTGCTTGGCGCCGTGGTGGAACCTCCGCCGCCCCCGCCGCAGGCGCTCAGGGAAAGGGCGAGCGCCGCGCTTGCAGCGACCAGGAGGGATTTCCTCCGGGTGATAAAAGCCTTCATGATATTCCTTTCATTGTGCGGCCACCCCCGCGGCCTGGATGCGGTAAGTGTCAGTGAGTCAGGAGTTTGGAGAGGAAGTCCTTGGCACGGTTGCTCTGGGGATTAGTGAAGAATTCCTCCGGCTTGGCGTCTTCCACAATCTGGCCATCGGCCATGAAGACAACGCGGTCGGCAGCTTTGCGCGCAAAGCCCATCTCGTGGGTTACCACGATCATGGTCATGCCTTCCTTGGCCAGCTGGACCATGACGTCCAGAACCTCGTTGATCATTTCCGGATCAAGTGCCGAGGTCGGCTCGTCAAACAGCATGACCTTCGGCTTCATGGCGAGCGCCCGGGCAATTGCCACGCGCTGTTGTTGGCCGCCGGACAGCTGTGCAGGCATCTTGGGTGCCTGTTGCCCGACCCCAACCCGCTCCAACAACGCCATGGCGTCCTTGTCCGCGGTTGCTTTGTCCAGTTTCTTGACCTTGATCGGTCCGAGCGTGACGTTCTCCAGGATCGTCTTGTGGGCGAAAAGGTTGAAGGACTGGAACACCATCCCGACGTCGGCCCGGAGGAGTGCAAGTTCCTTGCCTTCCTCAGGCAGCTTCTTGCCATCGATCGAAATCTCGCCTGAATCGATGGTCTCCAAGCGGTTGATGGCCCGGCACAGCGTGGACTTGCCCGAACCCGACGGGCCGATGACAACCACAACCTCACCCTTTTTCACCTGGAGGTTGATGTCCTTCAGGACATGCAGTTGACCAAAGTGCTTGTTGACGCCATTCAGAGAGACGAGGGCATCGCTGGCGGCTTGAATAGTCATGGGACGAATCTAGCGAAGAAATGATTCAAGATGAGGCAGCTCACGGCAACTTCCGCAGATCGTGATTCAACAGATACCTGCTTTGCAGGTATCTGACAGCAATTGGTGGTTAGAACAGCCAACACCGCAAACAACAGGGCCACGCAAGAACGGCAGCAGCCGCCATCCGCGCTAGCCTTGGTCAATGAGTACCAGCCAGCCCCAAGTTCCTAATCCAGACGCCAATGGCAAGGCGATGAGCAACGGATCGGCAGCGTCAGCTCCGGCCGTAGCCGCAGAGCCGCCCGCCAAGCACAAAGGACCCTTGGAGCTTCGGCGCAAACAGGCCGCCGTGCCGATGTCGGACCAGCGGCTCCTGGACACGAAGGGAGCCGACCACTTCATTCACACCGACCCGTGGCGGGTCCTGCGTATCCAGAGCGAATTCGTTGAAGGATTCGGTGCGCTCGCTGAGCTCGGCCCCGCTGTCAGTGTCTTTGGTTCGGCCCGCACCAAGCCGGGCACCGGCTATTACGATATGGGCGTGCAGGTCGGCCGCCACCTCGCGGAAGCCGGCGTCGCCGTCATCACCGGCGGTGGCCCGGGATCCATGGAAGCCGCAAACAGGGGAGCGGTCGAAGGCAACGGCGTTTCCGTTGGACTGGGAATCGAGCTGCCCTTTGAACAGGGCCTCAACCGCTGGGTGGATCTTGGCATCAACTTCAGGTACTTCTTCGCCCGGAAGACCATGTTCGTCAAGTACGCGCAAGGGTTCATCGTCCTGCCGGGCGGCCTGGGAACCCTGGACGAACTTTTCGAAGCCATGGTCCTGGTGCAGACCCGCAAGGTCACATCGTTCCCGATCGTCCTCCTCGGTGTCGACTTTTGGAGCCCCATGATCGAATGGATCAAGGGGACCCTGGTGGCCGAAGGAATGGTCTCCGCAAAGGACCTGGACCTCATCCAGCTTGTGGACGATCCCGCGGACGCCGTTCACCGGGTCCTGCACGGAATCCCGCGCCCACCCTCGACCAACGGCGACCAGCGCCCGGAGTAGCCTTGCCGGCACTGAGCTCTCAGCTGAGTCTGGCACGATGGTTGTTGTGAGCTTTTTCCTGGTCTTTCTCGCGATTGTCGTCATCGGTGCCGTGTTGTTCCTCGGTGCCGGAATGGCGGGGTCCAGCCGCGACTCCGGCGCAGGTTTGGATGAACCCGTTCCGAACCTGCCGCCCGTTCTGTTACCGGCCGGAGCCAAGGCGTCCGACGTCGACCGCGTGCGCTTTGCCCTTGGCCTGCGGGGCTACCGGATGGACCAGGTGGATGAGGTGCTCGATGAGCTGCGGGATCAGCTGACCTCCCAAGAGAGGGAAATCGAACGGCTGAAACTGGCCCTTGAAGCAGCCGGGAACCGGGAAGAACCAAAAGAGTGACCCCGTCGGTCGAAACCCGGTCCCCGAAGGGATCCCTGGCCCGAAGGCTGCACCGCGTCGGAGCCCACGCTGCGGGCTGGCCGTGGTGGGTCCAGGTCGCCCTTGTTTACATCGCTTCGAGACTTGTCAGCGCTTGTATCTTCATGGCTGCGGCGTTGCAGCAAGGCGTCAATCCGTGGTTTCCACCAGCACCGGACTACTGGAACTTCATCACGATCTGGGACGGGCGCTGGTACGCCGAAGCAGCAAACAACGGCTATCCGTCTGTTTTGCCGGTCGATGCGAACGGCGGTGTCGCCGAGAATTCGTGGGCGTTCTATCCGCTCTTCCCCTACCTTGCCAGGGCGCTCGGTGCTCTCACTGGACTGGCGGCCCTGCCGGCGCTGACAGTCATTGCCATGGTGGCAGGGCTCGGGGCGGCCATGGTGGTCTACAAACTGTTCCGGGAATTCGCCGGGCGAAGCACGGCGCTGTGGGCACTGACCTTCTTCTCGATGTTCCCGGTCTCGGCCATACTGCAGGTCCCCTACGCGGAATCCCTCAATACCTTGCTGCTGGCGGGTTCGCTTTTGCTTGTGGTGCGACGCAAGTATCTTGGCGCGATGCCCGTGGTCTTGCTCATGTGCCTGTCGCGGCCCACGGGAGTGCCCTTCGCGGCCATGGCGGGGCTGCTCCTGCTCCACCACTTGTGGAAGAGGTTCGGTCGCCGCCCAGGGCCCGACACCGTGCCGACGCTCCGTGACCTTGGATCGCTGGCCGCGCTTGTGGTGGTCAGCGTGGCGGGCGCCCTCGCGTGGCCGGCCATTGCCTGGGCGGTCACGGGGGATCCGCTGGCCTACACCAAGACAGAGACTGTTTGGCGCGGGGCCGATCTCATTCCGTTCAAGCCATGGTTCGAAACTGGCCAGGTGCTCTTCGGACCGGTGCTCGGTGTTCTGGCGCCGTTTGTCTTCGTGGCGCTCTTTGCCCTGTTGATGTTGAGCAAACCAGTCCGGGCCCTGGGCACTGAGCTGAGGCTATGGTGCACGTGCTACATGGGCTACCTTCTGGTCTTCCTGCACCCCCAGACGAGCACGTTCCGGATGCTCTTGCCCTTGTTCCCCTTGGCGCTCAGCGCGGCCTGGTTGTCCCGCTCGAAGGCCTACCGCGGCACGGTGGTGGTCATGTTCTTCCTCCTCCAGATCGTTTGGATCGTTTGGCTGTGGGCGTGGGCGCAGTTGCCGGGCGGCGGCGACTACCCGCCGTGATGCCGCGCGGCCTTTCGCCTGTTCAGGCCCGATCGCGGCCCGCCGGGAAAAGTCCATCAATTAGCTACGGGCGGGTAATTACGAGATAATGGACACAAGCACGGACAAAGGCACTCTCGGGTGCCCGGCGACGACGACTGAACTGCCATGACTGTCGACGCCGTAAATTCCACGCGGAGCCAGCCCGGCCGGGTTGGCGGGACTTGGGACAACTGGAGGGGATTTTCCTAATGGCGGCTATGAAACCACGTACTGGCGACGGCCCTATGGAAGTAACCAAAGAGGGCCGCAGCCTGATCATGCGTGTGCCGCTCGAAGGCGGAGGACGGCTGGTGGTCGAGCTCAACGCAGCAGAGGCGGCGAACCTCAAGGAATGCCTCGTGGGCGTCACAGAATAGATTCACTGGGCAGGGCCCGGCGGAAGAGCCGGCGCCCTGCTTTCATGTTTAAGCCTGAAAGCGATGGCTGGCCGACTACTTCTTTACCGCCACCAGCAAGCCGTCACCTGTGGGAAGCATCGCCGAAGAGAGCCGCTCGTCGTCGCGGATGGCCTTGCCGATCTGGCGCAACACGACGGTGGTACTGTCCCTGGCGGCCGGGTTGGAAACCTTGTCCTTGTCCAGGGCGTCATTGATGACCAGTGTTCCACCGGACTTGAGCAGCCGGATGGCTTGCTCGACGTAACCGGGAAAGTTGGGTTTGTCGGCGTCGATGAACACGAGATCGTAAGCGGAGTCGGTGAGGCGCGGCAAGACATCGGCCGCGCGGCCTGAGATTGTCCGGGTCCGGTTCGCCGGACTGCCGGATTCCAGGAAGGCTTCGCGGGCGGCCTTGAGGTGCTCGACGTCGACGTCGATAGTGGTCAGGACAGCCTGCGGACTGAGGCCCCGCAGCAGGCACACGCCCGAGACGCCTGCCCCGGAGCCCACCTCCACAACAGTCTGGGCTTTCGACGCCGCGGCCAGGACTGTCAGGACGGCGCCGACGCCGGGGCTCACAGGAGTAACGCCCAGCTCGAAGGAGCGTTCACGGGCGCGAAGCAACACGTCGTCCTCGGCAGGCAGATCTTCTGCGTAGGACCAGCTGGTTGACTTGTCGGCACTCATGGGGTTCGCTTTCCAGGCAGAGGGGTATTGCTTCCAGACTACTGGCTACGGGCCGCACGGCCCGGACGCCTGCGGCCCGCAATTCTGTGTCTTCCCGCGTGTCTTTGCGGACAATGTTCGCTCTGCGGGAAAAGCCTGCCTGTGATCAGCAAAATCTCAGCCAAGGCTGGGATGATAAATATCCAGCCATCCAAGCGAGGGCCGGCAACGAACTCCTGAGTGACCGGCAGGATGACAAACAGTTTGAGGGGAGCGGACGATGCGGGCATCAAGTGCTGCGCCAGTCCAGACAACGGCAGCAGTCCTGGGTTCCACCGACACGGCCCCTCCGGCCGAGGAATGGGTCAGGCCAAGCTGGGAGGAAGTGGTGGAGAATCACTCCGCCAAGGTCTTCCGCCTTGCCTACCGGCTCACCGGAAACAAGTTCGACGCCGAGGACCTCACCCAGGAAGTCTTCGTCAGGGTCTTCCGTTCGCTCGAAAACTTCAAGCCAGGCACACTCGACGGCTGGCTGCACCGCATCACCACCAACCTCTTCCTTGACCAGGCCCGTCGGAAGAGCCGCATACGCTTCGATGCCCTGGCCGAAGACGCCGAATCCCGGCTGCCCGGGCATGAACCCGGTCCCGAGCAGAGCTTCGAGCTGAACAACCTCGATCTTGACGTCCAGCGCGCCTTGGAAGAACTCCCCCCGGACTTTCGCGCCGCCGTCGTGCTTTGCGATCTTGAAGGCCTTTCCTACGACGAAGTTGCCGAAGCACTTGACGTAAAACTGGGGACAGTCAGGTCCCGCATCCACCGCGGACGGACAATGCTCCGTGAAAAGCTGGCGCACAGGGACCCGCGTCCAGTCCAAGCCCGCAAACCCCGGCTCAAGATGCCGCGCATCGCCGGACTCCTTTAGTCGACGATGGGTTTGCTGAAAGGACGACGCGGTGTTTTGACTCGGGGAAATATCCGGCACAGCCGCGCCCCGGGCCACCTGCAGGAATGTTCTCAATGCCGCGCCGCGGTACTGCGGGAACGCCAATACCTGGAACGGCTTCGCCGTGCCGCCGTCCCCGAGGCCAGCCAGGATTTCACCAACAGGCTGATCGAACACACCCAGCGGTTGGCGCAAACCGATTTTCCGGAACGCCCTGCGTCCCAGCGAAGCGTGTGGCACGGTATCCGGCTTGCCAGCGCCGCGGCCGGCGGACTCGCCGTGAGTGCTGGAATCCTGGCGGTTGCGGCCTACGCGCTAGGTGGTGAAGTTGCGCCGCAGGCGTCCAACCGTGGAGAGCAGGAAGTCCGGACCCTGGTTAGTTCAACCGTGCCCGGAAACGCCGGAGAGCAACTCCCCGTGACAGGTTCGCAGTTGAGTCTGCCCGTGAGCGTAGCCGGGACGGTGAGCCTGAGCGAGCAGCAGTTGTCCGAACTGCGCAGAGACGGTTGGGCATGTCCCGAGATGGCAAGCATGGGATACCACGTGGTTTCCGCCCGGGCCTTGATGCAGGACGGGCACCCCGCCGTCGAACTGCACCTCAGCGACGGTGACCACCACGCCACCCTCGTGGAGCAGCACCTGGAGGGCAGCGGCGCTTCGGGGACCCAGCTCTCCATCACCCAGGGTGCCCCGTGGCAAGCCGTCTACTCCTCGCCGGTGGCCGTGCTGCGTTATTCCTCCGACATGCCTGCCAACCAGGCTGCGGGGGCCGTTCCTGAGCTCGTGAAGGCGGGCGATTCGCTGGTAGTGGCCCGGCCCGCCGAAAACAGTTCAGAAACCTGGAATGAACGGCTGCAACGGGGACTTCATGCCCTGGCGGCCCTTGCGGGTTTCTGAGCGGACCAACGGACAAGGTAATCTTCGATACGTGTTTGGAATCAATGGCTCGGAGTTTCTCATCCTGCTGATCATCGGCGTCATCGTGATCGGCCCCAGCCGTTTGCCTGAATACACGCGGAAGCTGACGAATCTGGTCAAGGAACTGCGGCGCATGGCGTCCGGTGCCCGTGAACAGATCAAGGAAGAAGTCGGCATCGACATCGATGAAGTCGACTGGAAGAAGTATGACCCGCGCCAGTACGATCCGCGCCGGATCATCAAGGAAGCACTGCTCGACGACGACACGAAGCCCGTCAGTGACGGTGCGCCTGCCGCTGTTGCAGCCGTGGACACCCCGGCGAAAGCTCCCGAGCGGGTTGTTGAACGGCTTTCCGTCGGTGAAAAGGCGCCCTTCGACGCCGAGGCCACCTAGAAGCTATTTTGGCTGGATCCCGAGGGACATTCCGGCGAGGCCGCGCGGCTTGGCGTTGAGCTTGCCCGCGATGCCCTGAAGGGCCTGTGCCGCGGCCGTCTCCGGAGCCGTCAACACCACGGGGCGGCCCGCGTCTCCGCCTTCGCGCAGACGGATGTCCAAGGGGATCTGTCCCAACAGCGGAACGTCGGTTCCGACGGCGGCGCTCAACCGCTCAGCCAGCACCCGCCCGCCGCCGCTTCCGAACAATTCCATCCTGCCGCCGTCGGGCATCTCCAGGAAGGACATGTTCTCCACGACTCCGGCAAGCTTCTGGCCGGTCTGCGTTGCGATGGTTCCGGCCCTCTCGGCAACATCCGCCGCTGCGGCCTGCGGGGTGGTCACCACGAGGATTTCAGCGTTGGGAAGCAACTGCGCCACCGAGATGGCGATGTCGCCCGTGCCTGGCGGAAGATCCAGGAACAGGGCATCCAGATCGCCGAAATAGACGTCCGTAAGGAATTGCTCCAGTGCACGGTGGAGCATGGGCCCGCGCCAGGCCACCGCCTTGTTTCCGGAAACAAACATGCCAATCGAGATCACCTTCACGCCGAAGGCCACGGGCGGAAGGATCATGTCGTCCACCCGTGTGGGCTGCTGCGTGATTCCCATGAGGCCCGGGACGGAGAAACCGTGGACATCGGCGTCGACGATTCCCACGCGCAGTCCCTGCGCAGCAAGAGCACACGCAAGGTTGACCGTCACCGAGGACTTTCCTACACCGCCCTTGCCGCTGGCGACGGCGAAGACCTTCGTCAGGGATCCGGGCTCGTTGAAGGGGATTCCGCGTTGCCCGCCGGCGCCCCGCAGCCGCTCCTTGAGGGCGTCGCGTTGCGGCTGCGTCATCACCTTGAGTTCGACCTCGACGCCCGTCACTCCCGGAACCCTCGCAAGGGCAGCGGTGGCGTCGGCCGTGATCGTCTCACGCAGGGGGCAGCCGGCGATGGTCAGTAGCACCGCAACCCGGACGGTTCCGTCCGGGTTGGCCTCGACCGAATCCAGCATCCCCAACTCCGTGATGGGACGGCGGAGTTCGGGATCGATGACGGTTGCCAAGGCAGCGTTGAGGGCCTCGGCAGATGGTGTGCTCATGGCTTGGATGTTCAGCTTTCAGGCTGGGCGGGGGAACCCGGGCTCGGCGAGGTGCCGACTGTTGAGAGTCCGGATTCTGCTTGGGTTGCGCTGGAGTGCGCAGGGTGGATTTTCGGGATCTGCTGTGTGCGGGGATTACGCTGTTTGTCGCGCTTTTCCCTGGTCTTGTCTTTGGCTTTCTCGCCATTGTTCGCGCCATCGCGATTGTTCGTGCCCATCTCTTCCTGGGCTTCGAGCAGATCCGACAGCAGCGAGCGGAGTTCGGCACGCACGTAGTCCCTGGTGGCGACCTCGCGCAGGGCGATACGAAGAGCCGCGACCTCCCGGGTCAGGTATTCGGTGTCCGCCAGATTGCGTTCGTCACGGGCTCGGTCCTGCTCGATTGTCACGCGGTCCCGGTCATCCTGGCGGTTCTGGGCCAACAGGATCAGGGGCGCAGCGTAGGAGGCCTGCGTGGAGAAGAAAAGATTGAGGAGGATGAACGGGTACGGATCCCATTGGAAGCCGAACAAGCCAACAACATTGAACGCGATCCAGACGATCACGAAGATCGTCATGTAGAACAGGAAATTCGCCGTACCCATGTACCGGGCGAAGCGCTCGGCAAATCGGCCGAAGGCATCGGGATCGCTGCTGAAATTCGGCAACATGCGCGAACGCAGCTCGAGTGGTGTGTCCAGTCCTCCGCTGGTGGGCTTCTCAGCCAATTCGGCCTCCTAGTTTCCTGATCGGGGCTCCGTCTTCGTGGGTTCGCCAGTCGTCCGGGAGCAAATGATCCAGGAGGTCATCAACAGTCACCGCCCCGACGAGGCGACCGGCGCTGTTCACGACCGGGAGGGAGTTGAGGTTGTAGGAGGCCATGGTGTGGCTGACCTCGCTGACGCTTGCGTGATCGGAAACCGGCTCAAGGTTCTTGTCCACGATGCTGCCCAGCTGTTCGGGCGGAGCGCTGCGGAGCAATTGCTGGATGTGAACGACGCCGAGGAAACGTCCCGTGGGGGTCTCCAGCGGCGGACGGCAGATAAAGATGGCCGAGGCCAGGGCGGGTGAGAGCTCCTCGCTGCGCACATGGGCCAGCGCTTCAGCGACCGTGGCTTCCGGGGGCAGGATGACGGGGACCGGGGTCATGAGGCCGCCGGCAGTGTCTTCGTCATACTGCAGAAGCCTGCGGACGTCGTCAGCCTCGTCGGGCTCCATCAGGAGCAGCAGTTCCTCGGCCTTCGCGGAAGGCAGGTCTGCCAACAGGTCCGCGGCGTCGTCCGGGTCCATCTCTTCCAGTACGTCGGCCGCGCGTTCGTTGTCCAGGGCGGACAGGAGCGTTACCTGGTCTTCTTCCGGCAATTCCTGGAGCACGTCGGCGAGGCGTTCGTCCTGCAGCTCGCTGGCCACTTCGATCCGTCGCTTGTCCGACATCTCCTGGAGCGCGTCCGCGAAGTCGGCCGGTTTGAGGTCCTCGTGAGTGGCGACGAAGTGGCTGGCACCCTGGGGATCGTTCTCGGAGCCCTGCAGCGTATCCGCCCAGTCCACCAGCAGGGTGTGACCGCGGCGCAGCCCCCGAAGCCTGGAGGTAGACGTGCCGCGTCGAACGAAAAGTTTGGAGACCAGCCAGTCACCATTGCGCTGCTGGTCCATGGCTATGTCTTCGATGATGGCGTCGCCGCTGCCGTCCTTGAGCGTCACCTTGCGGTCGAACAGCTCGCCGACCACCAGCTGCTCGGCACCGCGTTGCTGGAAGCGGCGCAGATTGACCAGGCCGGTGCAGATAATCTGGCTCTGATCCATTGACGTCAGCCTGGTCATGGGAACGAAGACGCGCTTCTTGCCCGGAACTTCGACGACGATACCCACCGCGTGCGGCGCCCCGCGCAAGCCGCGGGAGAGCACCACGACGTCGCGCAGCCGGCCCAGGCGATCGCCCAAGGGGTCGAAAACGTCGAGGCCGAGCAAGCGCGCAACGAAGATGCGTGAAGGATTTGTGCTCACCCTTACAGGCTACCGAGTCTGCTCTCTTTTAGCTGAATTTCAGCCGGTTCACATGTGTATGGGACAGAATGGGGGTATGGCGAACATTTTCGGTGCCCCTAAGGCCACGGAGGAATCCCGCAGCGTCCCCAAGGGCGACACTGTGGGCTCTTACACTTCCTATCTCGATGCCCAGAAGGCGGTGGATTATCTTGCCGACCAGCAGTTCCCCGTCCAGCATGTCTCCATTGTCGGAAACGACCTCAAAATGGTGGAGCGGGTAACGGGACGGCTCAGTTACCCCCGGGTCGCTTTGTCCGGCGCCCTGAGCGGTATGTGGTTCGGCCTGTTCGTGGGCGTCATGCTTTCGTTCTTTACCCCGGCCGGCGGCCCCTTCTCGATTGTGACGTCGGTTCTCATGGGTGCGGCATTCTTCATGCTCTTCGGGATCGTCACCTACGCTGCCCAGCGCGGGAAGCGGGACTTCACGTCCACCAGCCAGGTAGTGGCGACGAACTATGACGTCATTGTCGCGCTTGAGGCATCACACGAAGCCCGCCGTCTCCTTCACCAGCTGCCGATGAATCCTTCCGAGGCAGCCTTCGGCCGGCCGCCGCAGGCATACACGCCGCAGGACTACCGGAACCCGCCGGTCCATCCGAACGCGCCACAGGGCCCGGCCCCGGAACGTCCAGCGTCCTGGCAGGACCCTTATGGCCAGCGTGGACCCGAAGCCGGACAGGGAACGGCCAGCGAACCCGCTCAGCCTGCCCCGGCGCCGGCCCCGCGGCCGGCCGGCGTTCGCTACCCGGACCTTCCCGACGGCCGTCCGCAGTACGGTGTACGGGTGAACGAACCCGGAACCGGCGAGCAAGCCGCCAACGGTGAGGACCCGGCCAAGCAGTAGTTATTGCGGGACCGGCTCCGAATGGCCGCCCAGGCTGCTATCGGCCATTACTCAGCCCTCAGGGCAGCTACCGGCTCTATTCGAGCCGCCCTGCGGCTCGGTCCTATCGCCGCAAGGCATAACGCCGTCAAGGTGACAATTGCGATTCCACTGAATGCCAGGACGGTGACAGCAGGACTCAGCGTTACGCCGAGTGCCCCGGCGACAAGCTGGGTCAGGACCCACCCGGCCAACTGACCAACGAGAAGGCCCCCTGCCAAGGACGCAATTCCGGTCAAGATCGCGTCAGCGGCAACGAGCCTCGATATGTCGCCCCGGGTGGCACCAATCGCGCGCAGCATCCCGAACTCTTTCTCCCGGCGAGCGACTCCGACTGAGAACAGGCCGGCGGCGCCTACCGCGCCGAGACTAAGCGCAAGGACCACGATGCCGAAGGCAGCTCCGGCGTACGAACCGAGCTCTGATTCTGCGCGCTCCCTCATTTTGGCGGCCGTGATCACCGAGACCCCAGGGATGTCGGCAACCGAATCAGCGATCAGGTCCCGAAGCGCTGTGACGTCGACGCCCGGCTTCGCTTCGACATTCCAGCCGTTGGATCCAGTGATTCCGAGCTCGTCTGCGGTGTCGCGACTCATCACCACCTGGTTCCCCGTTGCCCAAGGAGGCAAACGTCCCAACGACACGAAGCGAGAGGGTCTTCCCGGCCCGACCTAATCTGACGGTGTCGCCCAAGGAAATCTCGTTGCTCGCGGCGAGAGCTTCAGGAATGATGACCGCACCCCCACTTTTCAGCGCAAGGGGTGCGGACCCGTCACTTCCTTGGCGCCATGGAAGCTGAGCTGTGGCGAAGTAGCTGTTTGGATCAACAGCCAGGATTGCAATCTGGCTCGTCGTGCCCTGGAACTCTAATGCTCCCCGGTCCCAAACGGTGTCGGAAACCCTGTTGATCATTTGAATCGACCCCAGACGTTCGTCTAATTTTTCCGTGATGGGTGTCGTGGACGAAATTTGAATGTCGGCTCCGAATTGGCGGGCAATCTGTTCCATCATCGCGCTCCTTACCGAGCCGACCCCGATCACAAGGGCGGCACCCAGGCAGACGACAACGCCCATGATGGCCGTCGTGGAGTCGAGCGACGCGTGTTTGCGCAGGCGCTGAGCCGCGGCCCTGCCGGTCCATCCCTTGAAGATCTGTAGCCTGGTGGCGGCTACGAGAATTAACGGGGCGAGGAAACCAACAGCGGCCAGCGAGAGGGCGACGCCAACGACCTTTACGACGACGGAGTCAAGCCAGTAGCTGCCGACTCCCAATATGAGGAAAATGATGCCGACGACGGCACGGAGTCTCTGCCCCGACCTGCGCTCCGCGACTTCAGGCGAGATGGCCAAAAGAGGGGCCTGGCGTAGCACTTTGACTAGCGCCCGGGCCGCCCCGGCGCAGCCCGCAGCGACGCCGCTCATGATGGCAAGCAGAAATTCCCAAAGTCCGGCCACTACAGTTGCCGGAGGTATGTTGCCGATCAACGAGAGGACTTGGTTGAGGATCCAGCTGACGCCAAACCCAAGCCCCAACCCGAGCACCGAGCACGCGAACGCAAGCATCAGTGCCTCACACAGGACCGCGCCTGCCAGCCAGGAGCCGCGGGCGCCGACAGCCCTCATAACTCCGTAGGTCAGCCGGCGGGCATTGACGACGGATTGGAACGCCGTCGCTGATAGGAGGATGGAGATTCCGAGGACGGTGCAGGAGGCGATCATCAAGATGAGTGAAACAACCGCGATGAGGGGACCGAGGGTCGAATTGAGGGCAGAAGTGTCCTGCACTTTGAACAGGGGAGGCAGGCTGGACGAATACTCGCTCTGCCAGCGTTCCGCTGAGTGTCCGGCCGCCAGCTGGATGTCAATTCTTGATACCTGGCCCTGCTGGTTGAATATCATCTGGGCGTAAGACAAATCGATAAAGATGTTGTCGTATGCCAGCGGACCAAGAACCCTGCCATTGAACACGCCCGCGACGCGAAGTTGCGTATTCCCGTCGCTCGACGCGACCACCAACGGATCGTTTACGTCCACCCCTAGGCGCGATGCGACGTCAGCCGGAACCAGGGCCTCGGGCTTGTTTACGGCAGGGAGCCGGCCCCGAAGCTCGAGCCTCATGAGTTGAAGCTCTGTGTTGAACGCGGCCGGGTAACCCGTGACCACGAGCTGGTGGCCTATGCCAACCGTTCCCGCGGGCCGGACGCTCGACGTCCGAGCCAGAGTCGGTATCCACGTCGCAACGCCAGGGAGGTCCGCTATTTCCGCAACGGCGCTCTCGGGAGCCGTGGTCCCGGGAATAGCCGGCACTACCGCCACGTCGCCTACGCCGGATAATGAACCAACCCCTTGTGAGAGCTGGTCGTTGATACTTTTCGATGTGAGCAAAGTGCCGAAAATGAGCGCAACGCCGAACACCAGCGCAACAGCTGCGACTCCATATCGTGGAAAATCAAAGCGAAGTTGCCGCAAACCACGAGCGAATGCGCTCATCATGGTGAGAATCTCCGTCCTGCTGTGGTGTGCTGAGGGTCAGGTCAAGTTGATCAATGATCTTCCCGTCCCGCAGTGCGATGATCCGGTCGGCATAGCTCGCAGCGTGTGGATCATGGGTGACCATCAGCCCGCTGGTACGACGATCGTCTCCAATCGCGTCGCGAATCAGGCCGAGAACAACATCCCTATTTCTTGAGTCGAGACTTCCCGTCGGTTCATCGGCGAGAACGATGCTGGGACTCCCAAACAGCGCTCGACCTACGGCGACCCGCTGACGTTGCCCTCCAGACAACTGATCGGGAAATCTATCGGCATATTCAAGCAGTCCCAGCTGATCGAGGACCACCAGCGCATCTGCTCGCCAACGAAAGCCTCTTTGACCCGAAACAATCGATGACAACGCGACGTTCTCCACCACCGTCATGCTTGGAACAAGGTGAAATGCCTGGAAAATGAATCCGATATTCTCCCGCCGGAAGATTGTCTTCTGCTTTTCGTCCAACCCGGATACCCGGAGTCCTGCTACGTCGATACTCCCCGCAGTCGGGGAATCGATTCCACCGACCAATTGGAGCAGGGTTGACTTGCCGGATCCAGATGGTCCAATGACGGCGACAAGTTCACCAGGCCGGACCTCCAGCTCAACAATGTCTAGAGCAGCTTTCTCGTTTCCGGCGCCGTCGTCATAGTGGCGACGAACGCCTTTGAGGGAAATGGCGGGAATGCTGCCGGTCATGTCTCGATGGTCCAGACCTGGGGGAGCACCCGGTCAAATGCGAACCACATCTCCCATTCTCCGACGTCTCCGGCGAGAAGCTCCGACTCAATGACATCCCAAACGGCCAGCAGGGAGCGGCGACGTTCATGCCGAGATTCCGGCGCCGGAACAGCAGGATGGTATTTGAGTCGAAACCGGCCGTTGCCGATGGCCCTGAGCGTGACGGGGACCATGGGGGCACCGGAAACATCGCTCAGGATAACCGGACCTGTGGGAACCATGATGGTCGTCCCCAGGAATGGAATTCGGGCATGGTGTTCATCCACCCCGCGGGGGTCCCGTTCCGGGAACATGGAAAAGATCCTGCCTTCACGCAGGGCCGTCAGGCCAGAGCGCATCGCGGATGCGCTCCCGAGCTGGATCCCGCGGAAGTCCAAATCAGGAAAGGACGCTACGCGGATCTCGTCAAAATTCATCCGGTTGTAGAGCGTCGTCGTCGGCATCTCATATGCGAGCATGGGAACGGCCGCATATGAGGGTCCCAGTTGCAGCGGGAGCGCGATGACCCCTCCGCCACCCGACGCCGCCTCGTGAAGGTGCTCGCGTCCATCGACGGCGACGACATCGCGGAACAGGGTCTCAGGTTCTTTCATCCACAGATTGATGAAAGTCGATTCAAACTGCAGCTTCGGTCCGTACCCGGCAAAGCTCGTGGCGTGCAAATACTTGTCGAAGCCATCGAGCCGGGGGACAGCATTCATGAAATTCAAGGCCCGGGCTCTCAAGACCTCGAAATTGTTTACGTCTGGTTGTCGTGCCCGGTAGATGGGCCGATCGAGGGTGTCCAGCTCCTTCATGAGCTTCCACGCGCCAGCGGGCCCAGCGGCATGGATCGCCTCATAGAAATTCTTGTGCTTTGGAAATTCGAAAATATTGAACAGTGGCAAGCGCACGCAGTCCCCCCAAATTCAGTGTTGTTCGTATCCTTGCTGTCTCACTTGGTTCGTTGGCGGCGCGGCACAAGCCTCGCCGCCAACGGACCGCGCCGTGGCAGGTCAGGTGCTGCGCCTAGGAGGAGGGTACAAGTGCCGAGGGGCGTCTCAGTGTGGATTTCGTCAATCTCAGTGGTCAAATCCGCAAATCTCAGTGCAAAAATCCCGAAATTAAGTGGACGGCAGCCGCCATCTACGTGTTGACCCGGGATTCATGAAAAAAGGAGGGCTACCGGATCAACATCCGGTAGCCCTCCTCTTGCGATTGGCTCAGCAGTTACGCTTCGGCGTCCTGGTAGATGCCCGCCATCCAGGACTCGACGTCGTCGGCCTTGCGCGGGAGAGCGGCGCTGAGGTTTACCGGGCCGTCTGCCGTCATCAGGATGTCGTCCTCGATCCGGACGCCGATTCCGCGGTATTCCTCCGGAATGGCAAGGTCCTCGTTCTTGAAGTAGAGCCCGGGTTCGATGGTGAACACCATGCCCTCGGTGAGTACGCCGTCCAGGTAGAGGTCACGCCTGGCCTGGGCACAGTCGTGGACGTCCAGGCCCAGGTGGTGGCTCGTACCGTGCGGCATCCAGCGGCGGTGCTGCTGGCCTTCGGCACTGATGGCTTCCTCGACGGAGACGGGAAGCAGGCCCCACTCGGCCAGGCGCTCCGCGAGGACCGTGGTGGCCGCAGTGTGGATATCGCGGAACTTCACGCCCGGCTGGGCCGCGGCGAATCCGGCGTCGGCGGCGTCAAGGACGGCTTCGTAGACCTTGCGCTGGACGTCCGAGAACTTTCCATTGGCGGGAATGGTGCGGGTGACGTCGGCGGTGTAGAGCGAATCTGCCTCTACGCCGGCGTCGAGCAGCACGAGTTCCCCGGCGTTGACCTTGCCCGTGTTCCGCGTCCAGTGCAGCACCGTGGCGTTGTTTCCGGCGGCAGCGATGGTGTCGTAGCCGAGCTCGTTCCCTTCTTCACGGGCACGCGCGAAGAAAGCACCTTCGATGACGCGCTCGCCGCGGTGGTGGGTCATGGCGCGGGGGAGGGCGCGGACGACGTCGGCGAAACCCTCCACGGTCGCGGACACGGCGATCTTCATTTGCTCGATTTCCCAGGCGTCCTTGAGCAAGCGCAGCTCGGAAAGCGCCTCGCTCAGCAGCTCGTCGAGGGCATCGAGTTCGCCGAGGTCCAGGTTTTCCGGATCCTTGGCTGTGTTGTAGCGGGCGGTGTCCACGAGGGCGTCGATGTTCTCGTCGACTTTGCGGACCAGGCGAATGGAGATGCCACCGATTTCCGGGGCACCTACGTTCTTCGTGATGGCCATCTCGAGTTCGTCGATGTGCGCGGTCCTGAGCCCGAGGCGCGCTTCGAATTCGGTGAGCGTCGGGCGAGCGCCGATCCAGAACTCGCCGGAACGCGAGTCGGCGTAGAACTGTTCCGTGTCCCGGCCGGCCAGCGGACGGAAGTAGAGCGTCGCGAGGTGGTTGCCGCCGTCGTCGCCGGTTCCCTCCTCGACAGGTTCCAGGACCAGCACGGCATCGGGCTCGTGGTCCAGGCCCAAGCCCGTGAGGTGGGCAAATCCGGAGTGGGGGCGGAAGCGGTAGTCGCAATCGTTCGAGCGGACCTTGAGCGGGCCCGCCGGTACGACGAGGCGCAGGCCCGCGAACTTGTCGGAGATGGCCCGACGACGCGTGGCGGCATGGTCTGCGACGGCGTCACGCGCAGGGGTCACCTGCGGCGCTGGCGCCCAATTGCTGGCCATGAACGCCTTGAAGGCATCGGATGTGGGCCGCTGGGAGCGGTTGTTGACGCGCTCCTCCAGGGGCTGGGAGGCTGTGGTTTCACCGTTTTGGGTGTTATCTGCATCGTTCACCGTCCAATAGTCCCATCCAGGCCGATACTAGGCCAGCGGCGCAGCGGTCCAAGCCGTCCCTCATCAAATACGCTTGGAAAGTGAAGATCGACCTGCACGCGCACTCCAATGTTTCCGACGGGACCGAGGCTCCCGCGGGAGTGATCGCTTCCGCATCTGCCGCGGGGCTGGATGTGGTGGCCTTGACCGACCACGATTCCACTGACGGATGGGAGCAGGCCTCCGTCGCGGCCCTCGAATTCGGGGTGGCTTTCGTGCCGGGAATGGAGATTTCGTGCCGCACCCGGGAGGGGATCAGCGTCCATCTGCTGAGCTACCTCCATGATCCCGGACACCCCGGCCTGCTCGAGGAAATCACCAAAGCGAAAGACGCGAGGCTCACCCGCGCCAAGCGCATGGTCACGCTCCTGGCCGAGGACTACCCCTTGAGCTGGGATGATGTCATCCATCATGTGGCTCCCGGTGCCACTGTGGGCCGGCCCCACATCGCCGACGCCCTCGTGGCGGCCGGTGCGGTCGAGAGCCGCTCAGAGGCGTTCACCGCGATCCTGACGTCGCACTCGCGCTACTTCGTGCAGCACTACGCACCGGACCCGGCGCTCGCCGTCGAGCTCGTCCGGGCGGCGGGCGGTGTTCCCGTCTTCGCGCATCCGGTGGCCTCGGCCCGCGGCCGGGTGGTCGGGGAACGGACCTACGGGGAAATGATCGATGCGGGCCTCATGGGGCTGGAAGTGGAACACCGCGACAACCCGGAGGAGGGCCGCGTGTTCCTGCGGCGACTGGCCGCCGAACACGGGCTGTTCATCACCGGTTCCTCCGACTACCACGGAACCGGCAAACCCAATCTGCTCGGGGAGAACCTGACGTCCCCCGATGTCCTGGCCCGCATCGAGGAACTGGGCACGGGGAGTTCGGTGGTCCGCTAGCCGGGGTAGAAAGCGGCCTTGCCGTCCAAGCGCTTCCGCATCACTTCGATGGCCGGGGCGTTCTGGTCCACGCACACGAACTTGCGCTCGAGTTTCGCCGCGACCGAACCGAGCGTGCCTGAGCCGGCGAAGAAGTCGAGGCACCAGTCTCCCGGCCGGCTGGACGCGGTGACGATCCGCCGGACCAGGCCTTCGGGCTTTTGCGTCGGATAGCCGGTCTTTTCCCGGCCGGTCGGGGAAACGATGGTGTGCCACCAAACGTCCGTGGGAAGCTTCCCCAGTTCCCTTTTGGCCGGCGTCACGAGGCCCGGCGCCATGTACGGCTCACGGTCGACCTCGGCGTTGTCGAAGTGGTACTTCGCAGGGTTCTTGACGTACACGAGGATGTTGTCGTGCTTGGTGGGCCAGCGGTTCTTGGCGCGTGCGCCGTAGTCGTAGGCCCAGATGATCTCGTTCAGGAAACACTCCCTGCCGAAGATCGAGTCCAGCATGACCTTGGCGTAGTGCACTTCGCGGTAGTCCAGATGCAGGTACAGGGTGCCGTCGTCGGCGAGCAGCCGCCAAGCCTCCACGAGCCGGGGTTCCAGGAAGGACCAGTAGTCGCTGAAAGCGTCGTCGTATTTGTGCAGGGCGCCCTTGATGGTGTCATAGGAGCGTCCTTTGAAGCCGACGCGGTCGCCGTCGCCGTCGGCGTTGCGGACCATGCGCGTTTCCTGGCGGCTCTGGACCCGGCCCGTATTGAAGGGCGGGTCGACGTAAATCAGTGTGAAGGCGCCGTCCGGCAGCGTCGGGAGGAAATCCGCGTTGTCCGCGTGAACCACCAAATTGCTGCCGTCCGGCGCCCAAACAATGTCAGTCATCGAGGCCGTTAAGCCTCGGTGCTCTCACCGGATGCACCGGAAGCGGACACCACTTCGCCGTTGCGGCGGCGGGTGCGGGAGCGGCGTGCGCGGGACGGCTTGTCCGTGCCCTCGCCGGACTGTGCCTGCCCGGATTGGGGCTCGGCAGACTGAACTGAACCTTCAGCGGGGGCTGCTTCGCCTTCGGAGGTACGACGGCGGCGGGTGCGGTTGCGTCCGCCCTCACCGTCTCCTTCGCGGGACGGAGCGTCGCCTGACCTGGGAGCGCGGCGGGCGCCTTCACGGCCACCATCACGCCCGCCGTCGCGGCCCGTGCGTCCACGCCCGGAATCGCCGCTGGAACGGGAGTTCTTCTTGCCGGTCTCGCCCAGGTCTTCCAGGACCTCGGCGTCGACGCCCGCGAGGGTGC
This sequence comes from Arthrobacter sp. NPDC080073, assembly GCF_040686575.1. Taxonomy (NCBI): domain Bacteria; kingdom Bacillati; phylum Actinomycetota; class Actinomycetes; order Micrococcales; family Micrococcaceae; genus Arthrobacter; species Arthrobacter sp. NPDC080073. Next base: position 124,580 of record NZ_JBFBKR010000002.1, read on the forward strand.
GCTTGTCGCGGGGCAGGCGGCCCTTGGTGCCCGCGGGGATGTCCAGTTCCTCGAAAAGGTGCGGCGACGAGGAGTAGGTTTCCACGGGCTCCGGGTAGCTCAGGCCCAGGGCCTTGTTGATCAGGCCCCAGCGCGGCATGTCGTCCCAATCGACGAACGTCACGGCCGTGCCCTTGTTGCCTGCGCGGCCGGTGCGGCCGACGCGGTGCAAGTAGATCTTTTCGTCTTCGACGCACTGGTAGTTGATCACGTGCGTGACGTCATCGACGTCGATGCCGCGGGCCGCGACGTCGGTGGCCACGAGGACGTCCACCTTGTTGTTGCGGAAGGCCCGGAGCGCCTGCTCGCGGGCGCCCTGGCCCAGGTCACCGTGGATGGCGGCGGCCGCGAAACCGCGGTCTACGAGTTCTTCGGCAACCTTGGCCGCGGTGCGCTTGGTCTTGGTGAAGATGATGGTCCGGCCGCGGCCGCGGGCCTGCAGGATGCGGGCGACGACCTCGACCTTGTCCATGCTGTGGGCACGGTAGATGAGCTGCCGGATGTCCCGCTTGGTCAGGCCTTCGTCGTCAGGGTCGGCGGCACGGATGTGCGTGGGCTGCGTCATGTAACGGCGGGCCATGGCGATGACCGGGCCGGGCATTGTGGCCGAGAAGAGGAGGGTCTGGCGGACGGCGGGTGTGCCGGCAATCAGGGTTTCGACGTCGGGAAGGAAGCCGAGGTCGAGCATCTCGTCTGCTTCGTCGAGAATCACCATGCGAACGTTCTTCAGGTTCAGGTGCCTCTGCTTGTAGAGGTCGATCAAACGGCCGGGCGTGCCGACAACAACCTCGACACCCTTTTGCAGGGCTTCGATCTGGGGCTCGTAGGCGCGGCCGCCATAGATGGTGGCGATGCGGGCGTTGCGCTTCCGGGATGCCGTCTGCAGGTCGTTGGCAACCTGAACGGCGAGTTCGCGGGTAGGAACAATCACGAGGGCCTGGGGTGCACCCGGGACAGCGAGCTTGTCGTGGCCGGCGTCGCCGGGTCCAACGACGCGCTGCAGCGCCGGAATGCCGAAACCGAGGGTCTTTCCGGTACCGGTCTTGGCCTGGCCGATGATGTCGTGACCGCCCAGCGCGACCGGGAGGGTCATGGCCTGGATGGGAAACGGGTGGGTGATTCCGGCGTCGGCGAGGGATTCAACGATGTCGGCGCGGACGTTGTAGTCGGCGAAGGTCTTTTCTGCGATCTCGTGGGGTGTCTCATCCGAGGAAATGGTTTCCTCGGGTTCGATCGTTTCGGTTCCGTCTGTCAGAACTTCATGGGTGTGCAATTCACTCACAGTGGAGTTTTCCTTATTCATTTGGGCTGCGCTGCGTGCTCAACGGTTGTGGCAGGGCCGTTCCGGAGCACGGATGGGCGCAAGCAAATCCAGTGGAAGCCGATCGCGGGCTATCTAAATACTGGCACTGGGGACCAGCTGGTGTATCTCAAGATCGCGTAGGGGCGGGCTTGTTGATGTCAAAAAATTAACTGAATCAACGACCGGGCATCCATTACTACTCACCCAGTCTAGCGTCTGGGGGCGATAATCCCCGGATCGCGGCTCCGGCCCTGCGGACGGAATGCGCTAGGGGAGCAGTTCGAAGGTGATTTGGCGGGTGGCAATGTCCGCGTCGAGCAGTTTCACGCGGACCTTCGTGCCCGACTCCATTTCGCCGTCGCAACGGGCGGTGACCGCGGGCTCGGCGATCTGGACGATGCCGTACGGGCCGTGCGGGGTTCCGTTCCCATTGCCATTGCCGTTGTTGCCGTTGGTGCTGTTCCCGTTGCCGTTTCCGTTGTTCCTGGCCGGTTTCGATCCGGAAATCACTACCGCGTCGAATTCCTGTCCGATGTGGTTGACAAGGAGCGCTGCCTCGACGGTGTCCAGGGCGAGGCGCTCCATTTTGGCGGCAAGCTGGTCGGATGACGCCATGATCTCGGGCAGGCTCGGCAAAGCATGCCGGGCCCATGCAGGGATCTCTGTTCCATTGCTCAACGCTTCGCAGATGACCAGCACGAAACGATCGACAAGCCGGCGCAATGGCGCGGTGGTGTGGGCATACGGAGCCCCGATGGCTGACTGCATGACGCTTCCGGGCACCTCGCCGTCGAAAGGCGTGTACCCGGCACCACGGAAAAGCAGCCCCGCTGAATGGAGGATGGCGAGTTGCCGGGGGTCCTTTGCGTCGAGGGTCCGCAGGTACTCGCCATAGCTGGTCCCCTCGGTCCAGGGCTTCCCGAGTGCCCCCGCTTGCCGTTTGAAATGGAGCAGCGAGCGCTCGTCGGGGGCGGGCATGGTACGCAGGATTCCCACCTTGCCGTCGAGCATCAACTGGGCGGCGGCCATCCCGGTCATGAGCGAAATCTGGGCGTTCCAATCCTCCACCGGCAGCGAGGGAGCGGCGACGATCCTGTACCCCTCGCCGTCGGGCAGTTGGACGATTTCCTGCTCGGGCATGTTCAGGCTGGCCCCGCCACGGCGGCGTTCGAGTTCCACCCGCTTGAGCCCGACTTCCTTGAGCAGCTGCAGGACGGGATCAGCCGTTCCGGAATCGATCGCCCGCTGCACGCCCTTGTAGTCGAGCTTGGCGCGGCTTCGTATGCTCGCCCGACGCACGGAGACGGTGCGGAACTCCGCCTCGGCATCGAGTTCGAAGTCCCACACGAACGCGCCGCACGTCTGGCCGGCCAGCAAGCTCCCGGCATGCTCGCTGATGATCTCGGGGTGCAGCGGTATGCGGCCGTCAGGGGCATAGTACGTTTGCCCGCGGCGGCGGGTCTCGGCGTCGAGCGCGCCTCCCGGTGGCACAAAGGAGGGCACATCGGAGATGGCGTAGAGAACCCTGTAACCATCACCGGACCGGTCAATGAAGAGGGCCTGGTCGAGATCCGTGGAAGAGACGGGGTCGATCGTGATGAACGGGACGTCCGTGCAGTCCTGGGCCGGCAGGGTGTGTCCGGAAACAGCGGCTTCGGCGTCCCGCAGCGCTTCAGCGGGATAACCTGCGGGCAGCTCGAGTTCAGTCCGAAGCGCCGCCAGCGCTTCCGCGAGCCGGTTCGACGTTTCACTGACATTCGGGGCTAACCGCTGATGTGACACGAAAGTCAGGGTAACTCCAAAATCTTCCGGAGTCTCGCTAGGCCGCCGCTGCGTCCAAGGCAGCCAGGAGTGCCCGGGCTGCCGACGTCGGATCCTCCGCCTCAGTGATGGCGCGGACCACCACGATGCGGCTCGCGCCGGCCCGAACGACCTCTTCCACGTTGCTGAGATCGATGCCGCCGATCGCAAACCAGGGGAGCATAACCCCGCCGACGGTCTCTTCGTCTGCCTGCTTCACCGCGTTGGCGGCGTACTTCACCAGATCGAGCCCGACGGCGGAACGTCCCGGCTTGGTGGGCGTGGCCCACACGGGTCCGACGCAGAAGTAGTCCAGGCCGCTGCGGCCAGGCGACGCCGCGACGGCTGCGTCAATCTGATCCGGCGTGTGCGTGGAGAGGCCGATGATGGTGCGGTCGTGGAGCAGCTTGCGGGCCGAGCGCAGCGGAATGTCCTTTTGGCCGATATGGAACACCGGTGCGTTGGAGAGGGACGCCACGTCCGCGCGGTCGTTGACTGCCCAGAGACGGCCGTGACGGTGAGCCACGGAGCGCAGTGTCTCCAGGAGCTCCAGTTCCTCGGCCGCTTCAATCGTCTTGTCACGCAGTTGGATGATGTCCACGCCGCCCTCGAATGCGGCATCGACAAACTGCTCAAAATCCCCCTGTTGCTTCCGGGCGTCGGTGCAGAGGTACAGGCGGGCGGTGGTGTGGACATCGTGCGGGGTCATGGAAACAGAGTAGTTCCTCTAAACTGGGCTGGTACCGCGGGAGCCGCGGCGGCAGTCACAATCGCCGCGCGGCTGAGAGGGCTTCAGCGCCGACCGCTTGACCTGATCCGGCTAGTACCGGCGTAGGGAAGGACTCCATGGACGAAGTAAGCACCCAGCACCGACCCCTGCATGCGGATGTGGCGGTGATCGGGGGCGGTGTCATTGGCCTCGGCATCGCGTGGGAAGCCCGCCGGGCCGGCCGTTCGGTGGTCCTGATCGATCCTGTACCGGCGAGCGGCGGCACCTTCGCGGCGGCGGGCATGTTGGCGCCCGTCAGCGAACTGCATTACCAGGAAGAGGACCTCCTGGAGCTCATGCTCGAATCGTCGGCATTGTGGCCGGACTTCGAACGCAATGTGACCGGCTCACGCACCGGACGCACCACGGGTTACCGTACGACGCCGACCCTCGCCGTCGGTGCGGACGCTGCGGACCGCCGGGCGCTCGCCGACCTCCGGGATGTCCAGCTGGCCAACGGCCTGGTGGTGGAATCCGTGCCGCTGCGCGAAGCCCGGGAGCGTGAGCCGCTGTTGAGCCCGCAGATTTCCTGTGCCTTCGACATCCCGGGCGACCACCAAGTGGATCCGCGCCGGCTTTCGGCTGCGATTCTAGGCGCGCTTGCAGACCACCGGCCCGGCGATTCCAGCTGGATTGCAGGGGCCGAGGGCGGTTTTGCGGTCAGGGACACCGCGGCCGGCCTCCTGTGGGAGGACGGGCGCGTCGTCGGGGTTGTGCTCGGCTCAGGCATCGAAGTGCACGCCACCGAAACGGTGGTAGCCAACGGACTTGATGCCGCGCGCTTGAACGGCCTGCCGGATGGATTGTCGCTCCCGTTGCGTCCGGTGTACGGCGACATTCTTCGGCTGCGCGTCCCGGAGCACCTGCAACCCCTTGTCACGGCCACGGTCCGTGGGATGGTGCGCGGAGTGCCCGTCTACATCGTCCCCCGAGACGACGGGTCCGTGGTGATCGGCGCGACGCAACGCGAAGACGGCTTGTCGGAGTCCGGAGGAACGGCCAACCCGGTGTCAGCCGGCGGCGTGTACCAGTTGCTCCGCGACGCCCAGGTACTTGTCCCGGCCGTGGCCGAACTGGAACTCCTGGAAGCAACTGCCCGTGCGCGTCCGGGCACTCCGGACAATGCGCCGCTGCTGGGCAGGGTCGGCACTGAGGGCGGCGGGGACACGGCCGTGCACGGCCTCATCGTAGCCAGCGGCTTCTTCCGCCATGGCGTGCTCCTCACCCCGGCAGCGGCGAAAATCTGCGTCGGACTCATGGACGGCACCGTCGATCCCCGGTGGAACAAATTCCGCCCGGACCGCTTCTCCCGCCCGCTTGCAGCGGCACGGGCCTCAACAGCCCGCCCATCCTCCGATACCTCTAATCCCCTCCCGAAGGACCCCGCATGAACATCAAATTAAACGGCGCAGACCACACACTGAGTGACGACGCTTCGGTCACCACCCTCGTCAGCCACATCACCGGACGGGCCGTGGACCCCAGCGGCCAGGCGGCCGACGGACGCAAGATCGGCGTCGCCGTCGCACGCAATTCCGAAGTGGTGCCGCGCAGCCAGTGGGCTGCCACCGCGCTCGAAGAGGGCGACGAACTCGAAATCGTTACCGCAGTACAAGGAGGCTGAACGATGACCACAGCAAGCACCCAAGCAGCAAGCACCCGAACCGATCCCCTGATGATCGACGGTGTCGAGTTCGGCTCGCGCCTCATCATGGGGACCGGCGGAGCCCCGAGCCTGGACGGGCTGGGGGCAGCCTTGCTGGCTTCCGGCACCGAACTCACCACCGTTGCCATGCGGAGGTACTCCCCGACGGAAACAGGTTCGCTGTTCCAGTTGCTCGTTGACCACGGCATCCGTGTCCTGCCCAACACCGCCGGCTGTTTCACTGCCAAGGACGCTGTCATGACAGCCGAGCTTGCCCGGGAGGCCTTGGAAACGGATTGGGTGAAGCTCGAGGTCATTGCCGACGAACAGACCCTACTGCCTGATGCCGTGGAGCTCGTGGATGCAACAGAGAAACTCGTCGACCGCGGCTTCAAGGTCTTCGCCTACACCAACGACGACCCAGTGCTGGCGCTTCGCCTGGAAAACCTTGGAGCGACTGCGGTGATGCCCTTGGGTGCGCCTATCGGCACCGGCCTGGGCATCCTGAATCCGCACAACATCGAGCTGATTGTGTCCCGCGCTTCGGTGCCGGTAGTGCTCGACGCCGGCATCGGCACCGCGTCCGACGCCGTACTCGCCATGGAGCTCGGCTGCGACGCCGTGCTTCTGGCCACCGCAGTGACCCGTGCGCAGAACCCGGTGCAGATGGGCGAGGCCTTCAAACATGCGGTCATCGCCGGTAGGCTGGCGAAGCAGGCGGGCCGCATCCCGCGCCGGGAACACGCACTGGCCTCCTCGGCGATGGAAGGCCGGGCCGAGTTCCTCTAACGGCCACCGCTGGCCGCTCGGGGGATTCCTGCGAATTCCACATCAGCGAAGGAGCGTCCCATGGCCGGTAAAGACGACATCCTCACCAGGTCTGCGATCGACGACGCCTTGGCGAAGCTGCCGGACTGGCGGTACCGCCTGGGCGGCCTCGTCACCGTCTACAAATGCCCGACGTCGGCTGCCGCGTTGGAGCTGATCGCCGCCGTCGGGCGCATCGCCGAGCAGCAGAACCACCACCCGGACCTGGACTGGCGGTACAACCGGGTGTTCATCCGCTACACCTCCCATGACTCCGGCAGCGAAGTGACCCAACGGGACATCCGGGCGGCCACGAGCGCCAGCGAAGCAGCCGCGGAGGCCGGGGCAGTGGCCGAACCCGAAGCCACGCCATGAGCCGGATGTGTATCGAGAGCCGCAGCGCCGGCTAGAGGCGCAGCGCCGGCTAGAGGCGCAGCGCCGGCTAGAGGCGCAGCGCCGGCTAGAGCCGCAGCGCCGCGGTCAGCTTGGCGGTGTCGTGCCGGGTCCGATGGCGGCCCAGGAAGTAGGAGGCCACCGCGGCAGCCACGGTACCCAGAATGATGGGCAGCACCCATGGGATCCACGTCAGGCCAGGCTGGTAGCCAAAGCCAAGTTGGATGAAGATCATCCAACTCAGCATGGCGACGGCCACCGAAACGCCAGCGGGCAGGGTGATTCCGTACGTTCCACGGTGTTTGTCAGTTCCCCAAACGATGAAGCCTGAGGCGATGGTGGCTAGCGCCACGATGACAAGTGAGAGCATGCGGACTCCTGGCTCGCTGGTGTTCTTGCGTCTTGCTTAGAGGGCTCCGAAGCCGACCCGGCGTACTTCCTCGGCGCCGATCTCCACGTATCCGAGGACGTTGCCGGGAACGATGACTTGGCGGCCCTTTTCGTCGGTCAGGCGCAGGTCCGTGCCATTCGCGATGGCCTCGCTCACGATCTTGGCAACAGCCTCGGCATCGAGAGCGGACTCAAGCGCGATCTCACGGCCAACATTCTGAATGCCGATCTTTACTTCCACAGCGGGGCCTCCCAGCCAATCAAGAAATTACTCAGTCCTCTATTTGTAGTCTAGGACTCTTTCGGGAAGCGACTGATTCCGCGCCAAGCTAAACGGTAGATCAGGTCGCTGGCAACATCGAGGTCCAAATCGCCGTCGGTTTCGAGCCAATACCGGGCGCTGACCTGCGCCATTCCGGCCAGCCCGCGGCCCAGGAGCTGGGCTTCCAGCGGGGGCAGCTTGGTGTCTTCGGCGATCACCTTGGCGACGGCGTCGGCGAAGGTGCGGTTGAAAGTCTCCAGTCGGGAGCTGACATCCGGGTCATTGATGAGATCGGATTCGAAGACGAGCCGGTGTGCCTGGTCATCACCAGCGATGAAACGGTAGTAGGCACGCATGACGGCCTGGACACGTGCCTTGTTGTCCGACGTCGAATTCAGCGCCGTGAGCATCTGTTCCGTGAGGGTGGCCAGGTGGCTGTCGAGGAGGGCCATGTAAAGCTCCCGCTTGGACGGGAAGTGCTGGTACAGCACCGGCTTGCTGACATGGGCGGTCTCGGCGATTTCGTCCATCGCCGCACCATGGAACCCGTTGGCAACGAAGACTTCCAAGGCAGCGTTCAGGAGTTGAGCCCGGCGCTCATCGCGGGGCAGCCTCGCCGAGCGTGGGGAACCGGTCCGATCTTGCCTGACCTGCGCCTCCTGTTTGATACGTGCACTCTCGGTCACTTGTCTGCCGCCTTTCCTTTGCAGTTATGACCACAATACTGCGCAGTAATATGACCGGGCGGCAGCGGCAGGCATACTTTGGAGTATGGCCACTCTTTTTGCTGCCCAAACGTTGCCGTCTTCTCCTTCTTCCGCACTGCCGCCACTCGTGGAACCTGCCGCGGAGCTGACCACCGAAGAGGTGGAACGGTACTCGCGCCACCTCATTATTCCTGAAATCGGGGCGGCCGGTCAGCGCCGGCTCAAGAACGCAAAAGTCCTCGTAATCGGGGCCGGCGGACTGGGCTCTCCCGCCCTGTTGTACTTGGCTGCCGCCGGGGTGGGGACGCTCGGAATTGTGGACGACGACGACGTCGACCTCAGCAACCTGCAACGCCAGATCATCCACGGGGTGGGCGATGTCGGACGGCCGAAGATCGAATCTGCACGTGACGCCATCAAGGAACTCAATCCGCTGGTCAACGTGCAACTGCACAACGTCCGCCTGGACTCCTCCAATGCTTTGGAGATTTTCTCCGGCTACGACCTCATCCTGGATGGCGCAGACAATTTCGCCACCCGATACCTCGTCAACGACGCTGCCGCGATTCTCGGCAAACCTTACGTCTGGGGATCCATTTTCCGCTTCGACGGCCAGGTCAGCGTGTTCTGGGAGAAGCATGGCCCCAGCTACCGCGATCTCTATCCCGAGGCCCCTCCTGCCGGCTCGGTCCCGTCCTGCGGCGAGGGCGGCGTGTTCGGCATGCTGTGCGCCGCTGTCGGCTCGCTCATGGTGACGGAGGCAGTCAAGCTGATCACCGGCGTCGGGCGCTCCATGCTGGGACGCGTGGCGCTCTTCGACGCGCTCGGCGGCAGCTGGCGCGAAATCAAGGTTTCGAAAGACCCTGAGGCCGAGCCGATCACCGAATTGACCGACTACGAAGCTTTCTGTGGCATCACCCCGGAGCCCGCACGCGACTCGGTTCCGACTGTCACGGCCACCGAACTTTCCGGGATGCTCAAGGCCCGCGCGGCGGGGGAACGTGACTTTGAACTGGTGGACGTCCGCGAGATCGGTGAGCACGAGATTGTGAACATCGACGGTTCGGTGCTCATCCCGCAGGGACGCATCCTGGCGGGAGAGGCCTGGACGGAATTGCCGCAAGACAAAGAGATCGTGTTCCACTGCAAGGCCGGCACCCGTTCCGCCACGGTGCTCGCCGCTGCGCAGCGCGCCGGTTATACCCGGGTCAGCCACCTCGACGGCGGGATCCTGGCGTGGGTGCGCGACGTCGAGCCGGGCAAGCCGGTGTACTGAACGGCTGTTCCGTGAACACGAAAGGTCCGATATGAGCGAGGAATCCATGGCAACACCGCAACAGCCCATCGGATCGGGGTTCGGTCATGGCTCCACGGCATCGGACGTTGTGGCGGGAGTGGACCTCCGCGGCAAGACGGCAATTGTGACGGGTGGCTATTCCGGGCTCGGCCTGGAAACGGTGAGGGCCTTGTCCTCCGCCGGTGCCAGGGTCACGGTTCCCGCCCGGCGCCCCGGACACGCCAAGGAAGTCCTCGCCGCGGCAGGCCTCGCACCGGAGCAAGTGACCGTGGAAGCCTTGGATTTGGCAGATCAGGACGCAGTGAAGGCTTTCGCGGCAGGGTTCATGGCGTCGAACCCTACGCTGGACATCCTGATAAATAACGCGGCGATCATGGCCAGCCCGGAACAACGCGTGGGCCCGGGGTGGGAATCCCAGTTCGCCACGAACCATTTGGGCCACTTCACGCTTCTCAACACGTTGTGGCCCGCGCTGGCGGCTGCCGGTTCGGCCCGCGTCGTGTCCTTGTCCTCCACGGGACACAAACTCTCGCCCATCCGTTTCGAGGACATCAATTTCGAGACCGGCTACGACAAGTGGAAGGCCTACGGCCAGGCAAAGACCGCCAACGCATTGTTCGCCGTAGAGCTGGACCGCCTCGGCCGCTCCTCCGGGGTGCGGGCCTTCGCAGTCCACCCCGGCGGGATCATGACCGAGCTTCAGCGCTACCTGCCGCGCGAAGAGATGGTCGCGGCGGGCTGGATGGACGATGCGGGCAACGTCCGGGAGGGTTTCAAGACTCCGGAGCAGGGAGCCGCCACGTCCGTGTGGGCAGCCACGTCCCCGGCCCTGGCTGGCATGGGCGGGGTGTACTGCGAAGACTGCGACATCGCTGAGCCCACTGACCCGGCCTCGCCGCTCGCCCGGTACCAGGGAGTGGATGCGCACGCTGTGGATCCGGAAGCCGCAACAAGGCTGTGGGCTGTGTCTGCCGAAATGACGGGCGTCAACGCCTTCGCCTAGCGTTCGCGAGGCACCACAGAGGGACATGCTCATTCCTGAACCACTGCCTCAGAGGGACATGCCCATTCGTGGTCG